>NZ_VZPV01000002.1:300000-600000 GCF_008801405.1 Ralstonia insidiosa | reverse complement strand
GCGATCCGGGGAAGAACAACGGCCTGGACCGCTCGTGGATCACCTCGTCGCTGAAGATCTCGCCGGAGGAGCAGGTGGGCTTCATGCGCAAGATCGTCAACCGCCAGTTGCCGGTGTCTGCGCATACGTATGAGATGGTGGACCGTACGGTGCAGACCTGGCCGGTGCCGGGTGGCTGGGCTGTGCAGGGCAAAACGGGCACTGCTGGGCCGGGCCCCGGCAATACGTCGCCCGATGGCACGTGGGATCAGGCACACGCTTATGGCTGGTTTGTCGGCTGGGCGAAGAAGGGCACGGGTGACGACAGTCGGACCTACGTGTTTGCGAACCTGATCCAGGACGACAAGCTTGAGCCGACATCGGGGGGCTTGCGCTCGCGCGATGCGCTGCTGGCGCGCCTGCCGGAAGTGCTGGCCCTTGCGAGCCACTGAACCTCGGGGTCATGCATGACGGTGCTCGGCCTCGCTACGCACCGTCGCTTCATCCACGCCCAGGCGCTGGTGCAGCTCCTGCCAGCCCTTGGGCGTGACCAGCACCGCGCGTGAGTTGCGCGAACGCAGCATCCAGCCTGCGTCACACAGTCGATGCAGGAACTGCACACCCAGCGGCCCGGCCAGGTGATGCGTGCGTTCGGTCCAATCCAGGCATTGCCGCGCCAGCCCGCGCCGTGTTGAGCGGATGCCGCCCACGTCGAGCCCCATGTCGCCAAACCAGATCACGCCTGCTGTACTGATCTCGTATTGCTTGTCGGGCATCGGCAGCAGATAGCCACGCGATTGCAGCGCCTGCGTGACGGCCACCCCAACCTGCCCGGCAAGGTGGTCGTAGCAACAGCGGCAAAAGCCCAGTTCGCGCGCCTTGGGGCTGGGTGCGGTCCGCCGCACGGCCGCCGTTGGCGTGATGGCGGCAAGGTGCTCCAGCACTTGCGCCACATGCCCACCGGCCAGCCGGAAATACCGGTGCCGCCCTTCCGTTTCCACCGCCAGCAGGCCGCCGTCGAGCAGCTTGGCCAGGTGCGTGCTGGCCGTCTGCGCAGTGACGCCGGCGGCATGCGCCAGTTCGCCCGCTGGTAGCGCGCGCCCGTCGAGCAGCGCGGTGAGCATGGCAGCCCGTGCCGGGTCGGCAATCAGGAAGGCCGTGCCGGAAAAGCTGTTCAGATGCGACATGTCGGACTCCTCGTCATGTGCCCATTCTAGGGACGCCCGTGCCGCGATGCTTCGACACGCATCGAAACGTCGTGTGGGGTGCCGGCACTACGCTGGGGCCATCGTTTCGATATCCCTTGGAGCCCGAAGATGGATGGCATGACGCTGCAGCACGTGCACCCGAACGCCGTGCCGCGCAAACGGCTGGTGCTGTGCGTGTTGTCCATGGCCGTGCTGGTCGCGCAGATCGACACCGCGGTGGTCAACCTGGCCGTACGCCCGATCGGCCAGTTCTTTCATGCGGGCGTCGGCCCGCTGCAGTGGGTGATTGACGCTTATAACCTCGCCTATGCCACGCTGCTGCTCACCGGTGGCCTGCTCGCCGATCTGTACGGACGGCGGCGCGCGTTCGTGTCGGGAGCAGTGGTGTTTTCGGTGGCCTCCGTGCTGTGCGCGCTGGCGCCCTCGATCAACTGGTTGATTGGCGCGCGGGCGCTGGCTGGGTTGGGGGCATCGCTGATGCTGCCGGCGTCATTGGCGATCCTGCGGGTGGTGTGGCGTGACCCGGTCGAGCGTGGGCACGCACTGGGTGTCTGGGCGGCGTGCAACGGCCTGGCCATGACGATCGGCCCGACGGTGGGCGGATTGCTCGTCACGCACTTCGGCTGGAGTTCGGTGTTCTGGGTCGTGGTGCCGGTGAGCGTGGCCGCCATGGTGCTGGCCCTGCGCGTAGTGCCGGAATCGTCGGATGCCACGCGCCGCCGCTTCGATGCATTGGCGCAAGTGCTGGGCGCCATCGTGCTGGGCGGCTTGGCGTTGGCCGCCATTGAAGCGCATCAGGACTGGCGCTTGGCTGTCTGCGTGCTGGCGGTGGCCCTTGGTGCGCTTGTGTGGTTCATCCATGTTGAAGCGCGTCATGGCAGTGCCGCGCTGGTGCCGCTGGATCTCTTCCGCATCCGGCACTTCCGGGGCGCCGTGGTCGCCACGGCAGGCATGACCTTCGGCATGTACGGCGCGCTCTTCCTGCTGCCGTTGATGTGGCAAAGCACCGGGCGCCTGAGCGTGACCGGCGCGGGCATTGCGTTGATGCCGATGGCCGTGGTGTTCATGGTGGTGTCGCCCACCTCGGGCGTGGTGGTACGTCGCTTTGGCGCGCGGTTGGCGATGGCCGGCGGCGTGGGCATCATCGCGCTGGGTTTGCTCACGCTGGGCGCGTTTGCTGGTGACGCGTCCATCGTGCCGACAGCGATCGGGCTGGCGCTGACCGGGCTCGGCATGGGCTTTGCCACCGGGCCGTTGATGAACACCGCGGTGGGTGCGGTGGGGCCGGAGCGTTCGGGCACGGCGTCTGCGCTCGTCAACGTGGCGCGCATGAGTGGCGCGACGCTGGGTGTGGCGATTCTGGGTACGGTGTACGCCGTGTGCGGTGGCGGTACGCAGGGCTTGCGCATGGCGATGCTGAGTGGGGGCATGGTGCAGCTCGTGTGCGCTGCCGTGGCCTGGTTGCACGGTGCCGCGCGCCGCTGAGCATTGCGCTGGCGCATGCACGCTTTGCAGCGTCGCGCATTCTCGCGGCGCGGGCGCGGCTCTACAGTCGACTGGACATCCACACTCTGGAGCCGCCCATGCCATTGCAACTCACCCTCGTCAGCCATCCGCTGTGCCCATACGTGCAGCGCGCCGCCATCGTCCTGCACGAGAAAGGCGTGCCGTTCACGCGTCGCGACATCGACCTCGCAGACAAGCCCGACTGGTTTCTGCGTATCTCGCCGCTGGGCAAGACGCCCGTGCTATTGGCGGGTGACACGCCCATCTTCGAATCCGCCGTCATCTGCGAATACCTGGATGAAGCCCAGACACGGCCCGAAGCACCACGCCTGCACCCCGAGGCGCCGCTCGCCCGCGCACAGCATCGCGCATGGATGGAGTTCGGTTCCGCCGTGCTGAACGGCATTGCTGCGTTCTATAACGCGCCGGATGATGCAGCGCTTGCTGCGCGTGCCCTAGACCTGCGTCGGCGCTTTACGCAACTGGAGGCCGAGTTGGGCGACGGCCCTTACTTTGATGGCGCACGCTTTTGCATGGTCGATGCCGTGTTCGGACCCGTGTTCCGCTACTTCGACGTGTTCGACACGATCGATGCGTTTGGCGTGTTGGATGACCTGCCGAACGTCGGTACATGGCGCCGCGCACTGGCGGCTCGACCCTCCGTGCGCGATGCCGTCAGTGCAGACTACGCCGCGCGTCTACGCACATTCCTACTGACACGAGGCTCCGCATTGTCGCGACGCACGGTCGCAGGTACGGTCAATTGAGGCCCACAAAAAAAATACCCGGCGAGGGGAATGCCGGGCTAAGTGGGATGCACAATCCAGTTGGTGAAACGACATTACAAGAGTTCATTTTTTGAGATTGAAAAGAATATTAAAAAACGGTGGTTTTTGGAGGGATCACTCTAAGTAAATGGGTGCTTAGTTATACGCAATCGGTTGCGCCTGGTCCTTTGCTGGTAAGGGTTTGCGAGAGGTCGCAAACGATTTGTGGAAAATAATACGAATCCAATATCGCCTTAGAAATCATTAAAAATATCGGCGAACAATCAGTGAAATAAAAATAAAACAAGCGTCTGAATCGGACCCAATAAAAACGCTTGAACAGAGCGAGTTGAACGTGCAAGACGGCAACTCTGCGTATCTCCGCGATCACTTATCTGCCTGAGCAGTATTTTTACATTTGTTGAATTTCCGTGGGTCGGGGTCGCCCACAATGCACTCCATCGACGAATCAGTGTCGCCTGCACACCCACCGGGGCCGTGCAACTGAATCGTTTGCGGGCTGGAGCCGCCATCAGAGTGGCCCGCCCGCTTGCCCGGCACCGTGATCTGCGTGCCGGTTGCAAGGCGGCAACGAACGGGGAAGTTCGTTTCCATCCATCCACCCATTGTTTTCTCGGAGCGGTGTCTGCTCCGCTGACGAAGCTTGGTGTGTCGGGTCCGGCATGGGCGCGGTATGCGGGGATGTCGTCGGCGGCGCCGGCACGGGGAATCATTATGCCGACGACATCCTTACGCCGCCGCAAGCGGCAACGCATGCTTTCCATCGCGCTAGTGGCTTCGCCGCTGGCACTGTACGGGCTGGAGGCTCAGGCCGCCTGCACCACCACGGGCACCACCACCACGTGCGATGCCACCGCCCCCAACCCCTGGACGCAAACTGTCGGCACCGGCAACAAGGCCGTTGAAGACAACCGTACGGTGACGGTGCAGACCGGCAGCACGATCAGCGTGGGTAGCGCCAACGCCATCAGCCTGCGCGACAACGCCAACATCAACGTGCAGGGTGGCGCCACCGTCAGCAACAACGCGAGCAGCGGCCCGGGCCTGTTCAACACCGGCAACAACACGATCGAGTTCCGCAACAACGGCACGCTCACGGTGGCCGAGGGCGGCAGCGTGCTGTCCAACGGCCGTCAGAACAACGGCGAGGCCGTCAACGTGATGGGGTCGGGCAACACCGTCATCAACAACGGGACGATCCGCGCGAACAACGCTGCGGCCATTTGGTTCGACAACCTGAGCGGCAGCAACACCATCATCAACAACGAGACGGGCGTGATCCAGGCGCCCGGCAACGTGATCGGCAGCGCGGGCAACGCCAGCGTGGATTTCACCAACAAGGGCATCGTGCGCGGCAACCTCGTGTTTGCGGGTGGCGACGACACGCTGCGCCTGTACACGGGCTCGACCATCACCGGCAATTTCAATGGCGGCGGCGGCTCCAACACGATCTACCTGAGCGGCACGGGCGATAGCGCACTGCCCGGCAACATCAGCAACTTCCAGACCCTCATCAAGAACGACACCGGCACCTGGACGCTGACGGGCACCGTGAGCGGCGTGCAGAACGCCACCGTGCAACAGGGCACGCTCATCCTCACCGGCAACAACGCCGCCTACACCGGCAACATCACCGTGGATGCGGCAGGCACACTGCAAGGCCGCGCGCAGAGCTTGATGCCGACCATCGTCAACAACGGCCTCGTGCGCTTTGACCAGCCGGATGCTGGCACCTACGCGGGGCTGATCTCCGGTGCGGGTGCGGTCGAGAAGACGGGCGCCGGCACCCTCACGCTGGCGCCCACGGCTGCTGGTGGCAATACGTATGCCGGCGGCACCAGCATCAACGGCGGCACCGTGGCCATCAGCGCAGACAACGCGCTGGGTGCGGCCATCGGTGGGCTGTCGTTCAACGGCGGTACGCTGCAACTGAACCAGAATCTCGATCTGGCCGGCACGCGTGCTGTCACGCTCAACGCGGGCGGCGGCACGATCGATACGCAAGGCTTCTCGTCGACGCTGTCGCAGGGCATTACGGGCAGCGGCGCGCTCACCAAGCTCGGCAGCGGTGTGCTGACCCTCAACGGCAACAACAGCGTTGGTGGCGGCACGACCGTTGCGGCCGGCACGCTGGTGGTGGGCGATGCCACGCACGGCAATGCCTCGCTGGCGGGTTCGACGCTGGTCAACAGCGGCGCCACGCTGGGCGGCTATGGCAGCGTAAGTGGCAGCGTGCGTAACGACGGCACGCTGGCCGTGGCCGATGCCGTGCCGTCGCTGGCGGGTACCGGTGTAGGCACCGGCACCTTCACCATCAACGGTGCGCTGTTCAATACGGGCCTGATGCAGGTTGGCGGCGCGGGCGTAGGCAATCGTTTGGCAGTCAACGGCGGTTTCATGGGCGCGGGCGGCACGCTGGCGCTCAACACGCAACTGGGCGCCGACAACTCGCCGACCGACCAACTCGTGCTGTCGGGTGGTGGCGCTGCGGGCAACACAGCCGTGCGTATCACCAACGTGGGCGGCGCGGGTGCACAGACCACGGGCAACGGCATTCCGGTCGTGGTGGCCATCAATGGCGCGACCACGCAGGCGGGTGCGTTTGCACTGGGCGCACCGGTGGTTGCCGGACCGTATGAGTACACGCTGCATCGCGGTGGCAATGGTGCGGCGGATAGCTGGTATCTGCGTTCGACACGTCCGGCTCCGAACCCGGACCCCACGCCGAACGTGACCCCGGACCCGGACCCGAACCCGCCCACACCAAACGTGACCCCGGACCCGAACGGCGGCGGCACTGGCACCACGCCAACGCCCGAGGTGCCGAACTACCGGCCCGAGGTGTCGCTGTACACCGCCGTGCCGTCGATGGCCCTCATGTACAGCCGCGCCATGCTCGACACGCTGCACGAGCGCGTGGGGGATGAAACCCTGCTGCGCACTGGTGTGCCAAGTGGGGGCAAAGATGGCGACAAGGCCTTCAACGGTGCCTGGGCACGCGTGATCGGCCAGAAGGGCAGCCGCATGTCGGACGGCGGCATCTACGGTGCCGACGGCCCCGCATTCGACTACAAGCTGGCCGCCGTGCAGCTCGGTGGCGATGTCTATCGCGCGCAGAACGCCGACAACAGCCGCGACCACGCTGGCGTGATGTTCTCCACCGGCCGCATCACCGGCGACGTGACGCACGCTGACGGCACCGACGCTGGCAGCAACGCTATCAACGCCACCACGGTGGGTGTCTACTGGACGCACTTCAGCCCGAATGACTGGTACGTCGACGCGGTTGCGCAGGGCACGCGCTACGACGTGACGTCGTCGCCGACGCGCATGGCTGGGTTGACCTCGCATGGCCTGGGCTATGCCCTGTCGCTGGAAACGGGGTACCCGATTGCGTTGGAGAACCGCTGGCGCATCGAGCCGCAGGCGCAGTTGATCTATCAGAACATTGGGCTGGCCGATGGCGCAGACCCGGCAGCGCAGGTGCACTTTGGCAACGCGCAATCGTTGCTGGGCCGTGTGGGCGTGCGTGTGGCGAAGGACTGGGGCGACACGCCCGAGCGTCCGCGTTCGACGTGGTTCCGGGCAAGCGTGTGGCAGGAGTTCCGTGGCACGACCACGACGTCGTTCTCGTCGGCCAACGGCTGGGTGCCGTTCACCTCGAGCATGCCCGCCACCGTGGTCGACCTGCAGGCCGGCGTGACGGCGCAGTTCACGCGCACGGCATCGTTCTATGCCAGCGTGGGCTACCAGATCAGCACCGATGGCCGCCTGCACGGCTACGACGGCAAGCTCGGTCTGCGCTGGAACTGGTAATGCGAGTGCACTGAAACCGGCTGTAACACGCGCAGCCTGAATACCCCCGGTCGCGCCGGGGGTTCTGCTGCAATGCCACAACCCAAAACGGGGAGCCCCGGCCTATGCCGGCGGCTCCCCGTTTTGCTTGGTGCCACGCGGTGCGATGGCTGGCTTGCGCGTTTTTCTCACGCATCCGGTGCGCAAGACATGACGCTGGAATTCGTGGAAACCCTAGGAAACCCGCGCCAACCTTAGCGATTGGTTATTTCACACGAAAAGCCTACGCTTACTAGGTAGTGCTACGTGTGGTGAGTGCGTACAGGTGCGGATGGCATGGCGAGGATGCTGCGATCACAGTGCGCCGGATAACAAAAACGACGGAAAGCACTTCCTCAGCATTCCGACCGTCACGCGACATGCGTGGCGCCTCACCGCTTCACAACAACAACCGAAGTCCCTCGAGCATCAGGAGACAACCCATGAAGTTCTTGCTCGCATTGCCATTCATCGGCCTGCTGTGGGTGCCGTTCTATAACCAGGAAACGCCCGCGCTCTTCGGCTTTCCGTTCTTCTACTGGTACCAGTTCCTGTGGGTGCCGATCACCTCGGCGCTGATCTGGATCGTCTTCAAGAACGGTCAAAGCAAAGGAGAAGAATGATGGACGGACAGATCAACTGGACTGCGCTCTCGGTCTTCGTCTTCTTCTTTGCGCTGGTCACGGTGCTGGGCTTCATCGCCTCGCGCTGGCAGCGTGGGCAGTCTGACAAGGGCGCGCATATTGACGAATGGGGCCTGGGCGGCCGCAACTTCGGCACCTGGATCACGTGGTTCCTGGTGGGCGGCGATTTCTACACCGCCTACACCGTGATCGCTGTGCCGGCACTGGTGTATGCGGTGGGCGCGTATGGCTTCTTCGCGCTGCCGTACACGATCCTGGTGTACCCGATCGTGTTCCTGATCATGCCCAAGCTGTGGAAGGTGGCGGCTGCCAACGGCCACGTGACGGCGGCAGATGCCGTGTACGGCCGCTACGGCTCGCGCTCGCTGGAGTTTGCGGTGGCGCTGACGGGCGTGGTGGCGACCATGCCCTACATCGCACTGCAGCTTATCGGCATGGAGGTCGTGATCAAGGCGCTGGGTCTGACGGGCGAGCTGCCGCTGGCCGCTGCGTTCGTGATCCTGGCGCTGTACACGTACTCGGCCGGGCTGCGCGCTCCGGCGCTCATCGCCTTCGTCAAAGACATCATGATCTACATCGTGGTGCTGGTGGCGGTGGTGCTGGTGCCGGCCAAGCTGGGCGGCTACGGTGCGGTGTTTGCCTCGGCGCATGACGCGTTTGCCCTCAAGGGTGGGGCGACAGGTCTGACGCTCAAGTCTGCACAGTTCCTGCCGTTTGCCACGCTGGCCATTGGCTCGGCGTTGGCGGCGTTCATGTATCCGCACACGCTCACCGGCATCTTTGCGGCGCGCAGTGCAGACACCATCCGCAAGAACGCCGTGTTCCTGCCGGCCTACACCGTGCTGCTGGGTTTGATTGCGCTGCTGGGCTTCATGGCCTATGCGGCAGGCGTCAAGGTCACCAACAACAACGATGTGGTGCCCGCGCTGTTCAACGCGTTGTTCCCGAGCTGGTTCACGGGGTTTGCGTTCTCGGCCATCGCCATTGGCGCGCTGGTGCCGGCGGCGGTCATGTCGATTGGTGCGGCCAACCTGTTCACGCGCAACTTCTGGAAGCCCTACGTGACCCCCGATCTCACGCCGGCCGGCGAAGAGAAGGTGGCCAAGGTGATCTCGCTGATCGTCAAGGCGGGCGCGCTGGTGTTCATCCTGTTCCTGCCCACCAAGTTTGCGCTGGACCTGCAACTGCTGGGCGGCGTGTGGATCGTGCAGACCTTCCCATCGGTGGTGTTTGGGCTGTTCAACATCTCCAACCGCTTCCGCGCACCGGCGCTGCTGGCGGGCTGGGCGGCAGGCATGATCAGCGGCAGCTGGCTGGCGTTTTCCGACGGCATCAAGCCGGTGCACACCTTCGTGATTGGCGGTGACAAGTACACCGTCTACACGGGCCTGGCGGCGCTGGTGTTCAACATTGTCGTGGCTGTGGTGGTGCAGGTGATTTTTGGCAAGCGTGGGGAAGCCACGCACGCTGTGCGTCAGCCGAGCTGATTGGTGCGCTAGCGCATCTGCAGTAACGAAGAAGAAGGGGCCGGTACCGAGGGGTGCCGGCCCCTTTTGCTTGGTGCGCGGCCGCAGTCGGAATGGCAGCAATGGGCCCGGGAGCGCCGCGTCATTTAAAATCGCGGACTTTGCCCGGACTCCCCTCCCTGCCATGTGGTTCAAGAATCTCCAGCTTCATCGTCTTCCGGCACCTTGGGCCGTTACCCCTGATCAGCTTGAACAATGGTTGGCGCCCCATGCGTTCCAACCGGGCAACAGCGTCGAGAAGCAGAGCTTCGGATGGGCATCGCCCCGCGACGACGGCGCGCTCGTGTACTCGATCAACCGGCAGATGCTGCTGACGTTTCGCGCTGAGAAGAAGCTGCTTCCGGCATCGGTGGTCAATCAGGTGACCAAAGCCCGCGCGCTTGAAATGGAAGAGCAGCAGGGCTTCAAGCCCGGGCGCAAGCAACTGCGCGAACTCAAGGAGCAGGTGACCGACGAGTTGCTGCCGCGCGCGTTCAGCATCCGCCGCGATACCCGGGTGTGGATCGACCCCGTCAACGGCTGGCTCGTCATCGATGCCGCTTCTCAGACGGTTGCCGACGAGGTTCGCGGCCTGCTTGTGAAATCGATCGACCAGCTGCCGCTCGCCAACGTGCATGTGGCGCACTCACCGGTTGCCGCGATGACGGAGTGGCTGCTGTCCGGCGAGGCCCCGGGCGGATTCACCGTAGACCAGGACGCTGAGCTGCGCTCCACCGGAGAAGGCGGCGCCACGGTGCGATACGTCGGCCACGCGCTGGAAGCGGACGACATGCGGCGGCACATCGAGGCCGGCAAACAATGCATGCGCCTCGCTATGACCTGGGATGACCGCGTCTCTTTCCTGCTGACGCCATCGCTCACGATCAAGCGCGTCACGCCGCTCGACGTGATCAAGGAGGCGGCAGACCCCACCGCGCAAAACGACGACGAACGCTTCGATTCGGACGTTGCCCTGATGACGGGTGAGCTGGCGCGGATGCTGACCGATCTGGTCGACATTCTGGGCGGCGATCCGCAAGATGCGGCGCAACTGGCCGCAGCAGCCTGAAACCCGTCGGCTTTCGGTGTTCCAGCTAGCGCACTCGCGCATCTGCAGCAAAGACAGGGGCTGGCGCCAGGAGGTGCCGGACCGTCTGTTTTGGGGGAATGCTACGGGTGGAGCCTTTCGCCATTGTTCAGCATGTCAACGAACTGAGCGATTTTCCTTGCACGCGTTTCGGCCTTCTTCACGTTCTGGATTCTGAACAGAATGGCGAACCGGTTCTGGCTGTTCAGGGTGGCGAAGAATTGCTTTGCCTTCGGGTTGGCATCGAGCGCCTGCTGCAGGTCATCGGGCACGGTCGATGTACTCGCAGATGAATAGGCAGCCTCCCAACGCCCGTCGCGCTTGGCTTGATCGATTGCACGAAGCCCCGCGGGCCGCATCCTTCCGGCGGAGATCAATACCTCGGCTTTTGCCTTGTTGATCTTGGACCAGATGCTTTTGGCGGTTCGAGGCGTAAATCGCTGTAGCCAGTAGTGCTCGTTTTCCGCTTGCTTCTGCCCATCAATCCACCCGTAGCAAAGCGCGCTCTCAAGTGCCTGTACATAAGACACGGTGGATTGGTCGGCAGATCGCTTGGCGATGCGAAGCCAGACACCGGGCACAGCCTCTGCGTTGGCTTCGAGCCAGGCTTCCCAGGCTTCCTGATTGCTGAACGTGAGTTTTGGGCTGTGCATCTCACTAGGCCAACGAGTTTGTTCAGCGTCTGCACCGAGAGTCCGCTGGAGTGGGTGTTAGGGCGAGATTCCTGGCAATGACCTTGGGCCTGATGCTTTACTCGTCTTTCCCGGACAGATCTTGTCCCACCACCATACGGTGCCCGTCCGGCGTTGCCACAACAAACTCCCGCATGCCATGCGCTTTGTCGGCCGGGGCCTGAAGAATGATGGCGCCGTTGCTGACAAACTCGTTGTGAAGCGCATCCGCATCGTCCACTTCGAGATAGCCGAAATAGCTATGGTCGCCGGTTGCGGAAGGTGGAAGTGCGTCAGGGCAGTGCCCCATCATGATGCGTACACCATTTCGTGTCGCGAGTTGCCAATCTGAACCTTCAGGCCACGCAAGCTGAAACCCAAGAGCGTCACGAAAATAGTGGGCGCTCCGCTGAAGATCGGGTACTGCAAGCACAAAAGAGAACGAGCGCAGATCTGTTCCGGATGCAGGCATGTTGGCAACTCCAGAGGCGGGTTGTGTGATTTATTCAGGCATTCCAGGGCTTTCCGGCGCCTTGGAAATGATGTTGTAGTGCTGGGCGATGTCTCATCTACGTAGATAGCGCTGGATGTTTCTTGGTGGCAGAAAGTCGCCGCTCGCGTACTGAGCAGTCAGCGATCATTTTCGCGCCAAGCATGGCGCTCACGTCTCTCCGCACCAGACGTTCGGACGCATCCGAGAAGTCCTCGACTATTTCCTACCGCACGCATCGATTGCGTCCAAGAGGCAACCATACCAATGTGAGCGAATGTTGTTTTCGTTGGCTACTGAGTCCCTTATTGCATTGAGGCGCTCCAACAGATGCGGACTTCCAATCGCTTCCGAAGCACTCAGTTCATACGCACGGCAGTTCGTGTCCAGCTGTTTCAGTAGAACCGGGATGACTCTTTCATCTTTGCGAATGGCCAAACCGACCAGTGCTTCACCTCTAACATCCTCGTCCGTGTCTTGGAGGTTGTCCCATAGCAGATCGCGGATCCTTTGACTATCCACCTCGTGCATGGAGCCAATTCCAAACGTGGCCCAGTCACGAACAGCATCTGAGTCGTCTTTGGCAAGGCGTAACAACGCATCAACTGCGTCAGGCTCGGGATAGCCGCCCAACGCAACTGCAACTTCAAAGCGAACTCTTTGGTTGGGGTGCGAAGCGAACTTGACGAGCTCTGGCAACGCAAGCGGGTGTGGCCGGTGACCAAGCCCAGAGATTGCTGCAAAAAGTGCGTCAAGACTGATGTCATGCAATCCCGCCAACAGCATTTCCTGTGTGTCTTCTACAGCGTACTTAGCAATTCCAAAAGGAACACCTTTTTGGCGTCGGTACAGCTGCGACGCCATATACAGGCCAAGCGCACGCTTTCGACAATTTCGACTGTTTGCCAACCTGCGGGCAAGGGCCAGTGCCTCCGGCGATCCGCGCATCTGGAGTTCCGAAATTGCTTGCCAGCTCTCGTCACTCCCCCAATCTTGAAGTGCCATACCGACGAGGCTTTTTAGGCTAAGTGTCATTTGGCTATCGATTTTCAATTTCGCGTGCTGTGGGCGATGTCTGTCATCAAGCAACCCGCTCAACTCCGCAACTCCGCCAAGATCTGCTCAGCAAGAAAATCGCAGGGCGGCCGTCCGGACCGAGCGCTGCGGGCGAGCACCACCTCCAGATCATCCAGGGGCGGCAGCCCCTCATTCTGCGATAGCTGAACAAGGTGCGCCGGCACACTGCATCTGGCAAGCGGCGCGATGGCGAGCCCAGCTTCAACCATGCTGATCAGGCCCAGCAGGCTGGGGCTTTCGTAAGACATCCGGTACTTGATGTTTTCCCGCTGCAGCGCACTGATGGCGTAGGCACGTGCCGTACTGCCCTGCGCAAACACGGCAATCGGAAGCGGGCGCTCCTGCCACACCTTTCTTGCGGGCGACCCGGCCCACACCATCGGCTCGTACCGGACGAATTCGCCCGCAATGCCTTTCGTTTTCGTCATGCAGGCCAGGTCCAGCGTGTTGTCCTTGAGCAGTGGAGCAAGCGCACTGCTGGGCAGGCCGATGACCCGGATTTCCACACGCGGATGCGCAACCGCAAACTTGCCCAAAACCTGCGGCAGCAATGATGAGGCGTAGTCATCCGGAACGCCGATTGTGACGCGGCCCTTGATCTCCGGGCGGACGACCGAGGCCCATGCCTCATCGCGCATCGCGAGCATGCGGCGGCCATAGTCCAGCAGTGTTTTGCCTTCTGCGGTAATCGCCACGCTGCGGGTGCTCCGCACGAAAAGCGGCTTGCCCAGCGCTTCTTCCAGCCCCTTGATCTGCATGCTCACCGCCGACGGTGACCGATGCACGGATTCCGCCCCACGCACAAACGATCCCGTCTCGGCAACGGCCACCAGCATCTCCAGTACATCCAGATCGAGCTTCTTCATTTTCGTCAGAAAACCTGAGGAATCGGTTCAGTTTAATTCGTTTTACTGGAGCAAACACGAATCCGATACTACGAACAACGAGTACTTGGAGGAGCCCACGAACATGCAGGGTGCGGGGTCAATTTACGGATTTCTGGCAGTCGGCGGCATGCTTGCCGTGACACCAGGCCCGAACATGGTCTACGTGATGTCGCGCTCGATCGCGCAAGGGCGCACGGCGGGATTGATCTCGCTGGCGGGCGTCATGCTCGGCTACCTCTTCTACATGTTTGGGGCGGCGTTCGGTATCACGGCGTTCTTTCTGAGCGTGCCGTATGCCGGCAGCGTTCTGGGTGCGGTGGGCGCGGCTTATCTGTTCTACCTGGCGTGGCAGGCAGTGCGGCCGGGTGGCCGGTCTCCTCTGGAGGTTCGCGATCTTCCACGTGAGCAGCCGCGCAGGTTGCTGATGATGGGCGCAACCACAAGCCTGTTGAACCCCAAGCTCGCGATGATATTTCTGTCGCTGCTGCCGCAGTTCATCGACTATCAGCACGGGAGCGTTCTCAAGCAATCGCTCGCGCTTGGCGGGTCATTGATCGTCGCATTCGCCACCGTCAATGGCCTGGTGGCAATCTGCTCCGGCAGCATGGCGACGCTGCTATCGCGTCGACCAGGGCTGCTGCTGGCACAACGCTGGGCGATGGGCACTGTGCTGGCTGTACTGGGCGCACATATGTGCGTCGATGCGTTGAAGCTGGCGGGCGTTTATTAAGCGGCGTGCAGCGGCGGTTGAAGCGTGGCTGGGGCCCAACGCGGCCTTTCATCAACCAGCCGATGGCTTGCCCGTGAACACCGCCAACTGCGCCGCAAAAGCCCGCTGGTAAGCAGGCCGCGCTTCACCACGAGCAACATAGGCCGCCAGCGTCGGAAACGCATCCAGCAGGCCCGATGACCGCAGCCTGAGCAGCACCGACACCATCAGCAGATCCCCCGCGCTGAACGCTCCATCGAGCCAATCCGCATTGCCCAGGCGGGCAGAAAGCTGGTCTAGCCGATGGCGGATGCGATCCATGATCAACGGCAGGCGCGCCTGGGTCCAGGGCTTGTCGCCCTCCTGAAACTTGGCGGTGGAGAGTTCGAGGATCGGCGGCTCCACGGTGTTGAGCGCCGCAAACATCCACGTGATTGCCCGCGCCCGCGCATTGCCATCGTCCGGCAATAGACCCGCATGGCGCTCGGCGATATGGAGAATGATCGCGCCCGTCTCGAACAAGACGAGATCGCCTGCCTCATAGGTGGGAATCTGGCCGAACGGCTGCAGGTGCAGATGTGCGGGCTCTTTCATCGCGTGGAACGAGACAAGGCGAACTTCATAGGGTTGGCCCACTTCTTCGAGCGCCCAGCGAACGCGCGTGTCACGCGCCAGTCCCTTGCCGCCATCGGGCGACCGTTCAAAGGCAGTGATGATGGGGGTCATTGGCGTGCTCCTTGAACGAAGTGAAGGTCTTCCGCTATCGGGACAGTCGTTACTGGCTGAACGCCGTCATATACGGTCAATCCGCGCAGCGTACGACGGAAACTGCTTCTCCATATCGTGCAGGCAATCGGCCATTACCTTTGCCTCGCTCGGGAACTTGCGTTCGAACTCAGCCCAGTGTTTGAGCCGCAGAACGTGTGGCATGTCTACCAGCGCCGTAATCGCATCCCAGAATGCGTCCCAGTTCTTTCCGTACCAAGCTGGAGACCGCAGCTTGTCCATCAGTCGCTCGTGGAGCTGCTCAATCGATTCGATGTCACCCAGTTCGATTTCTACAACGTCTAAGCGTGTCAACGCCTGTTCTCCGAGGGGAGGTTTCACCAAAAGCCGAGCCGTCTTGTCAGTGGACACCAAGCTATGGCCACGGCTGCCGATCCTGCCGCCCAAGCAAGGCACCTTACTCTGAAAGAGGTAGGCGATACGGTTCATCCTGGCGCGCGCCCCGGCGCCCCGCATTATGCAAATTCCGTGATCTTCATCACGACACACATGACCCGCTCGGGCAGACGTTACGTAACACGAAACGTTTTAAGCGCTTTTCATAGCACTTTTTCGTTGCAATCCTTACAGGTTTGGCGGCCCGCCGTGCCTTATATGACAACGTTTTCATCAGATCCGCAGAATGTTGCTATCGCCGTGGCACGCTCTTTGCAGATTCTCGCCTCATAAAAATTGGTCGCCAGCCGCCGCCGGAAATGCGTCTGGGCGAACCATCACAACAGGTTGGCGCTCGGGTAGCCGGTCTGGACCTATGAGGGGAGAGGACGATGTCACTGACTGGCAAGTCGGCGTTTGGCGACAGCGTGTTCATCAAGCCGGCACCACGCTGGCCGGATTCGACCAGGCTGGCGGTTGAGCCTGCAACGATCAAGATTGCCGTGGTTGGCCTGGGTTATGTGGGCGCGCCGTTGGCGGTGGCATTTTCGCGGCACTTTGCCGTGACCGGGCTCGACATTGATGCCACACGTGTGGCGGATCTGAGTGAAGGACATGACCGGACCAATGAGCTCACCAGCAACGCGTTGCTTGAAGCTGCTGCGCGCTTCACAACCGATGCCACGGTGCTGGGGCAGGCCGACGTCATTGTCGTGACAGTGCCCACGCCGGTGGACCAGGCTCGCGTTCCCGACCTGAACCCGGTGATGCAGGCATCCATCTCGGTGGGCAAGCACATGCGGCGCGGGGCCATCGTCGTGTACGAAAGCACGGTCTACCCCGGCGTGACGGAAGAGATCTGCATTCCGCTGCTGGAGCGCCACAGCGGCCTGAAACACTTGAAGGACTTCCACGTCGGTTACTCACCCGAGCGCATCAACCCAGGCGACCGCGTGCACACGCTCACCACGATGACCAAGATCGTGGCCGGCGACACACCGGAGACGCTCGACGCGCTGGTACGTCTGTATGGCGCCGTTACGCAGGTGCATCCGGCCAAGAGCATCAAGGTGGCCGAGGCCGCCAAGGTGCTGGAGAACACGCAGCGCGACGTGAACATCGCGTTGATGAACGAGGTGTCTCAGTTGCTGGCGACGCTGGGTGTGGACACACACGACGTACTGGCCGCTGCGCGTAGCAAGTGGAACTTTTTGGACTTCCGGCCGGGGTTGGTGGGCGGGCACTGCATCTCGGTGGATCCGTATTACCTGACGCACAAGGCGGCCTCGTGCGGCTTCAATGCCAGCCTGATTCTGGCGGCGCGCGAGACCAACGACAGCATGTCGCAGTTTGTGGTGGACCAGCTCATGCGGCGCATGACGCAGTGCTACCTGCTGGGCCCGCATACCGTCGTGACCATCCTTGGCATGACGTTCAAGGAAGACGTGCCCGACATCCGCAACTCCAAGGTGGCCGACATCGTGAAGAAGCTCGGTGCGCTGGGCATCCGCACGCAGGTTGTCGACCCACTGGCCGACAGCGGCGAGGTGACGCACGAATACGGCTTCAGCCTGACACGCCTGGCCGATGCCAAACCGGCAGATGCCATCGTGCTGGCCGTGCCGCACACGGAATACCGCGAGGGTGGCTGGACGCTGGTGGAGTCGCTCGCCAAGCCCGGTGCGTCGTTCGTTGTGAGTGATCTCAAGGCCGTGCTGGACCGGGATACCTGCCCGGATCGCGCCGTGCTGTGGCGGCCGTGATCTGGTGAACGGATGTTCCCGGTGGCCCGTCTTCAGCTGACGCTCTTGCTGGGCTGGGATGGCTTACAAAAAATGGTGTTCCGTAGTGCGGGTTTCGTCGCTTAAAGCATTAAAGCGAAGCGAAGCCGATATCTCTTCTGGCGCAATGCATCTTTTACTAATTTCAAAAAGTGAAATTCCACGTTCATTTTCGCCGTATTGCGTGCCTTACTCGTGCCAATTCTTTATTGGCAAGGGGTTTGATGTTTGGCCGCCTTTGCGCCATCGGACTGCTCGCTTTCTTGATGTTGCCGGCCTCCGCAAGAGAACTTGATTTTTCTGGTTACCGATGGCTCGTCCGCTCGTCAGACGGGCAATTAGCCGGCCCTGGCCCGAATGTGTTTTCAGGAACCGCTGATTTCGTCAGCGTGGACGTTGATGGAAAGCTCCATCTATCTATCAGAAAAGCGGCAATGGGCTGGGCTTGCTCGGAGATCATGCTGACCCAGGCACCGGGATATGGCACTTACGAGATAGAAGTGGAAACCAATCCGTTTGATATGGATCGACAGGCGGTCTTTGGTTTTTTTACCTACGGAAGTTCGGCCGAGAATAGCCACAGCGAATTGGACGTCGAACTATCTTATTGGGGCAAGCCGTCCGGCCAGAACGCGCAGTTCGTTGTACAGCCTTCAGGCAATCCAGACAATATTCGCCGGTTCAACGTAAATCAATCAAACACCGTTTACGCGATTCACTGGACTAAAGGCATGGTGGAATTCACTGTGAGCGCTGTTAGCGGTCAGATACTTCACCGCTGGGTTCGAACGGAGAATGTCCCTGATCCGGGTGACGCCAAAATCGACATGAATTTGTGGTTGGTAAAAGGCGCTTCCCCACAAAATAACCAACCCATCGATTTTGTAGTCAAACGATTTGCCTTCACGCCTGAGTCCGGATTGCGACGTCAGGAAGAATCCATGCGCTCCGCCAAATAAAACAGGTGGCGGTGAGCGTTATAGAAACATCCCGAAAACCGCGGATAGCTCCTTATGTTCGATGCGCAATTTACTCTGTGGCATTCGTTGCCCATCATGCTCATCCTTTTTATGTTCGGTGGGGGGCTGTTGGTCCGCCTGACGACTGAGGCAGCCCGTCCGCCTCGTGACTACCGCTACCAGCCAAAGGTCAGTGTGCTACTTCCCGTCTACAACGAAGGGGCGCACGTCCTGGAGACGATTGACAGCATCATGGTTGCGGATTGGCCCAAGGACAAACTTGAAATCATTGCCATCGACGACCGCAGTACTGACAACTCGTACCAGTACTTGCAGCAGGCCCAGCAAGCGAATCCGGACCGACTGCGTATTAGCCAGAACCCAGTCAACTCGGGGAAGCACGTCACGCTCACGCGCGCGCTCGAGCAAGCTACCGGGGAGATCGTTATCTGCATCGATAGCGACTGCATCTTTGACAAGAACGTTATTCGCGAATTGGTGGCCTGCTTCTGCGACCCCAAGGTGGGTGCCGTCGGGGGCCATATCGGCATCACCAACGTCAACGAGAACGTCTTTACGATGGTGCAGGCTCTTGTCTACTTCATGAGCTTTCAGGTGGGAAAAATGCTTCAGAACGTGCAAGGCAGCATGTTCTGCATCAGCGGGTGTCTGTTCGCAGTTCGCCGTGAAATCTTCGAGGAGGTCGAGGAAGAAGTCCGCACCCGCAACTGGTTCGGGGTGAAGGTTCGGGATGGCGAAGACCGCTACATGACGCACGCCATCCTCATGCGCGGTTGGAAGACCATCATTAATCCAGCGGCCGTATGCTGGACTGCTGCGCCCGCCCAGCTTTCGCAGCTGTTTTCGCAGCAACTGCGCTGGCGCCGCTCAGGTCTGCGAGACCTGTTCTGGACGCTAGCCCGTCTTCCGCAACACCTTCGCGTGATGGGTCCGCGCCCGCTCCTTACGGCGGTACTGCCCGAACTCTTCACGGTAATCTGGGCCATGTATCTGGTGACGGTGATCCCCGTCTTCGGCATTGGCAACGCCTTGGACACCGTGGCGAGCGCCTTCCTGATGTTCTGCTCTGTGTTTATGGTGGCCGCAGTCTCCTACAACCACTTCATCAAGCACATTGCGTATGGCTCGGACAAGATCAGGTATCCACTGCTGGCGGGTTTGGCGGGCGCTTGGTTCTTTATGGATTCGCTGCTCATTACCATTCTCGCGCTGTGCACCTTTGACGTAGGTGTCTGGGGAACGCGGGAGGTTAATACAGTTCAAAAAAATCAGTACAAGTGGCTGGGTTTCGTTACTGATTTTTATCTTGAAAAAGTACATAAAACCTCCACGGGGAAGTAGAAAATGACGCTGTTCCAAAAATTTTTTGTTAAGGGCTATCGTTGGTTGGCCGTCCTCATTTTGGCGTCGGTGCTGCTCGCTGCGGCTTGCTACTTCGGCATGGTGTTTATATACGGGGTCAACAAAAGCTGGGGGGCTCCAGTCATCATGTCCAAATCAAGCCCCCGCATCGTGTCGATGACTGCGGACGTGTTCCGGGCGCGTCAAGCACTTGATATGCTGAAGCTCAAGCTGAACAGCGCTGAAAAAGCCCGCACCGCCCTCATCAAGCAGAAGGAATGGCTCATTGATCTCGCTGCGCGCTATGAAGAGTCGCTGCAAGTACAAAAGCGGGTTGACCAAGCTTTGACTGGAAAGCTGGGCCGACTGGCTGGGGAGAAGCGCAGTGTGGATGCTAAATCGGCTGAGGTTGTGAAGGCCAATCGAGTGCTGGCCGAGTCCATCGACAAAAACCTGAACGCCGGCTTGATTACTGAGGAGGCCGCCGCTCGTGCTCGCTCCCAGATTGTGTCTGCTGAGGTTTTGTTGAACACCGGCCTCATCGACACAGTCTCGCTGGAGTCTCGAATGAGTGAGCTCAACTACGGCATCCGGACCATCGACGGTGCTGCAACGTCCCCCAAGACCCTCGAAAGCTTGGCTCGTCTGAGTGTCCTCAAGCGTGAACTGACCGAAGCCGAGCTGAAACTGGCTGACCTCGACGCGGAAACCGCAGTCAATACAGCTGAGCGTAAGGAGCTGGAGACATTCCTGGAGAAGCTGATGAGCAGCCCCTATTACCTAGCTGCCTACGGTGCCCAGGCCGTGCACCAGTTCGCTTTCGTTCCCTACGAGAATGAAGAGTCGGTAGCGGTTGGCGCTCCAGTGTATTCGTGCTTCCTCGAAGTTTTGCTGTGCTCCAAGGTGGGTGTGGTCAGGGCGGTGACCCAGGATGAGGAGAAAGGCCGTCATCCGGTGTTTCAACGTGATATTCGCGGGTTCTTGGTCGACCTTGAGTTGACCGACGAAGCCGCCGCCAAAGAGCGAGTACTGTTCTTTGGTGGCCGTCCTCTGATCCTGTAATCGCGACCAACGAGAAGAACAAAATGAGCAAGGCGATTCAGGCGATCGTGGCAGCTGCAGCCACGCTGTTTGCCACCATGGCAGTTGCGGGTGAGAGTGACACATTCTGCGCATTGAACCAGGCGCAAGCAGAAGTGCAAAGCGAACTGCTGGGTTCCGCCGAGGCCTTCACGAACATTGGCGACCCAAATACAGGTATCCACACCATTGCCGTCGGCGTACGCAAATCGCTCTCCAAACACCGACAGGCGCGCGTAGTCCGGCAGTTGGCGCAGGCCCAATGCGATGCTTATCGCCTCGAGAACCGGTTGGCTGAACAAGCGGCGAATGTCGAGCTGCGCGCCGATCTCGTGGCACTCAATGCCATGGAGCCCTTGCTGAAGCAGGCGCTGGAGCAGGCCGAAAACAACGTCCAGAAGGAACAAGCCATGCTGGCCGCACGCTCGGCGCGTCTGACTGATGTGAAGGAAGCGTTTGACCAGGCGGACCGCCTGCGCGGCGAACTGGTCAGTCTCGCCAAGCGTCGGAGCCAGCTGCAAGGCCTGCTGCCCCCCATTGATGAGCCACTCAACGACTTGGTGATTGCCTCAGTGGCAGCCCGGAGCGAAATCGCCGCGCTCAGCAGCAAGATCATTGTTCAATCGGGATGGGATGTGTCGCTGGCTGCGGGTATGCGCAGTGACTTCCGGGCCAATGGCCAACGCGAAGGCTTTGTCGCTGTACAGGCCACGTTCAATTTGGGTAAGCCGGCTGCTGACCGGGCTGCCGGGAAGGTGTCGGCGCTCACCGAACAGTTGCTCAACGAGCAGCACGATGCCAGCGCACAGGGCCTACGTCGTGCAAAGAACACGGTCGCCGGTCTGGCAGCCGGCGAAGCCATGAATGTCTCCACCTTGGAGCAACGTACAGCGCTGGCCAATTCCACGCTGGAGCGCCTGCAAGGAATTGACACTGAAGAGGGCCTGCGCGTACAGCGCACGATGAAGGTGGAACGAATCTCAGCAGAGGCGCAACTCATTGGCTCGCAGGCCCGTTTGCAATACTTGAAGGGCTGGTTGGACCGCAATTCCTGAACGGTCTCGGGTTTCCTCGTGATGCTGTGATGGAGCGCAGCGTTGTCGCGCACGATGACGGTGGAACATCCGTCAACCTAACCTTGAGCAAAACGTTTCGCGATGCTTAGTGGGCGCGCTCCGACTCTGGTTTGTCGTGGATTCGTGCTTGACGACGCTTGTTGTGCTGCGCACATTCGACGTTGCTTAATGGGGCGCGCGTCGCCGGAGCGCAAGGCCCGCTCCCCGCTCTCGCGCCAGAACTATTTCAACGCGGCAGAGATGCCCGTCCAGAAGCTCGCGTCTTCGCTGCCCAGCACCCAGACTGACACGCCGGCCAAGCCGAGCGTGTTGGCCAGTTGCGCCTTGGCTTGAAGTCCTTGCGACGTTTCGTACCAGACTTCATGGGTGCTGCCGTCGCTCGCGACGTAGTTGAAGTGGGCGGACTGGTTGACGGTGTCCCACTGTGGCACAGCATTCGTTGAAGCAATGAGGGTCTGCATGTCCTTGAAAGCCACGGACACACCAGTGTTTGCGGTCCGGTTCCAGTCGTAGCCGTAGGCGGGCAGGCCGAGCAGCACCTTGCTTGCCGGTACCACACTCGTCGCGTACTGCAGCACGGTCTGCATCCAGTCGATGCCGGCAACCGGGCCCGGGGCGCTTCCGGTGAAATGCTGATCGTAGGTCATCACCTGGATGAAGTCGGCAGATTGGCCGATCGACGCAAAATCGTACGGCCATGTCCAGGTATTGCTGGCCGTATCGGCCTGCTTGGGTGGCACGCTGAGGATGAGCTTGGATGCGATCGCGTGGAGTTGCGCCGCCAAGTCCGCCACAAAGCTGCTGTAGGCGGCCCGGTCAGCCGGGTATAGACCTTCGAAGTCGAGGTTGATACCGGACAGACCTTGCGTGCGCGCCAGCGTCACAATGTTCTGCAGCGTGGCGGCGCGATTGGTCACCAGCGCGGCATGGCCGATATCGGGGTCGAATCCCGCCGCTCCGTGGTTGGTGATACACGCGTACGAACCCTTGCCCGCCGCGCGGTTGTTCACCAATAGGCCCGATGGCAGCGTTCCAGTGAGATCGCCGTTGGCGGACGCACGCAGGACGTCGATCGACACCGTATTCACGGGGGTGGTGGCACTCATGGCAGAGGTCAACGAGGCCGTGGTATTGAGCACGTACCCGAGTACGACCTTGCTCACCGTCGTAGCCGGCGTGGCCGCAGCGGGTACGGACTGTGTTGCCGTGGTTGTCGCCACCTCGCTACCGCCGCCACATCCGAAGAGAAACAGAACAGCACAGGCTGCACCGATCATAGATACCCGCTTCATGGGGGTCCCTTTGCGTTCTACTGATATGCAAGGGAATAACGGCGTGGCGAGGAGAAACCTTGATGCTCAGACGTCTCGTCCGTATCAACTAGTAGAGATGTGTGAAGTCATGCGTTCCAAACGCGTGTGCGAGAGCACGGTCGGTTGCGGGAAACGACCAGTAGTGAACCGCCACGCCCATCAAACGGCCCCCAGCTGGAATTGCCGGCAGCGTTGACGGCACGGACGTCGCCTAGGGGTAAGAGGGCCAACCCCGATTGAGGGCGTCGCCAGGCGCGGAATGTTGTCCCCGTTTAAGCCCTCAGTGATGTTGGGATTGGGGCGGGCGTCCTTTGGCATTACCGTAGACAACAAAAAACCCGCGAAGCTTGCACCACGCGGGCTTTTGCACTTTCTCGGATGCGCATCGGACACTTCTTGGTACGGCAGATGACCCAGTTGGCAGGTCACTGACACCGTGGGGAATCGAAGAAGGGCCTTTTGTTTGCCTAGATCAACGTCGAATCATCATCCGAATAGTCACTGCCACCCAGGTCGCTATCGTCGATCAGTCCGAGGCTGTCGTTACGCGACGCTGTGTTGCCGTTGCTATTGCCGCTGTCATTGTCGTAGTAATTGTTGATCACCGTTTCCGTGGTGCCGCCCATCAACGGCTGCTGACCAAAGAAGCCGTCACCGCCACTGTTGTGGTGGAACATGTTCTCAATGCCCTGGAACAGGAGCGCGCCGCCGGCCACGCCGGCTGCCGTGGTGGCCACGCTGCCCAGCGTGCTGCCCAGGCCGCCGCTGAAGAAGCCCGAGCGCGCGGGTTGTGCCGGGGCCTGTTGTACTGGTTGAGCCTGCGGCGGCATCTGCATGGGGGCCGCCTGTTGGGGCGCGAATCCCGGGTTGGGTGCCGCGCTGTTGGCGTGGCTGCCCCAGTTGTTGGCCGAATCCATGAACGAGGTGCTGCGGCCGGCCTGTGCGGCCTGCAACTGGTTCTGCAGCGCGGCGATCTGCGCCTGGGCTGATGCGAGCGCGTGGTCGAGCAGCATGGCGCGCTGCACGAGCAGGTAGGCGGCATCCGGCTGGCGGGCGACTGCTTCCAGAATGCGGGCTTCGGCCTGCGGGTCTTTTGCCCCGGCGCGGGCTTGCGTCAGTTGGGCCAGGAAGTTTTCCAGGGCTTGCTGTTCTTGCGGGGACATGGCGCTTGTTCCTATTTGGGTGGATGCGACGTGTTCAAGTTAGGGGCAAAGTCTTAAACGAAAATTAAAGTGCGGCGGGTTCTTGTGTAACGGCCTGTAACACTAGGATGCGGCCCGGTACTGGCTGGGGTTGGCACCCGACACCTTGCGCATCAGGCGCCGCAGCGCGGTGGCGTCTTCATACCCCACGGCCTCGGCCACGCGGTCGATGGTCATGCGGCTGGATTCGATCAGCATGCGGGCGCGGTTCAGACGCACGCTCTGCACCAGCGCCAGGGTGCTTCTGCCCGTGGCTTCCTGCACGTGGCGCGACAGCGTGCGTTGCGACATGGCAAATTCATCGGCCAGCGCCTGCACGCTGGGCGGATTGGGCAGGGCGGCTTCAATGCGCGCCACCAGCCGGGCGACGAGTGTGTTGCCGTTGGCCAGCATGGCAGGCACCACAAACGGCGCCTGCGCGTGGCGGCCGTCGATCAGCAGCACACGCCCCACGGCATCGGCCAGCGCCACGCCAAAGCGTGTGCGCAGCAGGTGCAGCATCAGATCAGTCTGCGCGAAGGCGGCACCGGCGGTGCTGACGGGGCCATCGGCGCAGACCATGCGATCCGCATCGACCGTGCATGCGGGCTCCAACTGCTGCAGCGTGGCGGCCAGCCACCATGAGGTCGTCACACGGCGCTCTGGCAGCAGCCCTGCCGTCTGCAGCAGAAACACCGCAGAACACGATGCCGCCACGTGGCCGCCTGCTGCGGCATGGGCGGCCAAGTGGTGTGCCGCCCGCTGGGCATCGTCACGCGCCATGCGTGCGGCCAGGGCACCGACATCGTCGATGCCTAGCCCGGGCACGACCCACGTGCTGCTGTCGGGCCGGGGCCGTTTGGGCAAGGCTGCTGCGCCGATCTGCATGCCGCTGCTCAGTCGTACGCTGGGTGCGTCTGCCGACAGCACGCGCCACGTTGGGCGTGCCGCCTTCACGCGCGGCGCGAGCGTCGACGCCGCCTGCAGAACATCCAGCGTGGCCGCCACGCTGGTGGCATATGCGCCTGAAAGGACGAGGATGGTGAAATCCGCCATGACCAAAGTTGCCCGAAAGATGTCGAAATCGACACTGCCAGTCTAGCGGCTCCGGGCGTTCAATGGAGGCATGTCCACTGCACCCACGGTTCACATGCCCAACATCCTCGTCAAGATTCCCGCCGACACGTTTGATGGTGATGCACGTACGGCGCTCGCCCGCCGCATCACCCATGCCGCCGCGCAGGCCGAGCAGATTGCCGATGACCCGCGCAGCCGCGCGACCACCTGGGTGGTGATTGAAGAAGCGCCCGCGGGCGCATGGTGGTGCGGTGGTACCGATATGTCCGCGCACATCGTGCCGTGCCTGGCCATTGCCCATGTGCCGGCGGGTGTGCTGGATGCCGCTGCGCGGGCGCTGTTCGTGCAGCAGATGCACGAGGCGTTTGCGCAGGCGCTGCCCGCAGCCGATGGCCGGCGCGTGGTGACGTCTGTGATGTTGCGCGACGTAGCCGATGGCACGTGGGGCGTGAACGGCGCCTTGTGGGCGCTGCCTGATTTCGCCAGGGCCGCTGGTTATGCGCATCTTCAACACCTGGTTGCCCAACCCTGACCACACCAACGGAGCCCGCGCATGACACGCCACCACCCGCAAGAAGACGACCGCCTGGAAGACTTCACGCGCCGCCAGGTCACCCTGGATGGCATCACCAAAACGGTGTACGTGGCCGGCACGGGCCCGGCCGTGATCGTCATGGCTGAGATGCCCGGCATCAGCCCGCACGTGGCGCGGTTTGCGCGCTGGGTGCGCGATGCGGGGCTGACGGTCTACATGCCGTCGCTGTTCGGGCGCGATGGTGCGGTGCCCGAGGCGGACGCGGGTGCAGAGGTCTTCCGCCACGCGTGCGTGAGTGCGGAGTTCCGCGCGTTCGCGGCCAACCAGTCAAGCCCGGTCACGCAGTGGCTGCGCGCGCTGGCGCGGTTGGCCCAGGCAGAGTGCGGCGGCCCCGGCGTGGGCGCCATCGGCATGTGCTTCACCGGCAATTTTGCGCTGGCGATGATGCTGGAGCCCGCCATGCTGGCGCCGGTGCTGTGTCAGCCATCGTTGCCGTTGAACGAGCCGGGCGGGATCGAGATTGCCCCAGAGGAGGTGGCCGCCGTGCGCCAGCGGCTGGAGCGCGAAGACCTGACCGTGCTGGCCTACCGGTTTGAAGGCGACCGCTTCTGCCGTGCGCAGCGGTTTGCGGCGTATGCGCAGGCGCTGGGTGATCGTTTCGTGGCACGCGTGCTGCCCGACAGCGCTGCGCACCCGTGCCCGCCACCGTTCTTTGCGCAGCATGTGCCGTGTCCGCACAGCGTGGTCACTGCCCACCTGATCGACGCCGCCGGAGAACCTACGGTAGCCGCCCGCGACGAGATTCTGGCGTTCTTCCGGCAGCGCCTTGCCTGAACTGCCCGCCATGCCCTGGAGTGCACTCAGCGCCGCCCCTTTGGTGTAAACCCCGGGGGCGTTGTTTTGCCAAATTGCTTTACAACTAAACTATTCATGACTAATGTAACACCGCATCGAACGCGGAGCCGTTGTCATGAAGATCGTCTGTATTGGTGGTGGGCCGGCTGGCCTGTACTTTGCCCTGCTGATGAAGTTGCAGGACCCGTCACACGACATCACCGTCGTGGAGCGCAACCGGCCGTATGACACCTTCGGCTGGGGCGTGGTCTTCTCCGACCAGACGCTGGGCAACCTGCAGCGCGCCGACGCCAAGAGCGCCGCGCAGATCCTCGACGCGTTCAACCATTGGGACGACATTGAAGTCCACATCCGCGGCCAGGTGGTGCGCTCGGGTGGCCACGGCTTCTGCGGCATCGGGCGCAAGCGCCTGCTAAACATCCTGCAGGCGCGCTGCGAAGAAGAGGGCGTAAAGCTCGTCTTTGAAACCGATGTGCAAGATGACACGGCGTATGCCGACGCTGATCTCATCATCGCCAGCGATGGCCTGAACAGCCGCATCCGCACCAAGTACGCCGCCACGTATCAACCCGATATCGACACGCGCCGCTGCCGCTTTGTCTGGCTGGGCACGCACAAGCTGTTCGAGGCCTTCACGTTTGCGTTTGAACAGACCGAGCACGGCTGGTTCCAGGCGCATGCGTACCGCTTTGACGACGAGACCTCCACCTTCATCGTCGAGGCACCCGAAGAGGTGTGGCGCAAGGCCGGGCTGGAAACGATGGAGAAGGAAGACGCCATTGCCTATTGCGAGCGCCTGTTCGCCAAGTACCTGGATGGCAACAAGCTGATCTCCAACGCCACGCACCTGCGGGGCTCGGCACAGTGGATTCGCTTTCCGCGCGTGGTTTGCAGGCATTGGGTGCACACCAATGAGAACAACACACCGGTGGTGCTGATGGGCGATGCGGCGCACACGGCGCACTTCTCGATCGGCTCGGGCACCAAGCTGGCGCTGGAAGATTCGATTGAACTCGCACGCAGCATCGGCCAATACCCCGGCGACCTGAAAGGTGCGCTCGAACACTACGAAGCCGTGCGCAGCGTAGAAGTGCTGCGCATCCAGAACGCGGCGCGCAACTCGACCGAGTGGTTTGAAAACGTCGACCGCTACGCCAACCTGCCGACCGAGCAGTTTGCGTATTCGCTGCTCACGCGCAGCCAGCGTATCAGCCACGAAAACCTGCGCCAGCGCGACAAGCGGTATCTCGAACAGTTTGAAGACTGGATTGCCGAGCAGGCGGGCGCACCGCGTGCGCCCGAGCATGGTCCCGTGCCGCCGATGTTCACGCCGTTCACGGTGCGCGGCGTCACGCTCAAGAACCGCGTGGTGGTGTCGCCCATGGCGCAGTACTCGTGCGAAGACGGCCAGCCCGCCGACTACCACCTCGTACACCTGGGCGCGCGCGCCATGGGCGGCGCCGGGCTGGTGATGGCCGAGATGACCTGCGTGTCGCCCGATGCGCGCATCACGCCGGGCTGCCCGGGTTTGTGGAACACCGAACACCGCGACGGCTGGGCGCGCATCGTCCAGTTCGTGCATGCCAACAGCGATGCGAAGCTGGGCATCCAGTTGGGCCACGCGGGTGCCAAGGGATCGACGCGCGTGGCGTGGGAGGGCATCGATCTGCCGCTGGACGAAGGGCAGAACTGGCCGCTCATCTCCGCATCGCCCCAGCAGTATCTGGATGGCGTGAGCCAGTGGTCGCACGCCATGACCCGCGACGACATGGACCGCGTGCGGGATGACTTCATCCACTCGGCACGACTGGCGGCGGAGGCCGGCTTCGATTGGCTGGAGCTGCACTGCGCGCACGGGTATCTGCTGTCGTCGTTCATCTCGCCGCTGACGAACCAGCGCAATGACGAATACGGCGGCTCGCTGGAAAACCGCCTGCGCTTTCCGCTGGAAGTCTTCCATGCGGTGCGCGAGGTGTGGCCGAGCACCAAGCCGATGTCGGTGCGCATTTCCGCGCACGACTGGGTGGAAGGCGGCATCACGCCGGACGACGCGGTGGAAATTGCGCGTATCTTCAAGGCAGCGGGCGCAGACATGATCGACTGCTCGTCGGGCCAGGTCAGCAAGAAAGAGCAGCCGGTGTTCGGCCGCATGTTCCAGACGCCATTTGCCGACCGCGTGCGCAACGAGGCGGGCATCGCCACGATTGCCGTGGGTGCGATTTCCGAGGCGGACCACGTCAACAGCATCATCGCCGCCGGCCGCGCGGACCTGTGCGCCGTGGCGCGTCCGCATCTGGCCAACCCGGCCTGGACGCTGAACGAAGCCGCGCGCATCGGCTACCTCGACATGCCGTGGCCCAAGCAGTACCGCGCAGGCAAGCTGCAGCTCGAACGCAATCTCGAACGGGAACGCGCGATGGCGGCGCAGGCGGCGGGGCTCTCGCCGCTGGAGCAGGCCAATCGCATGCAGGGGGTTTGAGATGGCGATGCTTGAAGGGCGACACGCCGTCGTCACCGGAGCAGGGCGCGGGATTGGCGCGGCCATCGCCGCACAACTGGCCGCGCAAGGCGCCACGCTCACGCTGATGGGCCGCAACGCCGCCGTGTTGGAGGCGACCGCCAAGACGCTGCCCGACAGCGCCCGCGCGCAGGTCGTCACGTGTGACGTGACGGATGCGGCGAGCGTGTCCACAGCGTTTGAGTCGGCATGCGCGGGGCTGGGCGCCATCTCCATCCTCGTCAACAACGCGGGGCAGGCGGAGAGCGCACCGTTTGCCAAGACCACGCTCGACCAGTGGCAGCGCATGCTGGCTGTCAACCTCACCGGCACCTTCCTGTGTACACAGGCGGCGTTGGCGGATGTGCAGGCGTCTGGCCGCGGTCGCATCGTCAACATCGCCAGCACGGCAGGGCGGCGCGGCTATGCGTATGTGTCGGCGTATGTAGCGGCCAAACATGGCGTGATCGGCCTCACGCGCTCGCTCGCGCTGGAGCTGGCGACGCGCGGTGTCACCGTCAACGCCGTGTGCCCTGGCTACACGGAGACCGACATCGTGCGCGAGAGCATTGACCGCATCGTCGCTCGCACCGGGCGTAGCGCAGAAGAGGCGCGCGCCGAGCTGGTGAAGGGCAACCCGCAAGGCCGGCTGATTACGCCCGATGAAGTGGCCAATGCCGTGGTGT
The DNA here is from genome assembly GCF_008801405.1 of Ralstonia insidiosa. Lineage (NCBI taxonomy): Bacteria > Pseudomonadati > Pseudomonadota > Betaproteobacteria > Burkholderiales > Burkholderiaceae > Ralstonia > Ralstonia insidiosa. Next base: position 570,052 of record NZ_VZPV01000002.1, on the reverse strand, counting down.
GGCTGTGCTCCGAAGGCGCATCGTCGATCACGGGGCAGGCCATCTCGGTCTCTGGCGGGGAGGTCATGTGAGCAAGCCCCGCAAGACCGCGCTCGCCACCCGCACGTCTGGTTATCACAAGGTCGTGCAGGCCCTGGGCGATGAACGCATCGGCTTGGAAGCGCGCGCGCATGTGGACGACCACATCGACGTAAAGATCTGGCTGCGCCTGTTGGCGTGCAGCACGCAGATCGAACAGCAGATCCGCCAGCGCCTGCGCACGCGCTTCAACACCACGCTGCCGCGCTTCGACTATCTGGCGCAGCTTGACCGCTATCCGGACGGCATGCGCATGAACGTGCTGTCGCGCTACCTGATGGTGACGGGCGGCAACGTCACCGGCTTGACCGACCAGTTGGAGAAGGAGGGCCTGGTCAAGCGCGAGCCGGATCCGGACGACCGCCGGTCTTTCCGCGTGTCGCTGACCGACGCCGGCCGCCGGAACTTTGCCGAGATGGCCGCTGAACATGAACGCTGGCTGATCGAGATGTTCGACGGCCTGGGTGTTTCGAATAAAGACGCACTGTATGCGCAACTCGGCAGGCTGCGCATGCATCTGGCCGAGCGCGAAGCCGAGCTCGACGCCCGAGAAGATCAACCTTGAACGAACACGACCCAACCATGACCGACCGTATTGATCCGGCCCTCGTGGCCGGCAACCGCCGCCCGCTGGCGGGCTATCAGGCCAAGCACTTCCTGTGGAGCGTGGAGGGCGGCGTTGCCACCATCACGCTCAACCGGCCGGAGCGCAAGAACCCGCTCACGTTTGATTCGTACGCCGAACTGCGCGACCTGTTCCACCAGCTCAAGTGGGCGGATGACGTGAAGGCCGTCGTGCTGGTGGGCGCGGGCGACAACTTCTGCTCCGGCGGCGATGTACACGAGATCATCGGCCCGCTGGTTCAACTGAAGGCGCCGGAGCTGTTGATGTTCACGCGCATGACGGGCGAGCTGGTGAAGACGATGCGGGCGTGCCCGCAGCCGATCGTCGCTGCAATTGATGGCGTGTGCGCTGGCGCGGGCGCCATCCTGGCGATGGCATCGGACCTGCGCTTGGGCACCGTGCGCAGCAAGACCGCTTTCCTCTTCAACCGCGTCGGCCTGGCGGGTTGCGACATGGGTGCCTGCGCCATCCTGCCGCGCATCATCGGCCAGGGCCGCGCGAGCGAGCTGCTCTACACCGGCCGCTCGATGAGCGGTGAAGAGGGCGAGCGCTGGGGCTTTTTCAATCGCCTGTGCGACCCCGCCGAGGTGCTGACCCAAGCGCAAGCGCTGGCTGCCGACCTGGCCGCCGGCCCCACCTTCGCCAACGGCATCACCAAGACCATGCTGCATCAGGAATGGACGATGACGATCGAGCAGGCGATCGAGGCCGAGGCGCAAGCGCAGGCCATCTGCATGCTGACCGAAGACTTCTCGCGGGCGTACCACGCGTTCGTCGCCAAGCAAAAACCGGTATTCGAGGGCAACTGACATGAGCGACAAGGACTACCTGCAGTGGCCGTTCTTTGATGACAAGCACCGTCAGCTTGAAGCCGAGCTGGATGCGTGGGCCACAAAGCATATCCCGCACGACCACGGCGCTGATGTGGATGCCGAATGCCGTGCGCTGGTAAAGCTGCTCGGCCAAGGCGGCTGGTTGCGCCATGCGGTGGGCGGCACGGCCAACGGTGGTGCGGGCGAGACCATCGACACGCGCGCCATTTGCCTGATCCGCGAGACGCTGGCCCGCCATTCCGGCCTGGCCGACTTTGCGTTTGCGATGCAGGGGCTGGGCTCGGGTGCGATCTCGCTGCACGGCACGCCCGAGCAGCGTGAGCGCTATCTGACGAAGGTGGCGCGTGGGGAGGCGATCTCCGCATTCGCACTGTCCGAGCCCGACGCCGGCTCCGACGTGGCCGCCATGGCCTGCGCCGCACGCGAAGATGGCACCGACTACGTGCTCGACGGCGAGAAGACGTGGATCTCCAACGGCGGTATTGCGGATTTCTATGTCGTGTTTGCCCGCACGGGCGAGGCACCGGGCTCGCGCGGCATCAGCGCGTTCATTGTTGAGGCGGGCACGCCGGGCTTTGAGATTGCCGAGCGCATCAACGTGATTGCGCCGCACCCGCTCGCACGCCTGCGCTTTACCAACTGCCGCATCCCGGCCAGCCAGCGCGTGGGCGCGGCGGGCGAGGGCTTCAAGGTGGCGATGCGCACGCTGGATGTGTTCCGCACATCGGTGGCGGCCGCAGCGCTGGGTTTCGCACGCCGGGCATTGGACGAAGCGCTGGCGCGCGCCACCACCCGCAAAATGTTCAGCGGCGTGCTGGCCGACTTCCAGCTCACGCAGGCCAAGCTCGCGCAGATGGCCACCGCCATCGACAGCGCTGCGCTGCTGACCTATCGCGCCGCCTGGCAGCGTGATCAGGGCCGCAACGTCACGCGCGAAGCGGCCATGGCCAAGTTGACCGCTACCGAGAACGCACAGCAAGTGATCGACGCCGCCGTGCAGATGTGGGGCGGCCTGGGCGTGGTGAGCGAGCAGCCGGTCGAGCGCCTGTATCGCGAGATCCGCTCGCTGCGCATCTATGAAGGTGCGACCGAAGTGCAGCAACTCATCATCGCGCGCGAACTCTTGCGCACCGCCACGCCCGCAGCGCACTGATACGTTTCAGAGACGGAGAGCTCGCCATGCCCAGCGCCCATATCGACACCTTCGCCCGCGACCGGCTGCCGCCGGCGGAGCTGCAACCGGTTTATCGCTTCGACCTGCCTTCGCTGCAGTTTCCGGCGCAGCTCAATTGCGCGACCGAACTGCTCGATAAACGCGTTGCGGCGGGTGAGGGCGACCGTCTCTGCATCCAGGCGCCCGGTGGTATCCGCTGGACCTACGCCGATCTGCAGGAGCACGCCAACCGTATCGCCAATGTGCTGGTGAATGAGATGGGCGTGGTGCCGGGCAACCGCGTGCTGCTGCGCTCGCCCAACAGCCCGATGCTGGCGGCGTGCTGGTTTGCGGTGATGAAGGTGGGCGCGATTGCCGTGGCGACCATGCCGTTGCTGCGCGCCAAGGAGCTGGGGCAGATCATCGCCAAGGGCGAGATCGGTTTTGCACTGTGCGATGCGCGGCTGTTCGATGAACTGCGGGATGCTGTCGCGCAGGCGGCCAAGCCGGTGCAGGTGCTGTGCTTCCACGATGACACGCCGGAAGGATTGGAAGCGGCCATGGCGCGCCAGCCGGCCATCTTCACCAACGTCGATACGGCGGCCGATGACACCTGCCTGCTCGCCTTCACCTCGGGCACCACTGGTGTGCCGAAAGCGACGATGCATTTCCACCGCGACATCCTGGCGATCTGCGCGTGTTGGCCGCCACACGTGCTGAAACCGCGTGCGGATGACATCTTCATCGGCAGCCCGCCGATGGCGTTCACGTTCGGGCTGGGCGGCCTGCTGCTGTTTCCAATGAGCGTGGGCGCGTCGACGGTGCTATTGGAGAAGGCATCCCCGAGCGATCTGGTGGAGGGCATCCGCACGTTTGGTGCCACCGTGCTGTTCACCGCGCCCACCACATACCGCAACATTGCCGCGCGTGGGGATGAGCTGCGTGCCACGCCGCTGCGCCGCTGCGTATCGGCTGGGGAAGCACTGCCCGTGGCCACGCGCACGCTGTGGAAGAACGCCACCGGCATCGAGCTGATCGACGGCATTGGCGCGACGGAGATGCTGCACATCTTCATCTCCGCCGCCGATACCGACGTGCGCCCCGGCGCCACCGGCAAGGCCGTCCCCGGCTATGTTGCGCGCGTGGTAGACGACCAAGGCAACCCCGTGCCGCCGGGCACGGTCGGCCGCCTCGCTGTGCAAGGCCCGACCGGTTGCCGCTACCTGGCTGACGACCGCCAGCGCGCCTACGTGCGCGATGGCTGGAACCTCACGGGTGATGCCTATGTGATGGACGAAGACGGCTACTTCCACTATCACTCGCGTACTGACGACATGATCATCTCGTCGGGCTACAACATCGCCTCGCCCGAGGTGGAAGACGCGCTGATGCAGCATCCGGCCGTGGCCGAGTGCGGCGTGATCGGCGTGCCGGACGAGGAGCGCGGTCAGATCGTCAAGGCCTTCGTGGTGCTGCATCCTGGCCACGAACCGGGGCCGGAGATGGTCAAGACGCTGCAGGATTTTGTGAAGCAGACGGTGGCACCGTACAAGTATCCGCGTGCCATCGAGTTTCGCGCTGCACTGCCGCGCAGCGAAGTGGGTAAGTTGCTGCGCTATCGCCTGCGCGAGAACACCAAATCATGACGTATCACTTCGAGCGCACCGCGCGCATCCGCTTTGGCCACTGTGACCCGGCCGGCATTGTGTACTTTCCGCAGTACCTCGTGCTGTTCAACGGGCTGGTCGAAGACTGGTTTACCGATGGTCTGGGCGTTTCGTATGCCAACATGCTGGGCCCGCGCCGCATCGGCCTGCCCATCGTCAAGCTGCATTGCGAGTTCAGCGCCATCAGCCGCATGGGCGACGATGTGCAGTTCAAGCTGAAGTTGGACCGGCTGGGTGGCAAATCGCTGTCGCTGTCGCTCGACTGCTGGGCCGGTGATGAGCAGCGTGTGCGCTCACAGCAGGTGCTGGTGTTTACCGATCTCAATACGCATCGCGCGATTGCGGTGCCGCCGGATGTGCGGCAGGCAATCGAGGCGAGCGTTCAACAGTAGAAATCGAACTAGAAGGAACCGCATCATGGAAGTACTCCTCCCCCCCGGCTGGCCGCGCCCGAAAGGTTATGCCAACGGCGTGTCCGCAAGCGGACGCATGGTCTTCGTGGCCGGCATGATCGGCTGGGATGCGCAGGGCGTGTTCCATACGGATGACCTTGCCGGCCAGGTACGCCAGGCGCTGCAGAACATCGTCGAGGTGCTTGCTGCAGGCAACGCCAAGCCCGAGCACATCGTGCGCATGACTTGGTACGTGACCGACAAGAAAGCCTACGTGGCCGCGTACCCGGAAATCGGCAAGGCTTTCCGCGAGTTGATCGGCAGCTTCAGCATTGCGATGACGGCGGTGGAGGTGTCGGAGCTTGTTGAGGATCGCGCGAAGGTGGAGATCGAGGTGACGGCGGTGGTGCCGGACTGAGCATGGTCGCCAGGCTTCGGGCACCTCAGCCACGCCACCACCGTTGGTGTTATTGCACGCTGTCCCGGCGCATCACGAATGTGTCTTTGCGGTTGCCGTGGCGCTTCGTGATTTCCGCTTCCGTCATCAGTGTGGATGACTTCAGGATGGGTTTCACCACGCCATAGAGTCGATCGGGATCGGGGCCATACATATACAAATAGCCCTCATTGCCATCGAGGTGGAGTTCGGTCTCACCGAGTTCACCCGCGCCCGCCCGCTGGATCGCCTTTTGCAACCGCTGCTCCAGCGCACGAATGAGCGGGTGGTCCTTCGGGTAGTAATCGAAATGGACCATCAGCGCCGGCTCCGGTGGCTTCTGCGGCTGCGCAGAAGCCACCTTGCAGGCAAAGAAAACGCCGTACAGGAGTGCTGCAAGTACGAAATTCTTCAGCATGAACATGGCAGCGACGCCACGACAAGCGTGCCTTCGCGTTGAAGTCCGTGAAATGCCATCAAGGTTCGTGCCGCAGATACCCTTCCTTGCTCGGGTCAGGCATGAAGTACGTCACGATGAACGACACGGCGCACAGCGCGGTCACGTACCAGTAGAACGTCGATTCGCTGCCGGCCTGCTTGAACCACAGCGCCACATACTCGGCCGAGCCGCCAAACACCGCATTGGCAATCGCATACGACAGGCCCACGCCCATGGCGCGCACTTCCGGCGGGAACATCTCGGCTTTGATCAGACCGCTGATCGACGTATAGAAACTGACGATGGCCAGCGCCACCGTGATCAGGCCGAATGCCGCGACCGGGCTTGACACCGTAGCCAGCGCGTTCATGAGCGGCACCGTGCCGATGACCGACAGTGCCCCGAACAGCAGCATCGAATTGCGGCGGCCGATGCGATCGGACAGTGCACCGAACGCCGGCTGCAGCACCATGTACACGAACAGCGCCACCGTCATGACGTTGGAGGCGGTCTTCTTGTCCATGTGGGCTGTGTTGACGAGGTACTTCTGCATGTACGTCGTGAACGTGTAGAAGATCAGCGAGCCGCCGGCGGTAAAGCCGATCACGCGCAGGAACGCGCCTTTGTGCTTCCACGCGCCGCGGATCGTGCCTGCGCCCTCTGCCTTGCGCGATGCGGTGGTCTGCGTTTCGTGCAGCGACTTGCGCAGATACAGCGCAATCAACGCGGTGAGTGCACCCACCACAAACGGAATGCGCCAGCCCCAGGCTTCCATTTCAGCGGTGCTCAGGAACTGCTGGAGGATCACCAGCACGAGCACCGCGCCCAACTGACCGCCGATCAGCGTCACGTATTGGAATGAGGCAAAGAAGCCGCGCCGCCCGGCCAGCGCCACTTCGCTCATGTACGTGGCACTGGTGCCGTATTCCCCTCCCACCGACAGGCCCTGGAACAGGCGCGCCACCAGCAGCAGGAATGGTGCGAGTGCGCCGATCTGTGCGTAGGTGGGCAAGACCGAGATCAGCAGCGAGCCGCCGCACATCATCAGCACCGAGATCATCATGGCCGTGCGCCGGCCGTGCCGGTCGGCAATGCGGCCGAACAGCCAGCCGCCAATCGGCCGCATCAGGAAGCCTGCTGCAAACACGCCGGCCGTGTTCAGCAACTGCGTTGTCGGATCCCCTTTGGGGAAGAACGCCGGCGCGAAGTACAGCGAACAAAATGCGTAGACGTAGAAGTCGAACCACTCGACCAGGTTGCCCGACGATGCACCGACGATCGCAAGGATGCGGCGTCGGGTGTCATGTGGGTCGACGGCTTGCTGGGTGGCTGTGATGTCCATGGGAGCGTCTCGGGTGGATGTTCTTGTGGAGCGGCTTGGGCTGGGTCTAAGCCGGACCTCAGAATTGTAGCGACAAGTGACGGATTGCCGCGCCCCGGAATTGCCCCGATTGGGGGATATGGCACGTTGCCGGAAGTGCGCGAAACAGGGCACTTCCGGTGGTTTTTGGCTACGCAGAAACGGGTACGCTTTGGCGATTCAGGCTGGCACAGCGTGCAACCGAATACCCAACGCACGCATGACCTTGAGCACGGTGGCGAAGCTTGGATTGCCTTCTTCCGACAGTGCTTTGTAGAGGCCTTCACGTGTCATGCCAGTGTCACGCGCGAGTTGCGTCATGCCGCGTGCACGAGCAACCACGCCCAGCGCGTGCGTGATGAAGGCGGGGTCATCGCCGGCTTCTTCCAGACAAGCGTCGAGATACTCGGCCATGTCGGCCTCGGTTTTGAGGTGTTCGGCAGAGTCCCAGAGGCGGGTTTTGACAGGTTTGTCGGTCGGCATGATTACTCCACGTCGAGATGGCGCGACAGGTCGATCGCGCGCCGGATGTCCGCTTCCTGTGTCGACTTGTCGCCGCCGCAAAGCAGGATGATCAGCACCGCGCCACGCTGTACGAAATACACGCGATAGCCGGGGCCATGATCGATCCGAAGCTCACCGATGCCATCGCGCACCGCCTTCGCATCGCCCGGATTGCCCAGTTGCAGACGGTCGATGCGCACCTGGATGCGCCGCTGCGCAGTCTTGTCACGCAGCTTCGCGAACCAGGCATCGAACACTTCGGTGGTGCGGATCGTCAGCATGCGGGCATGCTAGGCACCACAAATCAACCTGTAAACTATAGTTCACAGATGATGACATCGGCAAGTGCTGCCCGTACTCGTGCGTGCATGCGTGTTTGTCAGCGCGCCCCTTGCCGCGCATTGAACACCACCCGCAGCACCAGGGCTACGAGCGACGCCACCGCGCAGAACGTCGTCAGCCCCGACCAGCGCGCGCTGGTCCACGCCAGGCTGGCGCCGTAGGCCCCCACCGACATGCCGATGAACAGCGAGGTCATGAACACCGCGTTGATCCGGCTGCGCGCTTCGGGCGCGAGCGCATAGATGATGGTCTGGTGCGAGACCAGTGCCGCCTGCACACCCACATCAAAGAGCAGCGTACCGATCACGATGGCGATGAGCGAGTGTGGAAACAGCGTCATCGCAGCAAACGTCACCGCCATCAGCAGCGCACCGCCCACGACGATATGGCCTGGCGCTACACGGCCCGACAGGCGTCCGGCGATGCTCGCGCCCAGCGCACCCGCGGCACCCGCCAGCCCCAGCAGACCGGCTTGCCCGGTCGACAGCCCGAGCGAACTTGTCAGGTGCAGCGCCACGGTCGACCAGAACCCCGAAAACGCGATGCCGATGAACGCCTGCGTGAGTGCCGACGCCCGCAGCCGCGGATGCTGCATGAACAGCGTACCCAGCGAGCGCAGCAGCGTGAAGTACGGTTGCCGCGTGGCCGGCGCCACACCAAAGTGGGATGCGCGCACGGCAATCGCCAGCCCGACGATCGCCACAGCCGACACGCCAAACGCCGCGCGCCAGCCGAAGTGGTCCGCCACGATGCCGCTGAATACGCGCGAGCTGACGATGCCGATCAGCAGCCCCGTCATCACCGTGCCGATGTTGCGGTTGCGGTTCTGGTCTGTGCTGATGGCGGCGGCGCTGGGCACGAAGTCCTGCGCGATGGTGGCCGACAGCCCGATCACAAAGCCGGACGCTGCCAGCAGCGGCAGGTTGGGTGCCAGGCAACTGCCGATGAGCGCGAGCGTGAGCAGCACTGCCTTCCATAGGATGACGAGGCGGCGGTCGTAGCGGTCGCCCAGCGGGCCGAAGAAGAAGATGCCGCTGGCGTAGCCGGCCGCCGTGAGCGTGGGCAATACGCCCAGTGCGTGTGGCGCGATGGCCAGGTCGCGGCTGATGAGTCCGAGCAGCGGGTGGTTCAGGTAGATGCACGCCACGCTGATCCCGGCACCGGCCGTGAGCAGGCGGATCAGCCCTTGCGTGTCGCCATGGGAGGCGGTAGTTGCGGTAGTTGCAGTGGAGGCGGGGGGCGTGGGGGGCGCAGGCGAGGCCGACATGGGAACCTCATGCAGAAGGTTGCTGCATCGCAGCGAAGGGGCGATCCTAGCAACTTTCCTTTGAGATTGCTGACGGCGGAATAACCCCGTTGCCGGTGATGTCGGCCAGTGCCGGCCAGGGGATCAGGCGCGCGTGCTGGCGGGGGTGGGCGATGCGGGGGAGGCGTCTTCCACGTCTTCGCTGTGGCCGCCCTGCACGTCGTGGCCGGCGTTGTCGATCCACAGGCGGGCACGGTCTTCGCCCACGCGCGAGAGTTCCATGCGGTATTCGTAGCGATCGGGCCGGTACAGGCCCTGCAGCAGTTGCACCGGGCGCCCGCTCATCTCACGCACGATGCGCTGCACCGACAGCAGCGGCGCGCCGACGGACACGTCCAGGTACTGCGCCGTCGCCACGTCCGCCAGCCGTGCGGAGACCACCTGCGATGCGCGATCGATCCGCACGCCGGAGGCCTCGATCAGCCGCAGCAGCGATTGGTTGGCCAGCCGCTCCAGCGTGAGCTTGCTGGTCACGTCCAGCGGCAGCCACGTGGTGATGAGCGCCATGGGCGTGTCTTCCAGATGGCGCACGCGCACGAGTTTCTTGATCGGCGTGCCGGGGGCCAGGTCCAGGCACTTGGCCTCGTCGGGCGGGGCCAGCACGTCTTCAAATTCGACGACGACGGCAGAGGTGCGCTCGCCCACGTCGATGATGTTCTGCAGCAGCGTCTGCCCGCCGCCCATCACCAGCGGGTCATCGGGCTTGACCACGAAGGTGCCCATGCCGCGGTGGCGGCGCACCAGACCTTCCTTGACCAGATAGTCGAACACGCGCCGCATCGTGACGCGTGACGCGCCAAACTGACGGGCGAGTTCGATCTCGCCCGGCATCGGCCCATCCCCGAATTTGCCTTCGAGAATCTGCTGACGCAGGACAACGTAGATCTGGTGGTAGAGCGGTACCACGGCATCGGGCATGGCGGTCGTGGGTCCGTGCGTGTGCGGCGAGGTCGAGATCGGAAAGGGTGGTCGTTAGGAGAGAACGACCAAGTGCGGGATGACTTTAGAAAAAGACGACAAAAAGCCGGGCGTACGCCCGTCCATCCGCGACGATAGGGGGTTTTGGTTAGCGTGTAAAGTTGTGTGTTACCCGCTTGTTACCCGTTCGTTAGCCGTTGGCCACTGGCGTGTCGGCGTCATTCGCCGGCGGATGCTTGCCATGGCTGTAACGCGGGTTCGGCTCGCGCATCGAGTTCTTGGGCGCCACCGGTTCGCCCAGCGCGTTGACCAGCGCCACATGGATCGGCGTGCCGCTTTCGCGGTCGCGCAGCAGCATCGGGCCTTCACCGTCGGGGGTGAGATAGCGGTCGCCCCATTGCATGAGCGCCACGATGGCAGGCAGCAGATCGACGCCCGCACGCGTCAGCCGGTACGCATCGCGCACGCGGTCGCCCGGCTCCTGGTAAGGCACGCGACGCAGGATGCCGTATGCCACCAACGCCTTGAGCCGCGACGATAGGATCGCCGTCGAGCACCCCGTACGGCGCAGAAACTCATCAAACCGCGTCACGCCCGAAAACGCCTCGCGCAGCACGAGCAGCGTCCACTTCTCGCCGACGATCGATACCGCCGCCGCGATCGAGCACGGCTCCTCCATCGACGTTACCAACGCGGACGCCGCAGGGACGGGGAAGGGTTCCGGGATTTTCATACCAAAATCATAGTCAATTCTGACTTTACTTGCAAAAGTCAGGGTTTCTGCTAATCTAGGTTCAAATTGAAAAGTCAGGCGGCGATCCCGCGCTGGCAGCCATAAGACGATCCATCGCGTGAGGAGATCCCCATGCTTTACACCATCTACCGCTATCCCGCCGAATGGATCGACCGCTGGACCATGCACGACGGCTCCATCGCTACTGTGCGCCCGATTTTGCCGCAAGACGCGCCACTGGAGGCCGCCCTGGTCGAGGGGTTGTCGTCTGAGTCGCGCTATGCGCGCTTTCTGGTGGGCGGCGGGCGGCTGTCCGACGAGATGCTCGCCGCCTACACGCAAATCGACTATGTGAACCACATGGCGCTGGTCGTGAGCGTGGCCCGCGCGGACGGCACCGGCGAAGACCTGATCGCCGATGGCCGCTTCGTCATTGAAGACGGCGTGGCCGAGTTCGCCATGCTGGTGGCCGATGCATGGCAGGGCAAGGGTGTGGGCCGACGCCTGTTCGCCACGCTGGTACGCGTGGCGCGTGTGTCCGGCGCCCGCGAAGTCTTTGGCGAAGTGCTCTCCACCAACCGTCGCATGATCGGCCTCGCGCGCGATGCCGGTTTCCGTGTCGCCGCTGTGCCGGGCGATGCCACCGTGTGTACCGTGCGCCTGCCGTTGGCGCAGGTTGAGGCGGCCATCACCCCCTTCGTTTTCGCCTAATCGTTCCCTCTTCGCGTGCCTGCTGCCCATGCAGGCACGCCTACCGCGTGTCTCTTTCGCCGCCGTTGTGCGGCTTCTTTTTTGCCTGATTCATCGAAATTCATGGTGCTCAGTGCAAAAAAACATCGCTTTTATGGATGAATGGATGCGCATAGACTCATCCGCGTGGCCTGGTGCGTGGGTGGCCCCCCCTCCTGCGTGCCGGCGCCGCCTGATTCCAACCATTCAAGATCCATCGCCCCATACCATGAGCGACCAAAGCGACGTCCGGCCTGTGCTTGCCCCATTCCATCTGGCCTTCCCCGTGCACGACATTGCCGCCGCGCGCGCGTTTTATGGCGACATCCTCGGTTGTCCTGAGGGACGCAGCTCGCCGGACTGGGTCGACTTCAACTTCTACGGCCACCAGATCGTCGCGCACCTCGCGCCGGACGAAGTCGGCCACCGCCAGACCAGCGCCGTCGATGGCGACAACGTGCCGGTGCGCCACTTTGGCGTGGTGCTTTCCATGGCCGAGTGGGAAGCCGCCGCCGACAAGCTGCGCGCCGCCGGCATCGACTTCATCATCGAGCCGCACATCCGCTTCAAGGGCGAAGTGGGCGAGCAGGCCACGATGTTCTTCCTCGACCCGTCGGGCAATGCGATGGAGATGAAGGCATTTGCCAATATGGCATCGCTGTTCGCCAAGTAAGGCGGCGGGGCGCGCGTATCCTTGCGGTTCTCTCCTGATCCGCGCGCGCCATGCTTCGAGAACTCAAGACCTTCATCGCCGTTGCCCGGCACGGCACCTTTGCGGGCGCGGGCGAGCGCATCGGCCTCACGCAATCGGCCGTGAGCGCGCAGATCCAGCGGCTGGAAGAGTCGCTCGGCTTCCAACTGTTTGACCGTACCGGCCGCTCGGCCACGCTCAATGCCGCCGGGCGCGATGCGCTGGCGCTGGCCGAGCACATCGTCACGCTGTACGACCGGCTTGGTGAACAGGCCAGCGGCAGCGAGCAGCGCGGCCTTGTTCGCGTTGGCGCGATTGCTTCTGCGCAAACGTCGTTCCTGGTGGATGCGCTGGTGCAGTTCCGCGCCGAATTCCCGCACTGCCGCGCGCGCGTGTTGCCCGGCGTGTCGCTTGACCTGCTCGGTCTGGTGGACGCGGGTGAGATCGATCTGGCCGTGCTGATCCGCCCGCCGTTTGCGGTGCCGGCCGATCTGGAATGGCGCACGCTGGTGGCGGAGCCTTTCGTACTGCTGGTGCCCGATAGCCTGCCCGGCGACGACTGGCGCGTCGTGCTGGAGCACCAGCCGTTCATTCGCTATGACCGCCGCTCGTTCGGCGGCCGCCGCGTTGATCAGTTCCTGCGCGATCAGCGCATCACCACACACGACGTGATCGAACTCGACGAGCTGCAAGGCATGACGCTGCTTGTGGCGCGCGGGCAGGGCGTGGCACTTGCCCCGCAGACCGCTGCACAGGGCGCCTGGCCACCCGGCGTGCGCACCATCAGCCTGGGCGACGACACCTTCACCCGCGAGATCGGCCTGATCGAGCGCCCGCGCCACAGTCGCCAGCCCATTGCCGGCCGCCTGGCCGATTGCATCGATGAAGCGGCGCGCGGCGTCTGAACCAGCCATGAGCATCGCGTGATACCCGGCATGCGCCACTGCGCGTTGACCGAGCGTTATATCGGCTCGTATATTACGGTGATCCTTCCTCCATTCATCTGGGTCTTTCATGCAACGTTTCTCGCTTCGCCCGCACGTGCGCGCCATGGGTCTGGTTGCCGTGTTGTCGTTGGGCCTGGCCGCGCCGGCACACGCTGCTGATCTGGTCGTCTCGGCTGCCGCCAGCCTGACCAACGCCTTCAAGACAATCGCCCAGCAATACGAAGCGCAGCATCCGGACACCAAGGTCGTGCTCAACTTTGGCGCGTCGGACGTGCTGATGCAGCAGATCGTGCGCGGCGCCCCCGCCGACGTGTTTGCCTCTGCCGACCAGGAAGCGATGAACAAGGCCGTGGACGAGAAGGCCATCAAGACCGAAACGCGCCATGACTTCGTGGCGAACCAGCTCGTGCTGATCGTGCCGACCACCGGTACGGTGCCCGTGCATGCGCTCAATGATCTGACCAAGCCCGAGGTGAAGCGTGTGGCGATCGGCAACCCGGCGTCGGTGCCGGTGGGCCGCTATGCCAAGCGTGCGCTGGAAGCCGCCAAGCTGTGGGGGCCGGTGGAAACCAAGGCGGTGTTGGCGCAGAACGTGCGCCAGGCGCTGGACTATGTGTCGCGCGGCGAGGTCGAAGCGGGCCTGGTGTTCTCCACCGATGCCGCCATCGCCGCCGACAAGGTGAAGGTGGCGAGCCCCGTGCCGCTGAACGTGCCGCTCACCTACCCGATTGCCGTGACGTCTGGCACGAAGCAGCCGCAGCAGGCGGCCGACTTTGTAGCCTTCGTGATGTCGCCGGCTGGCCAGGCAGTGCTGGCCAAGTACGGTTTCTTGAAGCCGTAATTACGCCGAGGGTGCGGTAACTGGTTGACCCGCGCGCCCAGCATCTTGCTTGGGCGTGCGGTGGATGCGCAGCACCAGGAAGGCGCCTGCCACGCACAGCCCGCCCGAGATCATTGAGGCCAGCGTGTAGTTGCCCAGCGTGGAGCGCATCATGCCCGCGCCCAGCGTGGCAAACGCCGCGCCCAGCTGGTGCCCAGCAACGATCCAGCCGAAGACGATGGGCGCTGCTGCCTTGCCAAACACATCGTTGGTCAGGCGCACGGTCGGCGGCACGGTGGCAATCCAGTCCAGACCGTAGAAGAGCGCAAACACCGGCAGGCCGAAGAACTCGAAGCCGAATGCATACGGCAGGTAGATCAGCGACAGCCCGCGCAGGCCGTAGTACCAGAACAGCAGCACGCGGCTGTTGTAGCGGTCGGACAGCCAGCCCGACAGCGTGGTCCCCACCAGATCGAAGATCCCCATGACAGCCAGCAGGCTGGCGCCCTTGACCTCGGTTAGGCCGTGGTCTGCACACATGGCGATGAAGTGCGTGCCGATATAGCCGTTGGTGCTGGCGCCGCAGATGAAGAAGCTGAAGAACAGCAGCCAGAAATCCCGCTTGCGTGCCGCCTGCACGAGCGTGTTCATGGCCAGCACGATTGGGTTGGCGCGCGGGCCTTGGTCGACTTCCGGCGCATCGGCGGGTTCACCATAGGTTCGCAGGCCCACGCTCTTGGGCGACTCCGGCAGCAGCATCGCAACGATCGGCAGCAGCAGTGTCAGCGCGCCGGCCACGATCAGCACCACCGGGCGCCAGCCGTAGCGCTCGACCACCGCCGCCATCATCGGCAGGAAGACGAGCTGGCCGGTGGCGGAGCTGGCCGTCAAGATGCCCATGGCCAGCCCGCGGTGGCTCGTGAACCAGCGGTTGACTACCGTGGCCCCCAAGGTGATGGCCGCCACGCCCGTGCCACCGCCCACCATCACGCCCCACAGCAGCACCATCTGCCATGGCTGACTCATCATCGCCGAGAGCGCCGTGCCCGAGACCAGCACGGCCAGCGCGACCAGCACCGTGCGGCGGATACCGAAGTACTGCATCGACGCCGCCGCAAACGGCCCCGTCAGCCCGTACAGCGCAATGCCGATCGAGATGGCCAGCGAGATCGTGCCGCGGCTCCAGCCAAACTCGTGCTCAAGCGGCAGCATCATCACGCTGGGCGTGGCGCGCGTGCCGGCCGCACACAGCAGGATCAGGAACACCACCGCCAGGGCGATCCAGCTGTAGTGAAAACGTGGGGCGATGAGGCGGGCAAGTCTCTGCATGGGAGGGGTGTCCGGTTCCGGTTCTTCGATTCTTGTGGGCTCGACAATGCGCTATTCGTTACCGACCGGTAACAACGTGCTTGCGATGGTAGGTACCGCTCGGTAACATGTCAAGCAGCAATCGAATGTCATCGACACGGCTGGGGTTTGTGACCCGCCGTGTCTGCAGGAGCACCCTCATGGCAGCACGCGGTCCACGCGCCGTTTCTCCTTCCGTCGAGCAACCCAAGCCGACTTCCCGCCGCATCAGCGGTGAGGATGCGCATGCCAGCCTGCTCGAAGCCGCGCGTGAGTTGTTTTACTACGAAGGCGTGCGTGCCGTGGGCGTGGAGGCGGTGGTTGAGAAGGCAGGCGTCAACAAGATGAGCCTGTACCGCCAGTTCAAGTCGAAGGATGACCTCGTCCTCGCTTACCTGGAGCGCAGTGACGAGAACTTCTGGGGCTATTTCAACGCGAGCATGGCCAAGCACCCGGACGATGCGCGTGCGCAACTGCTGCAGTTCTTTATTGATGTTTCCGAGCGTGCCTCGCGCCCGGGTTACCGGGGCTGCCCGTTCGTGAATGTGGCGGCGGAGTTTCCGGACCTGTCGCATGCAGCGCGGCAATTCGTCCAACGCAACAAGGCCCTGTTGCTCGCGTGCCTGCGTGATCGCGCCGAAGCTGCCGGCGCCACTGACCCGGATGCGCTGGCCGATGATCTTGCCTTCCTGATCGAGGGCGCCTATACCGCCAGCCAGACGTTCGGCACCGACGCGCCGCGGCTGATCAAGAGTTTGCCGCGTACGGCACGCGTGCTGCTGGACGCCGGTATTCCCGCAGCCAAGTCGAACTGATGTTGTAGCCGCAGCACGGAGTGGAAACGGGCGCGTACCGGCGCTGCACGATGCCGCTACACTCGCTGGCATTGTTGCTTCGGCCGCACCCGATTCGATGACGCCCAACCAAGTCCCGCTTTCTCCCGTTCGTTCGACGCCGGTTGCTCCGGTACAGCCGCCTGCAATGCTGTCGCTGTCGGCAGCGTTGTCGCAGGCGCAACGCGCACTCGACCGCATCGTGCTCGGCAAGCCGCTGCAGATTCGTTTGGCGCTGGCGTGTCTGCTGTCACGCGGGCACCTGCTGCTGGAGGATCTGCCGGGCGTGGGCAAGACCACGCTTGCACACGCGCTGGCCCGCACGCTCGGGCTGCAATATCAGCGCGTGCAGTTCACCAGCGATCTGTTGCCGACCGACCTGATCGGCGTGTCGATTTACGTAAAAGAAAAGAGCGCGTTCGAATTCCATCCTGGCCCGCTGTTCGCCCAGGTGGTGTTGGCCGACGAAATCAACCGCGCCACGCCCAAAGCGCAGAGTGCACTGCTCGAAGCGATGGCCGAAGGGCAGGTGACACACGATGGCGCCACGTATCCGCTGCCCGAACCGTTCTTCGTGATTGCCACGCAGAACCCGTTGAACCAGATTGGCACGCATCCGCTGCCGGAGTCGCAGTTGGATCGTTTTACGATGCGGCTCTCGCTCGGGTATCCCGATCAAAGCTCAGAACGCGCGCTGTATCTGGGTGGCGGCGCGCCGCAGGACATTCAGCCCGTGCTGACTGCCGCGCAGGTCGTCGCCCTGCAAGCGGCTGCGGATGCCGTGCACGTGGCACCCGCGCTGGTCGACTATGTGCTTGCGCTGGTCAATGCCACGCGCACCGATACACAGGTGCAGATGGGCCTGTCGCCGCGTGCTGGTCTGGCGCTGCTGGCGGCGGCCCGCGCGTGGGCGCTGATCGACGGCCGCGATGTCGTGCTGCCCGAAGATGTGCAGGCCGTGTTCAAGGCCGTGGCGGCGCACCGGCTGCTGCCGACGGGCGGTACGTTGTCGGCCACGGCGCTGGCGCAGCGGCTGCTCGATACGGTCGCCATTCCATAAGTGCACGGCGCCATGGCGCGTTTCACCTCCTGGCTGGCGGCACCGTTCCGCGCGCTGTTTCGCATCCTGGGTGCAGGCTTGGCGGCGTTGCCGGGCGTACGCTTTGCGCGAGCACGCGTGCAGCGTTTCCTGCAACGGCCGCGCAAGCCGCGCGAAGGCCGCATCCGCTTGGACCGTAACCACGTCTACATTCTGCCCACCGCATCGGGTGCCGGCTTTGCGCTGCTGCTGGTGGTCATGCTCGTCACCTCGCTCAACTACAACGTGAGCCTGGGCTTTCTGCTGACGTTCGTGCTGGCTGGTGTGGCAGCGTCGGCCATGTGGCAGACGCACCGCAACCTCGTCGACCTGGAAGTGCGCGGCGCGGCGGGCGAGGCGGTGTTTGCCGGGCATGCGCTCAACGTGAGCGTGGCGTTGGCCAACGTAACACCCTGGGCGCGCGTGGGTTTGGATGTGAGCGCGCGCGAGGCCGCACCGGTTGAAGCCGCGCTTGATGCGCAGGACGCCACGGTGGCGGCATTGGCGTTTGCAGCACAACCGCGCGGCTGGTTCAAACTGCCGCGTCTGACGGTATCGACGCGCTTTCCGCTGGGCCTGTTTCGCGCATGGAGCTATGCCGATGCGCCGCTCACGCTGCTGGTCTATCCCGAACCCGAGCCCTCTGCGCCGCCGCTGCCCGCCAGCTTCGCGCCCGACCCGGGCGAGGAAGACAACCCGCGTGCCGCGCGTACCCAGGTCGAAGAAGCCGCCGACCAATTGCGTGCCTATCGCCCGGGTGATCCGCTGCGCAGCATCGCCTGGAAGCACAGTGCCCGGCTCGACATGTGGATGAGCCGCACCGGCCAACAGGTACGCCATGCGCAGTGCGTGCTCGCGTGGGAGGCACTGCCGCCATCCATGAATGCGGAGCAGCGCCTGTCGCGTCTGTGCGCCTGGGTGCTGGCCGCCGAACACGCACCTGCCGGTGACGAACCCGAATACACGCTGACCTTGCCGGGCATCTCGATTGGCCCGTCGCGCGGGCCTGCGCATCGTGATGCCTGTCTGCGCGCACTGGCGCTGTGGGGCAAGCCGGCAATGCCTGAGGAATCAGCATGAGCACCGCCACCATCGGCACGCAGGCTGCGGCTTTTGGTTCGGCCCGCGCCCTCACACACCGCGAGCACGGTTGGTTGATCGCACAGCTTGCCGTCGTGCTGGTGCCGTTGCTGCGCGCGCTGCCGCTGGTGACGTGTGCCGTGTTTGGCGTACTGCTGCTCTGGCGCACCCTGCTGTGGGTACGCCGCGCGCCGTTGCCAGGTAAATGGGTGCTCGGCCTCACAGGTGTGGCGACCCTGCTTGTGACGCTGGCGCTGTCCTTGCGCACCGGCGGCAACATCGGCCGAGACCTGTCGGTGGCGTTGTTGGGCGCGTTCCTGGTGCTCAAGCTGATGGAATCGCATACGGTGCGCAACGGCATTCTGGCGACGCAGCTGTGCTGTTTCCTGCTGCTCTCGCAAACGCTGTTCGACCAGCCGCCCTGGATGGCCGTTTCCTTGCTGGCAACGGCGGCGCTGCTGCTGCGCAACTGGCTGCTGCTGTTGCATCCGCAGGCGCGCATGCGGGTGTCGGCCGTGCGTGTGTTGGGGCGCTTGGTGGCGATGGGCTTGCCATGCGCGGCCGTACTGTTCCTGCTGTTTCCGCGCCTGGATCATCCGCTGTGGAGCCTGCCGCGCTCCGCTGAAACCGGCACCAGCGGCATCACGGATCGCATGGCGCCTGGCTCCATCGGCCAGTTGATCCTGTCGGATGACCTGGCCTTCCGCGCCGACTTTGCGGGGACGCCGCCACCACTCGATACGCTCTATTGGCGCGGCATGGTGCTGTGGCGTTTTGATGGCCAGGCATGGACGGCAGCGTCGATGCGGCAACGGGCCGTGCCCGGAAGCGTACCCAATTCTGCGAGCGCGGAAGGTGGGGCGATTGCGGGTCTGCCGGGCGTGGTCGACTACAACATCACGCTGGAAACGACGCACCAGCGCTGGCTGTTTGCGCTCGATCGCGGCGTATCGATCGATGCGCGTGACGACATCGGGCGCAGTGTCGATGCGGAGTTCCTCAGCCGGCAGCCGATCGACCAGCGCATGCGTTACCACGCGCGTTCACGCTTGCCTGATCGTAGTCGCGTGGATGATGCACAGCCGCTGGACCCGCTCACGCTGCAGACCGCATTGGCGCTGCCGCCGGGCAACAACCAGACGCGCGCGCTGGCCGTGCAATGGGCAGAGCTGCCGCCGGCCGACCGCGTATCGGCAGCGCTCAAGCTGTTTGGCAGCGCCCCGTTTGCCTACACGCTCGACCCCGAGCCGCTGCAGGGCGAGCAGATTGACGACTTTCTGTTCCGCACGCATCGCGGCTTTTGCGAGCACTACGCGGGCAGCTTCGTCTTCCTGATGCGCGCGGCGGGCGTGCCGGCGCGCGTGGTGGTGGGCTACCTCGGTGGCGAGGTGAACGCCGTGAGCGGCGACATCATCGTGCGCCAGTCCGATGCGCATGCCTGGGCGGAGGTGTGGCTGGCCGGACGTGGCTGGGTGCGTGTGGACCCGACCGCCGCCGTCGCGCCGCAGCGCGTGGAACGTGGCCTGGCTGCTGCCGTGCCCGCCAGCGAATTTCGCTCGCGCCGCGTGGAGGAACCCGCGTGGCTGCGCAGCGTGCGCTGGGGGCTGGATGGCCTCATCAGCGGCTGGAACCGCTGGGTGCTCGGCTATGACCGCAACCGGCAGGCGCAGCTCTTTGCGTGGCTGGGGCTGGAGGCGGCAGACCCGCGTGCGGTGCTGTGGGGGGTGTCGGCCATCTTCCTGTTGGCGGCGTTGCCGCTGCTGTGGCAGCAGCGCAAGCCCAAGCCTGACCCAGTACAAGTGCAATGGCAGCGCGTGTGCAACCAGCTCGCGCGGCACGGCTGCCCGCGCAGCCCGACTGAAGGGCCGATGGCCTACGCCGAGCGTGCCGCCGTGCGGTTTCCGCAATCGGCTGAGGCGTTGCGCCGCGTGGCCGCCGGTTATATCGCGCTGCGCTATGGCCGTGATGATGGCGATACGCAGGCGCGTGCCCAGACGTTGGCGCGTTGGAAAGACTATGTGGCCGCGCTGCGCGTGTCCGCATGACCCAAGGACGACGAAATGGCTGCACCTGACGCGCACGTGCTCGACAACCCCATCTGGTCATCGCTGGCGAGTGGCCACCTGCATTTCCGGCAGGGCGGCCCGCTTGCCTGCCGCTACCGTGCCGACGTTGCACCGTTTGCGGCCATTGTTGCCAGCTCTGACGAGACGGCCGCCGCATGGCAGGCACTGCACCGGTTGCTCGAACCGGGTGAGCAACTGTCACTGTTTGCGCGTTCGGCCATTGATGTGCCGCAGGAGTTTGCCGTCGAGCGGGCGGGCCTCCTGCAGCAGATGATGGTGGTGCGTGACCCTGGCGGGCCCGTTGATACCACGGGCATCGTGCGCTTGGGGCGTGCCGATGCGGCCGACATGTTCGACCTGGCGGAGCGCACCAAGCCTGGCCCGTTCCGCACACGCACGCAGGAGACCGGCCAGTACATCGGCATTCGCGAGGGCGGCCGGCTGATCGCCATGGCCGGCGAGCGCATGCAACTGGATGACTACGTGGAGATCAGCGCTGTCTGCGTGGACGATGCTCACCGCGGCAAAGGTTTTGCCAACCGGCTCATCCGCGTTTTGCAACATGACATCGCCCAGCGCGGGCAGACGCCGTTCCTGCACGTGTTCGACCATAACCGTGTGGCGATTGCGCTATATGAGCGCCTGGGGTTTGCAATCCGGCAGTCGTTTTACCTGACCAAGGTCACCCGCCTGGAGGCGTAATCGGACGTTTTCCAACGCTGTGGCGCGGCGCGGTGATTTTATTTGCACGCGTGTCGGTATATTACTCATATTGAGTAATTTAGAGTCAGCCTTCAGAACATAATCCCGTTTTTTCTCCGTTTCTCGTCAACGTTTGCGCCCTTGCTGCGGCTGGATTCGTGCCGCTTGCCATCAAGGCAGGGCGGCTTCGGTCAGGGTTCTGCACCGTTTGAAAATGTTTGCAATTCAGCCAATATGGCTTCATAGACTGCATTTCAAGCCGATATGCGGTTAATGGGCTGGCCCATTTGAATCATGAATGGGGTTGAGTGGGTTGGTACATTATCAAGCGCATTTTTGAAACGGGAGACTGACATGGCGAAAATGCATCGCGGTACGCTGGTTTCAGCCACGCTGGCCGGGTTGCTGGTACTGGGCGGTTGCGCAAGCTCGGGATCGGGCGACATGAGCGGAACCAGCGGTGGCGGCACTTCCGCCAACAACGGCAGCGGTGGTTCGGGCAACTCGGGCGGCACAGGCGGGTCCACCTCCACAGCCTCGACCACGCCTACAGGCAACGTCGCCAACAAGGGCGGCGGCGTGCTCACGGCCACGGGCGGTGCCATCAGCGGCTTGGGTGCAGTTGTGGGGGGCTCCAATGCGCCGGGTGCGTCTGGATTGGGTAGCGTGGTCGACAACGTCGGCAACACCGTTTCCGCGCTCGGCACCGGCGTGCAGTCCGGCCTGGGCAGCATGGGCACCAATCCGAACCCGGTGGGGACCACGGTGTCCAGCACGGGCAACGTGGTCACCCAGGTCGGCAATACCGTCAATGCCACGGGCGGTCTGCTGACCAGCCTGGGCACGGGCCCGCTTCAGCCGCTCGCGCCGGTGACTACGCCGGTGGGTGGCGCGGTCTCGCAAGTGGGGCAGGCCGTGGCCAATGCGGGCGGCACGCTGGGTACGGTCCTGTCGACCGGGCCAGTGGAGCAGGTCACGCAACAGCTCAGTTCGACCGTGGTGCCGCTCACCTCGCAAGTCACCACCACCACGCAGACACTGGGTAATGCCACAGGCCTGGGTGCCCCCGCGACCAACTTGCTGCAGACCGTGGGCGGTACGGTGGCGAACGTCGGTACGTCGATCACCGGCACAAATGCGCCGGTGGTGTCCAACTTGGGCGGCGTGGTGACCGCCACGGGCGGAACGGTAGCGGCGTTGGGCGGCGCGGTTTCCACGCCGGGCGGCGGCACATCGGGCAGCCCGCTGGCGCCCATTACCAATGCGCTGGGCGGTGCTGCGGGCGGCAGCAATCCGCTGGGTGCGGTGACGGGGGCTCTGGGCGGTGCCACAGGTGGTGGCGCGGGGAGCAACCCGCTGGCCCCGGTGACAAGTGCATTGGGTGGCGCTGCGGCGGGGGGAAGCAACCCGGCAGCCGGTGTGACGGCGCCGGTTGGCTCGTTGCTGACTGGTTTGGGCTCGTCGCTCAGCTCAACCGGTGCGGCCACGCCGCTGGCCCCGGTCACGGGCGCTGTGGGTGGTGCGGTGGGGACGGTGGGTGGTGCGCTGGGGGGCGCGCCGCATCATTGATTCACGCTGTGCCGATGGGCCGTCCATGCCTTGCGCTGGACGGCTTTTTTTATGGACACGGCCTACGTCGCGCGCAGCTCGCGAATGCCCTTGCCAAGCCGCTTGCGCAGCAACGTGCGCAGTGTCACGCCATCGGCATAGCCCACCTGTTCGGCAATCTGGTCGACGCTGTGCTTGCTGGTCTTGAGCAGATGCACCGCACGCTCGATACGCAAATCCTGGATGTAGGCGATGGGCGTTTTGCCGAGGACCTCGTTCAACCGTCGCGATAGGGTGCGTTTGCTGGTGGCCAGCGCACCCGCAGCCGCGTCGAGCGTGATGGCGGTGTCGAGCCGCTCGCGCACCCAGCGGTCGAAACGTTCGACCAGCGGGTCGGCATGCGAGAGGTGGTCGGCAATCACGTAGGCCGATTGCGACGGCCGCGTGTCGAACACAAGGTACCGCGCCACCAGCGCGGCCAGCTCCGGACTGCTCTGGCGGATCACCCACAGCGCCATGTCGATGTGGCTGAGCGCGGCACCAGCCGTGAGCATCGTGCCGCTGGGCACGATGATGCGATGCGCGTCGAGCCGCACCTGCGGGTAGCGCTGACGAAACAGCGGCGTGAGCCACCATGTGGTGGTGGCGTCATGGCCGTCCAGCAGGCCGCTTTCTGCCAACACAAATGTGCCGATGCAGGCAGCCGCCATGCGCGCACCACCAGCCGACCACGTGCGCAGCGCGGGCAGCGCGTCCACCACATCTTCGCGGCCCAGCGCGGGCACCAGCACGTCGGGCATCTTGGCGCTGATGGCCGGCACGATCACCCAGTTGGGGGAGGGCGCATCGCCCACGCTGCACACGGGCACCTGCAGGCCCAGCCCGCTGCGCACCTGCGGCCGCATACCGACCACTGCCACTTCAAACGCCGGCACATCAATGCCGGCCACCCGCGCCAGTTCATTGGCCGTGGCAAAGGCATCGAGCACCGTGGCCAGCCCCGTATCGAACACACCTTCCAGCGTGAGCACGACAATCCGCATGGCAGTATCGATATCAAAGTTGTCAATCGAGACAGTATTTTCCGTCACGACCGCTTTGTAAAGTACGTCTGTCCGAGCAGACCCCCTGCGCGGCATCTGGAGACCCAAGATGATCAAGTACGCATTGTTCGCCCGGCTGACTGCCAAGCCGGGCAAGGAGCAGGCTGTGGCTGACTTTCTGCAGGCCGGCCTGGAGATGGCCAATCAGGAAGCCACCACCCCGATCTGGTTTGCGTTGCGCATTGCGCCCAACGTGTTCGGCATCTTCGATGCCTTTACCAGCGAGCAGAACCGCCAGGCCCACCTGGATGGCCCAATTGCCAAGGCGCTCATGGCCAACGCAGACGCGCTGCTGGCCTCGCCGCCCGAGATCGCACCGATTGAAGTGCTGGGCTTGAAGAACACGCTGGCAGGCTGATCTTGTCTGAGCCTGTCCGAGGGATTGGCCCATGCGTCAGGTCGCGCGCAGCAGCAAGCGGCCTGATGCATCACGCAAGAAAAGTGTCCGCCCGAGGCACTGTTGCGTGCACTGCAAGCTATCCGCCATGCGGGCGACTTTGTGGCGCTGCCGAGCAGCATGGCGCCCGCGGCAGCGGGCCACTGATCACGCCATTCCATCCACTCGCCACATCTCAGTGGCATCTAAGTCTGCGTGCCTAGCCTGTCACCGTCATCACTGTTTCGCGCTCGCGAAGTTGACGGCGCAATTGACGGAGGAAGCAATGCACACACGACCGGCACGCGTAGTGCCTAGCCTATTGAACAAGGTGCCCCAGGTGGCGCTGGGCTTCTGGATCATCAAAATTCTTTCCACCACGGTGGGTGAGACGGGCGCGGATTTTCTGGCCGTCAACGTTGGGCTGGGTACGGCCATCACCGGCGGTGCAATGGCGGGTTTGCTTGCTGTTGCACTCGTGGCGCAGGTGCGCGCGCAGCGCTATGTGCCGTGGTTGTACTGGCTGACGGTGGTGCTGGTGAGCGTTGTCGGCACGCAGATCACCGACCTGCTGACCGACAAGCTGGGCGTGAGCCTGTACGTGAGCACCGCCGTCTTTAGCGTGGTGCTGATCACGTTGTTTGCGATCTGGTATCGCGTGGAACACACGCTGTCGATCCAGTCCATCGATACACGCCGCCGAGAGCTGTTCTATTGGGCGGCCATTCTCTGCACGTTCGCGCTGGGCACGGCCGCTGGTGACCTTGCCACCGAAGCGCTTGGCCTCGGGTTCCAGCTAGGCATCGTGGCGTTTGGCGCGCTCATTGCGTTGGCTGCCGTTGCGTACTTGCTGGGCGCCAACAAGGTGCTGGCGTTCTGGCTGGCCTACATCCTCACGCGCCCGCTGGGTGCGGCGTTGGGGGACTTCCTGTCGCAATCGCAAAGCTATGGTGGATTGGGCCTGGGCGCGATGCTGACCAGTGCCGTCTTCCTCGCCGTCATCGTTGTGCTGGTGGCGTTTGCTCAACGCCACGAAGGTCGTATTGCCCGTGCGGCGCACGCTGTGTCGACTGCCTGATCCGCAAGCCCCTGCTTTTCATCCAACCCTGGAGATGTCATGAAGCTCGTCAAACTGACGCCGCCGCTGGCGGCTGCCGCGCTCGTTTTGTTCATGGCGGGTGCCGGCCATCTGGTGCCCGCCAACTTTGGCCCGGTGAAAACCGTGCAGGCGGCCACGCCCTCCAAGCTGGGCGATCTGGGTCCGTTTCGCGCGATTGCGGTCGACACGGCTGCCATTGTCGACAAGGGCGACCTGGCCGGTGCCAAGACCCGCATCAAGGATCTGGAAGTCTCGTGGGACAGCGCCGAGGCCGGCCTCAAGCCGCGTGCCGCATCGGACTGGCACGTCGTTGACAAGGCCATCGACCGCGCGCTTGAAGCCTTGCGCGCCAGCAAGCCCGATGCTGCCAACTGCAAGCAGACGTTGGCTGACCTGATTCGGACGATGGATCAGGTCAGCGGCAAGCGCTGAGCGTGCTGCACACAATCACCAAAGCCCCGGTCTGACGCTCGCCAGATCGGGGCGCACGCTTCACGATCACGCATCAGTCACGCGTGTCGGTGCCGCTTAATTTTCGGTTAATCGGTTTCACAGACCCTTGCTCCTATTCGGTACGGAGAGGGGTTCATCTTGTTTCGTCGCAATCTCATCACCCTGGTGTTGACGTTCTTCACCATGGGCGCCGCTTGGGCTGCCGGCCCGTTGCCGTGGCAAGCCAAGACGGATTTCCTGGATGCGTCACAGGTTTTCACACTGAGTGCCCCGCAGTTGCAAGGCGATCACGTGGTCGCTGCCGGACATGTTGCGGATGGCTACTACGTGTATCGCAAGTCCTTGCGGCTTGACGATGCGCGCGGCACGGCGGTTGACGTGACGCTGTCGCCCGGAACGCATCACACCGACGAATTCTTCGGGGACGTCGACATCTATACGGGCGATGCCCTCCAGTTGCGCTTGCCGGCCCAGACGCCTGGGCCTGTGGTTCTGCATTGGCAAGGGTGCGCGCAAGCCGGTATCTGCTATCCGCCGCAGACGATGAAGATCGACTTGCCCGCGCGTGTGCCCACCGCGCAGGCGTCGTCGTCATTGGCCGTGGCGGCGGGTGATGGTGCGGCGGCTGGGGCAGTCGCAGAGGATCAGGCCGTGTCACAACGCCTGGCCGCGCTTGGGCCCGTTGCGGGGGCACTGCTGTTCTTCGGCTTCGGGCTGCTGCTGTCGTTCACGCCGTGCACGCTGCCCATGATCCCGATTGTTTCGACGATGGTGGTGGGCAGCCAGGCCAAGCCTCGGCGCGCGTTCATGCTGACGTTGTCGTATGTGCTGGCGATGGCCGCTACCTATGCCGCTGTTGGTGTGGCGGCGGGTCTGGCGGGGGCCAACCTGCAGGCGGCGTTGCAATCGCCGTGGTTGCTGGGTGCGTTTGCAGGGTTGTTTCTGGTGCTGGCGGCTTCATTGTTTGGGGCGTTTGAGCTGCGCTTGCCTGCGGCCTTGATGGACCGTCTCAACGCATCGGGTCAGAGCCAGGCAGGCGGAAGCGTGCTGGGCGCCGCCGTGCTTGGCGTGCTGTCCGCCTTGCTGGTGGGGCCATGCATGACGGCGCCGCTCGCGGGTGCGCTGCTATACATCGGACAGACGGGTAGCGCAGTGATGGGCGGTGTGGCGCTCTTTGCGCTGGGTGTGGGCATGGGCTTGCCACTGCTGGTGATTGCCGTGTTTGGCGCGCGCGTTCTGCCGCGCCCCGGCGCATGGATGGAGCGTGTGCGCGTGGTGTTCGGTTACGTGATGGTGGGCATGGCGATCCTGATGCTCGCTCGCTTTCTGCCCGGCAACGTCAGCCTGATGCTGTGGAGTGCATTCGGCCTGGCCGTGTCGGTGGGGCTGATCGGATGGATTCATGCCATCACGCTGCAGCATCGCTTGAGTTGGCTGTTGGCGTTCTGGGCGGTTTTTGTCGGCGTGTGGTCGGTGATGATGCTGACCGGCGCTGCGGCCGGCAGTGCGTCCCCCACGCAGCCGTTGCAGACGTTGCGCGCCGTGGGTGGCTTTGCCAACACCAACGCCAACGGCAGCGCTGCGGCCGCCAGTCACGCGAGCGTGAAGTCGGTGCAGGACGTAGATGCGCGCATTGCGCAAGCTGCTACGCGCGGCCAATGGACGCTGATCGACTTCTACGCGGACTGGTGCGTGAGCTGCCAGGTGATCGAGAAAAGCGTCTTCAGCGACCCCGCAGTCAATGCGCGGCTGGCCAGGATGCAGGTACTGCGCCCCGACGTCACCCACAACGACGCAACGGATCAGGCGCTGATGAAGCATTGGGGCGTGCTTGGTCCCCCCACCTTGATCCTGATCGGGCCGGATGGTCAGGAAGTGCGTGCGCATCGGATGGTGGGTGAACTGGACGCACGCAACTTCATCAGCCGTCTTGATGCCGCGGGCGCACCGTGATGCCCGTGCCTGAGCGAACAACCCAACGTCTATCCAACCAGGAGTCATTGATGTCTCGAAGCATGCATTGTGTTCCGTTGTTTGCAGGTCTGGCCGCATTGGCTGTTGCTACATCCAGTGTTGCCGCAGGCGAGGATCGCCCAGCGGTGATCCAGTCGCTGGAGAAGCAGGGGGTGACCATTGTCGAGGAGTTTCCGGCAGGTAGTGGTCTGCGCGGCTTTGGCGGTGTTGCAGAGCAAAAGCCGCTAGCCGTGTATGTCACGCCGGATGGCAATGCTGTGATCGGTGTTCGCGTGGCGGCGGATGGGCGGGCGCTTGACGATCAACGCCTGCAGAATCTGGTGGCCAAGCCGATGAGTGCAGGCATCTGGTCGAACCTCGCGGCCTCCACCTGGGTGCAGGACGGCAAAGAGAGTGCACCACGCACCGTGTATGTCTTCACCGATCCGAATTGCCCGTACTGCAACCGTTTCTTTGAGGCAGCCCGCCCGTGGGTGG
Organism: Ralstonia insidiosa; assembly: GCF_008801405.1. Lineage (NCBI taxonomy): Bacteria > Pseudomonadati > Pseudomonadota > Betaproteobacteria > Burkholderiales > Burkholderiaceae > Ralstonia > Ralstonia insidiosa. Next base: position 541,943 of record NZ_VZPV01000002.1, on the reverse strand, counting down.
ATTCCGGCAAGGTGCAGTTGCGGCACATCCTCGTGGGGGTGATCAAAGCAGACAGTAGTGCCAAGGCCGCAGCCATTCTCGGGGCAAAAGACAAGACAGCGGCGTTGTTCCAGAACGAACGCAATTTCTCCAAAGGCGGTATCGAGCCAGTGGCCAGCGTGCCCGACAACCTGAAGCGCACGATCGATACCAACACAGCCCTGATGGGGGCGCTGGGTTTTCGCGGAACGCCCGGCATCGTCTACGAGGATGAGCAGGGGCTGATCCAGAAGATAAACGGCATGCCACTGCAGGCGGCACTTGCCAAGGTGTTGGGGCCACGCTGACACTAGGGCCCCTCGTCCACTCAAGGTGTGAATCCATGCGCGTGTTACTGGTGGAAGATGATCCATTGATCGCAAGCGGCGTCATCGCTGGCTTGCGCGCGCATGGCATTGCAGTTGAACATGTGGAGGATGCACAGTCGGCCGAGATGGCGCATGCCGAGAACACCTTCGACGCGCTTGTGCTGGACCTCGGCCTGCCGGACCGGGACGGCATGGACTTGCTGGCCGTGATCCGGGCGGTGGAGCCCTCGCTGCCGGTCTTGATACTCACCGCGCGCGATGCGATTGAGCACCGGTTGACCGGTTTCAATGGCGGTGCCGATGACTACATGGTCAAACCTTTCGACCTGCGCGAACTGGCGGCGCGCCTGTACGCTTTGGTCAGGCGCACACAGGGCCGCACGACCCAGGTGATCCAGGCGGGCCCCTTGCGCCTGGAGCCCGACAGCGGTCTGGCATGCCTCAATGACCAGCCCGTCGAACTTACCCGCCGTGAGATCGACCTGTTGACGCACTTGGCCAACACCGGCGGCAGGTGGCTCACGCCCGAGATGCTGCACGAACGCCTGTACGGGCTGACCGAGTCCACCAGTAGCAACGCCCTGAACGTGCACATCCATAACTTGCGCCGCAAGCTGGGCGGGGACGTGATCGAGACCTCGCGCGGCCTGGGCTATCGACTGGGCTGGAGGTTGTCGTGAGCCTGCGTTGGCGTGCCGTATTGATTGCCGGGATTGCGCTGATCGTGCCGTGGGCGTTGGCGGCGGCATGGATGATGCACGGCGTTCGGACCAACCTCGATCATGCGCTGGACGAACGGCTGGCCATGTCTGCGCATATGGTCTCAGGGCTGCTTGCGCGAGCGGCGCTGTCGCCCAACGTGCCGCAGCCGGACTGGGCGGACGTGATTCGCGTCAGCGGGCAGAACGGCATTGCCTGCGAGATCCGCACAGAGCAGGGGGCGGTGCTCGCCCAGACCGATACCAGCCCAGGCGCGATGGGCCACGCGTTGCCAGTGGGCTACAGCACGCGCGATGTCGATGGCAAGCTGTGGCGCATCTACCTTCTGCAAAACAAGCGCGGTTACCAGATCATCACGGCCGACCGTATCGACAAGCGAGATGTCTTGACCACGCAAATGCTGCGCGCGGCCAGCATCCCTTTTCTGATTGCAGTGATTGGCGGCTTGGTGGCGCTGTGGATCGGCATTGACCGGGGGCTCTCCCCCTTGAAGGCCCTGCGCCAGACCTTGCGCGACAAACGCACGGATGACACCAGCCCCATTGATGCCGGGAATGCCCCTGCTGAACTGCAACCCGTGATTGGCGCGCTGAATGGGTTGCTGGGCCGCCTGGCCCAGGCACTGGCGCACCAACGTGCCTTTACCGATGCCGCCGCGCATGAATTGCGCACGCCCCTGACTGCTATCGACACGCATTTGCAGGTGGCCCGGCTGGTTGACGGGGACGAAGCCCAAGTCTCGCTGAGGCAGGCAGAGGCGGGCGTCCGGCGCTTGCGGCATACGCTCGATCAGATGATGACGCTGGCGCGTACCGAAGGTGCGATGCAGAACGTGGACCCGTGCGCATCCATCACCACGGTGGTCAGTGACATGCTCGCGCGCATGGATGCACCTTCGCGCGCCCGCATTGTGCTGACCACCGACGGCCCGGATGCCGGTACCCCGATTCCAAAGCACATGCTCGATACCAGCATCCGCAATCTGGTAGACAACGCGTTGCGGTACTCCCCCGCAGATCAGCCGATCGCGCTCAATGTGGTGTTTGACCGTGGGACCAAGCGTTGCCGGATCGAAGTGGCCGATTGCGGGCCGGGGTTGAACGACAAGCAGGCCGAGCAGATCGGGCAGCGCTTCTGGCGAGGCGACCAGGGGCGGCGCCAGGGGGAAGGCGCCGGCCTGGGCATCTCGATCGTGCGGGCGATCATGGGGCGCTTTGGCGGCGCGCTGGAATTGACGCCCCGCGAAAGCGGGGGCCTGGTCGCAGCGCTACAGATTCCCTTCACCTGAGCGCAAGGGCGGCATGCTTGCCGCCTCTTGCTCAACAGTGTCGGCGCCGGTTCAACCCGGCACGCGCACCCAGCCTTCCATCAGCACGCGCGCGCTGCGACTCATGATGGCCTTGGTGACGGTCCATTCACCGTCGACGAGCTTCGCTTCCGCGCCCACGCGCAGCGTGCCGGACGGATGCCCGAAGCGCACTGCGCCACGTTCGCCACCGCCGGCCGCCAGGTTGACCAGCGTGCCCGGAATGGCCGCTGCCGTGCCGATGGCCACGGCAGCCGTGCCCATCATCGCGTGGTGCAGCTTGCCCATCGACATGGCACGCACCAGCAGGTCCACATCGCCCGCACCGACTTTCTTGCCGCTGGAGGCGACGTAGTCCTTCGGCGGCGCAACGAATGCCACCTTGGGCGTGTGCTGCCGCGTGGCGGCTTCATCGATGTTCTTGATGAGCCCCATGCGCACCGCGCCGTGCGCGCGGATGGTTTCGAACATCGCCAGCGCCTTTGCATCGCCGTTGATGGCGTCCTGCAGCTCGGTGCCGGTGTAACCGATGGACTCGGCGTTCACGAAGATTGTCGGGATGCCGGCATTGATCATCGTCGCCTTGAACGTGCCCACGCCGGGCACCTCCAGGTCATCGACGAGGTTGCCGGTGGGGAACATCGCGCCGCCGCCGTCGCCGTCTTCTTCCGCTGCCGGGTCGAGGAATTCGAGCTGGACTTCCGCCGCCGGGAAGGTCACGCCGTCCAGTTCAAAGTCGCCCGTCTCCTGCACCGCGCCGTTGGTGATGGGCACGTGCGCAATGATGGTCTTGCCGATGTTGGCTTGCCAGATGCGCACGATGGCGGTGCCGTTCTGCCCGTTAGGCGGAAGACGGCTCGCATCTACCAAGCCGTTGCTGATGGCGAACGGGCCGACAGCGGCCGAAAGGTTGCCGCAGTTGCCCGACCAATCCACAAACGGCTTGTCGATGGAGACCTGGCCGAACAGGTAATCGACGTCATGGTCCGGGCGCGTGCTCTTGGCCAGGATCACCGTCTTGCTGGTGCTGGACGTGGCGCCGCCCATGCCGTCGATCTGCTTGCCGTATGGGTCGGGGCTGCCGATCACGCGCATGAGCAGCGCATCGCGGGCAGCGCCCGGCTGTTGCGCGGCTTGCGGCAGATCCTGCAGGCGGAAGAACACGCCCTTGCTGGTACCGCCACGGATGTACGTGGCGGGGACTTTGATCTGTGCGGGATGGCTCATGCCGCCTCCTTGTTCGATTCCAGGAAGTCCTGCGCAAAGCGTTGCAGCACGCCGCCCGCTTCGTAGATCGAGACTTCCTCATCGCTGTCCAGGCGGCACGTGACGGGCACTTCCACACGTTCGCCGTTCTTGCGATGGATCACCAGCGTCAGGTCTGCACGCGGCTTGCGCGCGCCGATCACGTCATAGGTTTCGGTGCCGTCAATGCCCAGCGTCAGGCGCGTGGTGCCCGGCTTGAACTCCAGCGGCAGCACGCCCATGCCGATCAGGTTGGTGCGGTGGATGCGCTCGAAGCCTTCGGCCACGATGACTTCCACACCGGCCAGGCGCACGCCCTTGGCAGCCCAGTCGCGCGAGCTGCCTTGGCCGTAGTCGGCGCCGGCAATCACGATCAACGGCTGCTTGCGGTCCATGTAGGTCTCAATCGCTTCCCACATGCGCGTGACCTTGCCTTCGGGCTCGATGCGCGCCAGCGAACCCTTCTTCACCACGCCGTCCACCACGGCCATCTCGTTGATGAGCGTGGGGTTGGCGAACGTCGCGCGCTGCGCGGTCAGGTGGTCGCCGCGGTGCGTGGCGTACGAGTTGAAGTCCTCTTCCGGCAGGCCCATCTTGGCAAGGTATTCGCCGGCGGCGCTGCTGGCCAGGATGGCGTTGGACGGCGAGAGGTGATCGGTCGTGATGTTGTCGCCCAGCACGGCCAGCGGACGCAGGCCCTGGAGCGTGCGTTCGCCAGCCAGCGCACCTTCCCAATACGGCGGGCGGCGGATGTAGGTGCTCTGCGGGCGCCAGTCGTACAGCGGGCTCACGTTGGCCACAGACGCGCTGCGCTGCTCGAACATCGGGATGTAGACCTTGCGGAACTGCTCCGGCTTGACCGAGGCGCGCACGATGGCGTCGATCTCTTCGTCGGTCGGCCACAGGTCCTTGAGCAGAATCGGGCGGCCGTTGGCATCGGTGCCGAAGCTGTCGCGCTCGATGTCGAAGCGCACGGTGCCGGCAATCGCATAGGCCACCACCAGCGGCGGCGAGGCGAGGAACGCCTGCTTGGCATACGGGTGGATGCGGCCGTCAAAGTTGCGGTTGCCCGACAGCACGGCGGTGGCGTACAGGTCGCGGTCGATGATCTCCTGCTGGATCTTCGGGTCCAGCGCGCCGCTCATGCCGTTGCACGTGGTGCAGGCAAACGCGACGATGCCGAAGCCGAGCTTTTCCAGTTCGGCTTTCAGGCCGGCCTCTTCCAGATACAACTCCACTGCCTTGGACCCCGGTGCCAGCGAGCTCTTCACCCACGGCTTGCGCGTCAGCCCCAGGCGGTTGGCATTGCGCGCCAGCAGCGCGGCGGCAATCACGTTGCGCGGGTTGCTGGTGTTGGTACAGCTCGTGATGGCGGCGATGATGACCGCGCCATCCGGCATCTGGCCCGGGGTCTCTTCCCACTTGCCGGCGATGCCCTTGGCGGCCAAGTCCGTCGTGGCCACGCGTGCGTGCGGGTTCGACGGGCCGGCCATGTTGCGCACCACGCTCGACAGGTCAAAGCGCAGCACGCGTTCGTATTCGGCGTGCTTGAGCGTGTCGGACCATAGGCCTGCGGCCTTGGCGTACGTCTCCACCAGCTTGACCTGCTCATCGCTGCGGCCGGTCAGGCGCAGGTAGTCGAGCGTGTTGTCGTCGATCGAGAACATCGCGGCGGTGGCGCCGTACTCGGGGGCCATGTTGGAGATGGTGGCGCGGTCGCCCAGCGTGAGCTTCGATGCGCCTTCGCCGTAGAACTCCAGGTACGCGCCTACCACCTTCTGCTTGCGCAGGAATTCGGTCAGGGCCAGCACGATGTCGGTGGCGGTGATGCCAGGCTGGCGTTGGCCCGTCAGCTCCACGCCGACGATGTCCGGCAGGCGCATCCACGACGCGCGGCCGAGCATCACGTTCTCGGCTTCCAGGCCGCCCACGCCGATGGCGATCACGCCCAGCGCATCGACGTGCGGTGTGTGGCTGTCAGTGCCGACGCAGGTGTCGGGGTAGGCCACGCCGTCGTGTGCCTGGATGACCGGCGACATCTTCTCCAGATTGATCTGGTGCATGATGCCGTTGCCTGCCGGGATCACGTCGACGTTCTTGAACGCGAGCTTGGTCCAGTCGATGAAGTGGAAGCGGTCTTCGTTGCGGCGGTCTTCAATGGCGCGGTTTTTGGCGAAGGCGTCGGGGTCGAAGCCGCCGCATTCCACGGCTAGGGAGTGGTCGACGATCAGTTGGACCGGCACGACGGGGTTGACCTTGGCGGGGTCGCCGCCTTGGTCTGCGATGGCGTCACGCAGGCCGGCGAGGTCCACCAGTGCGGTTTGGCCGAGGATGTCGTGGCAGACCACGCGGGCGGGGAACCAGGGGAAATCGAGATCGCGCTTGCGTTCGATCAGTTGCTTGAGGGAATCGATGAGCGTGGCCGGGTCGCAGCGGCGTACCAGATTCTCGGCTAGGACGCGGGAGGTGTACGGCAGCTTGTCGTAGGCGCCTGGTTGAATGGCTTCTACAGCTTCTCTAGCGTCGAAGTAGTCGAGCGTTGTGCCGGGGAGGGGCTTTCTGTGGGTGGTGTTCATGGTGTCTGGTACATCCCTTGTTTCATCCCCTGCCGGGGCTGACTCACTTTCTTTGTCTTGCCAAAGAAAGTAAGCAAAGAAAGGCGCGCCCGAGATGGCGAAAGCCTCCTTGAATTTCTGTAACCGGGCGGAGAAGGAGGCAAACTCGCTTCGCTCAAACAAGCCTCCTTCTTTTTTCCGCCCGCTTACAGAAATTCAAGGCGCCATCTAGGGCAGGAACGTCAACGGCCAAACCGTCTGTGGGCTGGGGCTGACGTTCCTTCTGACTTATTACGGACGCTTTGCGATCGGCACGAACTTCAGATCGTCCGGGCCGGTGTAGTTGGCGCTCGGGCGGATGATCTTGTTGTCGATGCGTTGCTCGATGATGTGTGCGGCCCAGCCGGACGTACGTGCAATCACGAACAGCGGGGTGAACATCGCGGTCGGCACGCCCATCATGTGGTACGACACGGCGCTGAACCAGTCGAGGTTCGGGAACATTTTCTTGATGTCCCACATCACCGTTTCCAGGCGTTCGGCAATGTCGAACATCTTGGTGTTGGACGCTTCCTTCGACAGCTTGCGCGCGACTTCCTTGATGACCTTGTTGCGCGGGTCGGATACGGTGTACACGGGGTGGCCGAAGCCGATCACGACTTCCTTGGCTTCAACGCGGCGGCGGATGTCGGCCTCGGCTTCGTCCGGGGTGTCGTAGCGCTTCTGGATTTCGAACGCGACTTCGTTGGCGCCGCCGTGCTTGGGGCCACGCAGCGCGCCGATGGCGCCGGTGATGGCCGAGTAGATGTCGGAGCCCGTGCCGGCAATCACGCGGCCAGTGAACGTCGATGCGTTGAACTCGTGCTCGGCATACAGGTTGAGCGATACGTGCATCGCGTCGACCCACGACTTGGACGGCTCCACACCGTGCAGCAGGTGCAGGAAGTGGCCGCCGATGGAGTCGTCGTCCGTTTCGACTTCGATGCGCTTGCCGTTGTGGCTGTAGTGGTACCAGTACAGCAGCATCGAGCCGAGGCTCGCCATCAGGCGGTCAGCGATGTCGCGCGCGCCGGGGGTGTTGTGGTCGTCCTTCTCGGGCAGCACGGTGCCGAGCACGGACACGCCGGTGCGCATCACGTCCATCGGGTGGGCGGAGGCGGGCACCCATTCCAGTGCGGCCTTCACGTTGGCGGGCAGGCCGCGCAGGGCTTTCAGCTTGGCCTTGTAGGCGGCCAGTTCGGCCTTGTTGGGCAGCTTGCCGTGCACCAACAGGTGGGCGACTTCTTCAAACTCGCACGCGCCGGCCAGGTCGAGGATGTCGTAGCCGCGGTAGTGCAGGTCGTTGCCGGTGCGGCCGACGGTACACAGTGCGGTATTGCCGGCTGTCACGCCCGACAGGGCCACGGATTTCTTAGGCTTGAAAGCGCCGGCGTTCGGGGTGCTGTTATCGGCTTCGCTCATGGTGATGGTCTCCTTGGATGCGTGGAATGTGTAGGCGTTATTTCTGTGCAGCAAACAGTGCGTCGAGCTTGTCTTCGTACGCGTGGTAGCCGAGGTATTTGTACAGATCGTCGCGCGATTGCATGGTCTCCACGGCGGCCTTTTGGGTGCCGTCACGCATCACGGTTTGATAGAAGTTGAGCGCAGCCGCGTTCATCGCGCGGTACGCGCCGCAGCAGTACAGGGCGATGTCCACGTTGGCGCTGGCAAGCTCTTGCGTGGTGAAGAATGGCGTGCTGCCGAACTCGGTCAGGTTGGCCAGGATGGGCACCTTTACGGCGGCCTTGAAGCGGCGGTAGTCGTCCAGCGTCTTCATGGCTTCGGGGAAGATCATGTCCGCACCCGCTTCCACGTAGGCCACGGCGCGCTCGATGGCGGCGTCCACGCCTTCCGAGGCAGCCGCATCGGTGCGGGCCATGATGACGAAGTCGTCATCGGTGCGGGCATCCACAGCGGCCTTCACGCGGTCGACCATTTCTTCGATGGGCACCACTTCCTTGCCCGGGCGATGGCCGCAGCGCTTCTGGCCGACCTGGTCTTCCATGTGCACGGCGGCCACGCCTGCCTTGATGAACGAGCGGACGGTGCGTGCGATGTTGAAGGCACCGCCCCAGCCGGTGTCGATGTCGACCATCAACGGCACCTGCACGGCATCGGTAATGCGACGGGCATCGATCAGCACATCTTCCATCGTGCTGATGCCCAGATCCGGAATACCGAGCGAGTTGGCTGCCACACCGCCGCCCGACAGATACACGGCCTTGAAGCCGGTTTGCTCCGCCATCTTGGCGGCGTAGGCGGTAATGGCGCCCACCACTTGCAGCGGCTGGCGCAGTGACTGTGATTCGGCAACGGCAGCGCGGAATTTGGCGCCGGCGCTGGTGGGGTGTCGTTGGGTTGTGCTCATGTGGGCTCCAAAAAGGTTGGCCCCATACAGCAGGAAGCGGGCCACCTTCACCACCCAACGTAACCCGTTGATTTGTATGGAAGTGACGTTGCCGCCCTCGCGCACATCATTTCAAAAATGAAATTTTAGATTTCAATGTGGAAATGCGCGGCGCATAATGACCGGACCGCCGTTTCTGCATCCCGCACCGCACCATGAGCCCCGCCCCCGCTGATCAAGCCGACCGCCCGCGCATCTGGGCCTGCGGCATCAGCCGCTTGAGCGACCTGTTCCTCGACATTGCTGCCGAGTACAACGACCGCGCCGAGCTGCGCGTCGTCACGCGCGGTTTTGAAGACATCGTGCGCGAGATCGACGCAGCCGGTGCTGACCGCCCCGACGTAGTGGTCGCGGGCGGGTCCAATGGTGCGTATCTGAAACCGCGTCTGTCGCTGCCCGTGGTCGTCATCAACCCGAGCGGCTTTGACGTGATGCACGCGTTGGCCCGTGCGCGGCGTGATGCAGAGTCGGTAGCGCTCGTCACTCACGGCGACACGCCGGATGAAGTGCGCCGCTTCGTTGCTGCCTATGGCATGAACGTGGTGTTTGCCTCGTACACCTCGCGCCAGGGTGCAGAGAGCTGCGTGCTGGATTTGCGCGACCGCGGGGTGGGCGTAGTGGTCGGCCCCGGCTTGGTGACGGACCTAGCCACGGAGGCAGGCATGAACGCGGTGTTTCTGTATTCGCGTGATTCCGTGAGGGCCGCTTTCGACACCGCGTTGGAAGTCGTGCAGGCTACCCGTCGAGAATCGGCGCGCCGCCAGCGGCTCGACAACCTGCTGCAGCACTTGCGCGACGGTGTGGTCGCGCTGGACGCACAAGGCCGCGTGGAGGCCATCAACCAGCGGCTTGCCACCGCGCTGGACATCGACGCCAAGCAGGCTGTCGGCCAGCCGCTGCTCAACATCGCCCCCAACCTGTTGGGCCTGCTGCCCGATACCGAGGGGGATACGCTGGGCACTGTGCACGGCGTGAACTACGTCATCCATCGCGGCCCGCTTGCAAGCACGGGCGCGGGCGCCTCGGAAGGCACCGTGTTCACCTTCCAGGAATCCCGCGCGGTGGAGCGGCTGGACCGCACGCTGCGCTCACGCCAGCGCCCGCAACAGTTCAGCGCGCGTTACCGGCTGGATGATCTGGTGGGAGAATCCGCGCCCATCGAGCGTGTGCGTACGCTGGTGCGCCGCTATGCAAAGTCGGACGCCACCGTGCTCGTGCTGGGCGAATCCGGCACCGGCAAGGAGATGGTCGCGCAGGGCATGCATCAGCTCAGCGCACGGCGCGACTTTCCGTTTGTCGCCATCAACTGCGGTGCGTTTCCTGAGGCGCTGCTGGAGAGCGAACTGTTCGGCTACGAAGAGGGCGCCTTCACCGGCGCACGCAAGGGCGGCAAGACCGGGCTGATTGAAGCTGCGCACCGCGGCACGCTGTTCCTCGACGAGATTGGCGAGATGCCGCTGCCGCTGCAAAGCCGTCTGTTGCGCGTGCTGCAGGAGCGCGAAGTGGTGCGGTTGGGCTCCACGGAACCCACGCGCGTGGACATTCGCGTGGTAGCCGCCACGCATCGCGCGCTGACGGATGCGGTGGAGGCCGGCACCTTCCGCGCCGATCTCTATTACCGCCTCAACATCCTCAGCATCGCGCTGCCGCCGCTGCGCGAACGCCCAGAAGACGTGATGACGTTGGCCGCCGAGTTGCTCGTGCAGGCCGCACGCCGCGAGCCGCGCCTGCTGTTGCGTATTCCCGATACCGAAGTTGCCGCGCAAGTCCTGGCCGACGTTGCCGAGCCACTACGGCACTACCCTTGGGCCGGCAATGTGCGTGAGCTGCAGAGCGTGGTTGAGCGCATTGCAGTGGAGCTGGCCCACGCAGACGACGCCGACGCGGGCACCATCACGCAAGACGTGCTGCGCCTGATTGCGCCGGAAGTGTTTGCCCATGGTGCACGCAGCAAGACGCCCGCGCTGACGTTGCGCGAGCGTAGCCGGGGAGTGGAAGCAGAAGAGATACGCGCAGCGCTGGCGGCACATGACGGAGACCGCGACGCCGTGTGCGCGGCGTTGGGCATCAGCAAGACGACGTTGTGGCGGCGGTTGCAGGCGGGGTAACGGAGTCCCCCGTCAGGATTGTTGCGCTATTCCAGCAACCGCAACGCGTCCACCAGCGACAGCACCGTGGTGCGCGACTCGAAAGCCGTAGCAAACAGGTGATCGTGCACGACCTGATCCGGGTCGTAGCAGCAATCCTTGACCGTGAATAACCGGAAGTCCGCATCGCTCGCGTGCGCAATTGACGACAGCATCACGCCCGTTGATGCAACGCCCACCATGATCAAGGTATTGATGCCCTGCGCGGACAGCCGAACCTGCAGGTCGGTGCCATAGAACACGCTGGCGCGGTGTGCGATGACGAGCGGTTCATCGTCCTGCTGGCCAAGCTCCGGCGAGATCCGGTCGTGAACGAACAGTCTAAGCTGCTTGACCCCTTGCCCGTTCTTGTTCAACAGACTGACTTCCGGATAGCCGGGGCTGAAGTGGAACTTGGCGAAATAGATGCGGATGCCCTTGGCCCGTGCCGCGTCGCACAGCGTGCGCGTGTTGGAGAGCAGCGTGGGCGCGACCGACGGAAACAACCCCATGATGTCGGTCTGGTAATGCATGACCAACAGCGCGGTTTGCGACGGAACAATGGTCGGAGTCGGCATGGCCATGTTGGGTGGTGGGCGGTGGTGGCCGACTCTATCACGGCCCCCTGGCGCCGAATTTCAGGCAACCACGCGTGGCGGTTTTGCGTCAATTTGGCTGACGCCCGTCACCTGAGCGCGACGTGGGGTCCTATGGTACGGTTGAGAAGTCTTGCCCGTGCACACGCATTAACGGTGGGTGCATGGGCCACATGAATGTGCTGTTGAGGAGAGTGACGCACCGTGAGTGATGCGAAACAGGACGCACGGCGCACGCTTCAAACGGACAAAGCCGCCGTCAGCCGGGCTTTACGCCTGAGCGTGCCGCCAGAGGCCAGACCCGCGCCGGTGAGCCGGAAAGACTGGCTGAAGCAAAGGAAAGCGCAATTGCAGGCCGCTCGGGTAGCGGCCAAGCAACGGCGCGCACAGCTCAAGGCCGAGATCCTGTCGGCCGCGCAGGATGTTGCCCGAGAAGAGCGCGTTGCCGCCAAGCTGGAAGCCGATCGCCTGAAGGCAGAAGCCAAGACGGCAAGCATTCATGCCAAGGAAGACGCCCGCGCCGCTGCCAAGTTCGAGCGCAGCAAGCCCGCCCGTTCCACGTCAAAACGCAAGACGCTGAGCGCCGGAAAACGGAAACTGGTTTCGTATGCCGATCTGCTGCGCATGCGCGGGTGATTTGCGGATCGTCAGCAAAGACGATCCGCCCAGCGTTGCAGGTTACGGGTTCCGACGTTACATTGACGCCCAGTCGAAAAAGGCAGACTTGGTGTGGTCCAGCCCAAGTCCTTCCCTGAGCAAGATCCAGCGGAAGCTCTGTCCATGCCTCGTGCATGAGTCCCACGACGAACATCGACGCCGCTCAGGCGTTGTTTTCTGTTCGTCCGTGCGGTTCTCAAGACATCGAGCTGCTCCGGTCGAACGACCATCACGGAGTCGCTCATGCACGATGTACCCATCTACGACGTTGTCATTGCCGGCGCAGGCCCGGTTGGCTTGTTTCTGGCCTGCGAGCTGAGCCTCGCCCACCTCTCGGTGCTGGTGCTGGAGCAAGCCGAAGATCCACATTCGCCCCTGAAACAGCTGCCGTTCGGCTTGCGCGGGCTGTCGTCTCCCACCCTTGAAGCCTTCTACCGCCGCGGCTTGCTGGATGACGTTGCTGCACCGCAGCGCGCAGCGGTGCCAGCCACGCATTGGAGGCAGCAGACCCCGCGCCGCGGTGGCCCCGGTGGTCACTTTGCGGGCATCCAGTTCTTCCACGACAGGGTCGACGAGTCGGAGTGGCCGTACCGCCTGCCGAGCCCGGCCGGCACCCACATGGCCAGCGACATGGCGCATATCGAATCCGTTCTGGCCACGCGTGCCAACGTGCTGGGTGTGGAGATCCGGCGCGGCTACTGTGTGGATGACGTCGCGCAGACCGACACAGACGTGATCGTTCGCGCCGGCGGCCAGACCTTCCGTGCGCGTTGGCTTGTCGGGTGCGATGGTGGGCGCAGCGCAGTGCGCAAGGCAGGCGGTTTTGAATTTGTCGGCACCGAACCCGAGTTCACCGGCTATTCCGTCGTGGTAGAACTGGCCGATCCGCACACGCTCGCCCCGGGGCGGCAGTACACGCCCACGGGCATGTTCACGTATCAACCGCCGGGCACCATCGCCATGGTGGATTTTGACGGCGGCGCCTTCCATCGCACCCAGCCGATCACGCAGGACCATGTGCAGCGGGTGCTGCGCCAGGTGTCCGGCACCGCTGTCACTGTGACGGCGCTCAAACAGGCGACCACCTGGACAGACCGCGCCTTCCAGGCGACGACCTATCGCAACGGGCGTGTGCTGCTTGCCGGGGATGCGGCGCACATTCACTCCCCATTGGGCGGTCAGGGGCTGAATCTCGGGCTGGGCGACGCCATGAATCTCGGTTGGAAGCTCGCGGCCACCCTTCGCGGCGATGCGCCGGACGGTCTACTCGACAGCTATGAGGCGGAACGGCATCCGGTGGGCGCACAGATCCTGGACTGGTCGCGCGCGCAGGTTGCACTCATGCGGCCGAGCCGGAGTACGCGCGCGCTGGCAGCTATCATGCGCGATCTCATCGAGACACGCGACGGCGCGACTTACTTTGCCGAGCGCGTCTGGGGACTGTCCTTGCGCTACGAGATGGGCGGCAGCGGCGGTGGCCATCCGCTGGTCGGCCGCAGTGCACCCGATTTCGCACTCGCCGACGGCACCCGGCTCGGCGAGCGTTTGCGCAACGCCAAGGGCCTTCTGCTGGACTTTGACGCGCGTGCACCGCTGCGGGCGCTGGCAAGCCGATGGCACGGCCGTATCGCCTATGTCGCAAGCGATGCCACCGACAGGCTTGGCCTTGCCGCGGTGCTGGTGCGCCCCGACGGCGTCGTTGCCTGGGCGGGGGAGGGGGCGGCCGACCAGGCAGCGTTGACGCAAGCCGTATTGCAATGGTTTGGCGCGGCCTGACAATGCCAGGCCGCGAGGTGCCGGAGGCGGCCCGTCGTCAGCGTCGCTTTCGGTGTTAACAGCTTCCTTACGGAAGCCCCATGCAAGGCGATTTTTTAAGTTTTCCTTAACGAATCGACTGTTACGATTTATTACGGGGTGTGCTCTGGAGGCCTGATGTGACGGCTTTCAAGGGCGAACAAATCAAAAAATGGGCCAGATCCATACGTGGGCTGGCCGTATCACCGCAATGCAGTGCGCGACAGAGCCGTCGCAGCCGCATGCGGTTTTGGGGAGAGGCGCAATGCGATTGCTGGTGGTCGAGGACGATCCGATGATCGGGGAGGACCTCGAAGAGGGGCTGCGCCAAGAAAACTATGCGGTGGATTGGGTGCGCGATGGCGAAGCCGCGGTGCTTGCCCTGCGCCAGCAGGTGTATGACCTGCTACTGCTGGATCTGGGCTTGCCGGGCCGCTCCGGAAGCGAAGTCCTGAAGGCCTACCGCGATCAGGGCGGCGACATTCCCGCACTGATCATCTCTGCGCGGGACACGCCAGCCGACCGTGTGATAACGCTGGATGCCGGAGCGGACGACTACCTGATCAAGCCATTCGATTTTGGCGAACTCATGGCGCGCATACGCGCCTTGCTCCGTCGGCGCTCCGGTCGGCGCTCCGCCACCATCGCGTACGGCGGCCTCAGTCTGAACCCCGGCACGCACGAAGCGCACCTGCGTGATCAGCCGCTTAATCTGTCCAAGCGCGAGTTTGCCTTGCTGCTTGTGCTGATGGACGCGCGCGGCGAAGTCGTGTCGCGCGAGCTTCTGAAAGAAAAGCTCTACGACTGGGATGCCGACATCGAGAGCAATACCGTTGAGGTCTACATCCACGCGTTGCGCCGCAAGCTCGGGCGTGACGTCATCAAGAACGTACGGGGCGTGGGCTACAAGCTGACGCAGGCGTCATGAAGACGATCCGGGGGTACCTCCTGGCCTGGCTGATCGGCGGCATGCTGCTCTGCACGTTCATTGCCGGTGTCTTGCTGTACAACGTTGTGCGGGCAGAAAACCGCCAGCTGTTCAACAACCAGCTCAAGCACATCGCAGGGTCGTTGCTGATCCATTTGCCGCCGCTGACCACCGAGCCTGGCAAGCCAGGCACCGACGAAAGCGATGCCCCGGATGACGGCATCGTGGTGCAGGTCTGGGACACCAGCGGCAAGCTGATCTACACGTCGCGTCCGGCGCTCATCTTCCCGCGCTACCCCGATGACGGACTGAAGACCGTTCCATTTCGTGGTGAGCGCTGGCGGGTGTATGGCGAGGCACGCTCAGGGCAATTCGTGCAGGTGGCGCAGCCGATTGGTGTGCGCAAGGCCCTGGGCTTGCGGCTGATTTGGCTGGCGCTGGCGCCGTTCTTTGTGCTGGTCCCGATGCTGGCGGCCATCATCTGGTTCACCGTCCACCGGGGTCTGAGCCCGTTGCGCCGCACCGCTGCGTCCATCGAACAACGTGGGCCCAATGCGCTGGAACCGGTGGAGACGCTCGCATTGCCGCGTGAGCTGCGCCCGATGGTCGATGCGCTGAACAGCCTGATGAAGCGCCTGGAGCGCGAGCTGATCTGGCGGCAGGAGTTCACCGCGGAAGTCGCGCATGAACTGCGTTCACCGTTGACCACGTTGAAGCTGCAACTGCAGTTGGCCGAGCGCGTGCAAACCGACGAGCAGCGCGTCAAAGCCTTCGCCAAGCTGCATGCCCGCCTGGATCGGGCGACGCATCTGGTGCTCCAGTTGCTCACCCTGGCGCGTCACGAGCGGGGTTTGCAAGATGAGGACATGCGTCCTGTCGATCTGGCCAAGCTCGCGCATCAGGTGGTGGCCGATTTCGTACCGCTGGCGGAGAGCAAGGACATTGCGCTGACATTGGACACGACGGGCGATGTGCCCTCCCGCGTTCAAGGAGACGAAGACGGTCTGCGCACGCTGCTCAGCAATGTTGTCGACAACGCTGTGCGCTACACCGCGCCAGGTGGCCGCGTGGAAGTGGCCGCGCTGTGGAAGGACGATGCGCCGGCATGGCGCGTGGTGGATTCCGGCCCGGGCATTCCGTGGCAGGAGCGCCTGCGCGTGTTTGACCGCTTCTACCGCTTGGTCGACGCCGCGACGGTCGGCAGCGGTCTTGGTCTTGCCATCGTCAAGAACATTGCCGAGCGCCACCACGCCACCGTTGCGTTGAGCGACAACCCGGCGGGGCATGGTCTTGTCGTCACCGTTGCGTTTCCACCGGTCGACCGGAAAGCCGCCGAGTTTCCGTTCGCAGACACCGCAGCACGCCGATACGTTCAGGACTAGGCCGGGCTCGCTCCCGGTATCCGCGCGCGGTAGTGGTACCGTCAACAACGGGCACGCCGTCGCGCGGCGTTGTATCTCATTCATTTTGGTCGATCAGTCAATGCAAGCCACATCCTCTTCTGCACCCATACTGCCCGTGCCGGTGCCGCCCGTTCTACGGTCGCTGATCGACCAGACCATCAATGCGATTCTGGAGGAGGCCGCGTCGAGTTCCGGACTTGAGGCTGGGCCCATCGGACGATGTGGCGACTACGCAATCGTTGGTGCGCGGGTGCTGACCTTGCTGACCCGCCATCCCTATGTGGCGGTCTCTGGCGGCGAGCTCATCGACTGCGGTAGCGGCCGCTACGTTGTGCTGAATCCTTCCAGGGCTGCGCGACGCACGGCGCGCAAGCTGTCGGAGCTCAGGGAGTACCACTGCTGGATTCAATCACTGCACGACGACGCGCCCAACCGGCCCCGCGTGGAGATCGTCGACTTTACCGCCAGGCATGACCAACAGGTGGCGAATCTGCTCGGCGTGCCATTCACCCGAACGGGCGCACCCAGCTACCTGTGGGAGTGGGAAGAAGCCCTGGGTGACGTGCCGGATGACGCCCGCGCGCAGATGAACACCACGCGCAAGAAGCTCGGTTGGCTATGGGAAGACGCCAACTGCACGCGTCTGCTGCACAAGTATGAGAAGGACTACGACGCGCTGTTCGGGCGGCTGACCGCACTGACCATCCTGCGCCTGGCCGACAGCTTTCAGACGGCACTGGCCGCACCCAAACCGGCCACGCTTTCCGAGACCGGTATCGGATAGGCGATCATGTGGTGTCTGCCAGCACGCCATCTGAAAAGCCATGACCGCCCCCACGCCTGACAACCCGCAACCCACGTTGGTTGGCAGCAACGTCGAACTGCGCCCCCTGCAGGCAGATCACGCCGCGGCACTCGTTGCCGCTGCGGCAGATGGCGAGCTGTGGAATCTGAAGGTGACGGTGGTGCCTGGCCCAGACACGGTGGACGGCTACATTGCGACGGCGCTGCAAGGGCGCCAGGCCGGCACCGTCATGCCGTTTGTGATCGTCCGGCGTGACACCGACCAGATCGTCGGCAGCACGCGCTTCTGGAAGATCGACCGCGCCAACCGGAAGCTCGAAATCGGGCATACGTGGCTGAGCCGGTCGGCCCAACGGTCGATCATCAACACCGAGGCCAAGCTGCTGCTCCTGACGTTTGCGTTTGACGTCATGCAGTGCGTGCGCGTGCAGTTCACCACCGACGAGCTGAACGAAAAATCCCGCGCGGCAATTCTGCGCATCGGCGCCAAGCAAGAGGGCATCGTCCGCCACGAGCGAATCATGCCCGATGGTCGAAAGCGCAACTCGGTGCGCTTCAGCATCATCGATACCGAATGGCCGGAGGTGAAGGCCATGCTGGCAGACAAGCTTGCTAGGGGCTGACGAACCCCGCCAGATTGCCCACCGAGTTGATCAGCGCACCGCCCGCTGCGGCCGCTGCACCGCCCAGGAATGCCGGCGGAATCGACCAGAACTGGCACAGCGCGCCCAGAATGCCGACCGTTGCAAACGTGAGTGCCAGGACCGCCATGGCAGGCTGATGCGACACCAGCGTGCTGGCCATCAGACCCAACGCACCAACCACTGCCGGCAGCGCAACGTGCCAGCGGCGCTCCTTGGTGCGGTCTGAGCTGCGGCCGATCATGATCACTGTGCAGATAGCGTCAGGACCACATTTGCAGGTGCTCGGCAATCGAGCCCAAGGCCAGTGCCGGCAGATAGCTCAGCACACCAATCAGGAAGAGGGCGCCGACCAGCGCCATGGCAAACATCAGGCCATCGGTCGGCAAGGTGCCCAGCGAGATGGCGCGACGCCCCTGGTTGGCAAAGCGACCGGCCAACGCCAGCGCCGGAATGGCCAACCCAAAGCGCCCCGCCAACATGGCGATGAGGGTGGTCACGTGATAGAACGGCGCGTCTGCGCTCAATCCGCCAAACGTCTGCCCGTTATTTACAAAGCACGAAGCATAGGCAAACAGAATGGTCGTAAAGCCATGGGCGCCGTGGTTGGTGCTCAAGGCCGCTGTGCCCGCGCTCGTAACCACCGCCAGGGCTGTCAGCGCCAGGATCACCACCGGGCCGATCACGATATAGAGCCCGACCAGCTTCACCTCTCTGGGCCCGACCGTCTTGCCCAGGTACTCCGGTGTGCGGCCGATCATCAGCCCGGTCACAAACACCGCCGACAGCGCGGTTAGCACCATGCTGTACAGGCCAGTCCCCAACCCGCCAAAGATGGCCTCACCCAGCAGCATGTTCACCAGAAGCACTGCACTGCCCAGCGGCGTGTTGCTGTCGATGGATTGGTTTTGCGAGCCGGTTGCGCCATTGGAGGTGGTGATGGCCGCCAAGGTTGAAGAGGCAATGCCGAAGCGCGTTTCTTTGCCCTCCATGTTGCCGCCAGCCTGATCTGTGCCAGCACGCAGGTCGATGCCCTGTGCGGCCAACTGCGGACTGCCCATTTGCTCGGCATGGTCGTACACGCACAACCCCACGGCAAACAATGCCGCCATGACCGTGTACAGCATCCACCCGTGTGCACGGCGTCGTGCCACGCTGCCAAAGGCATACGTCATTGCGGCGGGAATCACGGCAATGGCCAGCATGCCGATGAAGTTGGTCAGCCCCGTTGGGTTGGCATACGGATGCGCACCGTTGGCACCAAAGTAGCCGCCGCCGTTGGTGCCCAGGTTCTTGATGAACTCCAGCGTGGCCACCGGGCCTTGTGGCAACAGTTGGTTGGCGCCCTCAAGAGTGCGTGCCACCGTGTAGGGGCTCCAGTTTTGCGGCACGCCCAGTGCGATCAATAGCAGCGCACCCATCACGGAAATGGGCAGCAGCACCCACAGCGTTGCACGTGTGACATCCACCCAGAAGTTGCCGATGGTGCGGCTGTGCGACCGGCCGAAGCCCCGGATGAATGCAAAGCCCACAGCCAGGCCGGCAGCACCGGCAAGAAAGTTCTGCGATGTCAGCGCCAGGGATTGGCTCAGATAACTGAGCGCGGCTTCACCGCTGTAGGCCTGCCAAGTGGTGGTGGTGGCAAAGCTGACGGCCGTGTTGATGGCCAGCAGGTGGCCCAACGGGCCGGGGTGGTAGTTGGGGTCGCCCGGCTGCAGCAGCGGTTGTAGCAGGAGCAGGCCGTAGATGAACAGGGTGCCGAGCAGGCTGAAGAGCACAAAGGCCGTGGCGTACGCTTGCCAACCCATCTCCTGCTGTGGATTCACGCCGGCGATGCGGTAGATGGCGCGCTCCACGGGGCGCAAGCCGCGATCCAGCCAAGTGGGCTGGCCGTTGAACACGCAGACAAGATAGCGGCCGACTGGTTTGACCAGCAGCGTGACGATGCCCAGAAACAGCGCGTACAGCAGCAGGTGCGGTGGTGGTATGAAGGCTTGCATGCCTGTATTGCAGCACTCGGCACGCAAAGACGGCGGCAAATTTGCACGACCCACCGTAAAAATGGCGTCAAGACATCTTCCAGGCCTGAGGGGGTCTCCACGCAAGAGACCCCATTGCGATAGCGCTTAGCAACGCTGCATCTTCAGCACGCGAGACACTTGTCCGCTGGTGAAGCTCGTGCCCCGTGCGTACGGTGCGCAATCCAGCGGCGTCGTCAGCGATTCCGCAACCTTGTACTGACCCACGTAGCGCAGCCGGTCCGTCGTCAACTCGATAAAGACAGGAATCGCCTCTGCCTGGTGCGCCAGCGTCCGGCCCGCAGCGCGGGCTGCGGCCCCGCTATTGCAGACGATCACATCAGGGGCCTGCGGGTTCAGATCGGGGCGCAGGCATGCGGCCACGACTTTGCCGTTCTTGGTTGGCAAATGCGATTGCTTGTTGCCACCGCAGATGACATGGATGTCTTCACGTGTGTACTCCTTGCCTTGCTCAAACATGGGATGCTCCTTGCATCACTGAAAAAAAAAAAAAAACGGGCCCTGCCGGGCCGCGCGGGCGGCCCGGGCTGTCAAGGGAATGACGGATCAGACTGGCGGTGAGAGCGCTCAGCCGTGCGAGGCGCGCCGGCTAAAGCGGTGCATCAGCCGTTGCCACAGGCTTGGTTGCGCGTGCGTTACCGCTGTCTGGACGATGGGGGTGTGATCGTCATCGTGGTGGCGATCCTGTGCGACGAGTAGTGCGAACAACATGGCGCGGCTCCTGGAGCGGTCTCCAGAGCGCCGAGGCCGATCAATGCCTGGACTGCGTCGGAGACGAATTAGCGAAGGTCTGCTTGGTAAGGTCGAGGTCGACTGTCGTCTGCGGGCATAGCGTTACCTCCTGTTGTGTTTCTGTTCTTGATTGCTGAGCGGGCTGTCGTGTTTTGCCGCGTTCATCAACCACCCAAAACAAAAGCCCGGCATCCTGAGCGGATCACCGGGCTTGAGGGTTGGATCGAGCTTTCGATCTAGCGCATGGACGCATTCCGTGCGCGTTGTGACGGTCCCCAAGGACGACTCCGCGGATGGTTTGTGTGCGATCGGCACGGCTTGGGCGGCACCACGACACTGCGCCCAATTCCAGCGATGCCAGCACGCGCACGAGCGTGTTCCGCCAGTGCCTTGACCCGCAGGTCGGCAACGGCCGTCGGAACAACTGCAACGTTGATGCGCACTCGGTTCATGGCGTTTTTGCCAGGGCTGTCGGGGTGAATGGGCCTGCAATCAAAGTGCGGGCAGTATGGCACGCAGCAAATAAAGATTGCGTAAATTCGGCATGCCGTGCGCTCAGTTCGCGCCGCCTGTGGCTGCGGGGGCGGAAGCCGGTGCCGGCGTCGGCATCGTCGATGGCGTGGTTGCCGCAGGCGTCGAAGCCGGTGCGGATTCAGCATGCGCTTTGACCTCCGGCGCTGGCGGCGTAGCAACTGGAGCCGATGCAGACGCAGGGGCCGCAGATGGAGCCGGCGCAGGCGTTGCCTTGGGCGGCTCCACAGGCACCGGCGGAGCCGCCGGCGTCGGCACCACGGGCGTGGTCATCTTCATCGGCTCGCCTTGCGCCGTGGGTGCGGGCTCGGGCAATGGGGCCACGTGTTCCTTCTCGGCCGCTTCCGCCGCCTTCACTGCCGCGCGGTCACGGCGCACCGGGTCGATCTTCAGGAAGTGATCAACCAGGTTGAAGTAGCGCTCGTAAAACACGCCGGCCGGAATTGTCTCGCTGGC
Source organism: Ralstonia insidiosa (assembly GCF_008801405.1). Classification (NCBI taxonomy): domain Bacteria; kingdom Pseudomonadati; phylum Pseudomonadota; class Betaproteobacteria; order Burkholderiales; family Burkholderiaceae; genus Ralstonia; species Ralstonia insidiosa. Next base: position 520,617 of record NZ_VZPV01000002.1, on the reverse strand, counting down.
CACCTTCACCATGGAATCGTCACCCGAGCCGATCGGTAGCGACACCGAGCCCAGGATGCTCAACCCCACGCTGGCCGACGTGCTCGTCTTCTTGAGCGAGTAGCGGTCTTGCACCGCGTTCACATACGCCGTGCTGGACGTGCCGTCTGCATTGGCGTCTGCACACACCACGTGGAAGGCAATCACCACGTGCGAGTCATTGCTCGGCTGGAAATTCTTGCTGCCGTCGATCGTGTCAGCGCGCGGTGATGTCGACACATACCCCTGGCTCAGCAGCGCGCGGCGCGCGGCCTCACACGTGGCATCCGCCTTGGCGTGGAACGTGCGCGAGTACGGGCTGGCCGCCGCGTCAAACTGCTCTTGCTGATAGAGCGGCGTGGGCGCAGAGCTGCATGCCGACAACAGGGCGGCAACGGCACACGAGGCGGACAACAGGCGGAAGCGGTAGGGCATGGTGTGGGTCAAAAGGGCAAGGCCTGGCGATGTGCGGTGCTTTGACATCGCGGGTGCGGCGCAAGTTTTGTGCGCGACGCTGGCTGGCGGCCACGTGGGTTTGCGTGGCCGGGCGTCATTATAAGTTTGTTGGGTGGCTAAGACGCGACCGAGCGGTCCTTCGGGGACAGGCCGTCTATTTCCCGGCTGGGGCCAGATGCGTGTGATGACCTAGGTGCGCTTTTCCGCAACCAACCCTGGTGCATAGCCCGCTGATGGGCATATCCACCAGCGCTTGTCTGCCGAGAAGATGGTGAAGAGGTCTTCTTCCGGTGGTGGGATTTCAAAGGGGTTGCCCATTCGCTTGATCACCCGAACGGCATCGGCTCGAACCAAGGGCAGGCCTGACGCGGAGATCAGTGTGAAAGTCGAGCCATCACAACGGACCTCGGCAACGAAACGCTTGGAGAACAGGAACGCCAAGCCAAATCCCGCACACGTCGCGACAACGAATAGGCAGGCAGCCAAGACGAGCATGACGACAAATGTGAGCGGATTGGCAAGCGAGTTCAGTGCGGCCGCAATTCTGTCGATGGTGTAGGCAGTCAGTGCGATGCCGCCAATCCCCATTGCCAGATACCAATACGCTCGACTGTGGGCTTGCTTGAGACTCTCGCGGGTCATGGACACGTTCCGAAGGGGGGAGTAGTGGCCAGACTGTAATGTGCTGGCTCTTGTTCGCGCGGGGTCAGCCTGCCGAAGAATCGCCCGGAATATAGGAGGCCTCCGCAGGCACGATCAGCCCTTGAAAATCCCCCGTGGCTTTCTCTCGTTGTTCAGCAACAAACGGCGTGATGTCTTCCACCGACAACAGCACTTCACGCCCAAACCGTTCCAGCGTGCGGCCGCGCAGGCCGAGCTGGATGGCGCGACGCTCGATTGGGCGCCCGGTCGGATCGTGGTCTGGGTCCCATTGAAGGCGGACATCGGAGTGCGTGACTTGCGCACGCCACTCCTCTTCGGTCGCGCAGTCGGATGCGGCAAACGATGATGCCACCGCGGTGCGCAGCAACTCGTCGAAGAATGTTCTCGGCAATCGAATGGCGAGGATGTGTTCCTGGCCTTCCTTGGTTGCCCAGCCGGCGCGGAACATCATCCAGAGGAAGTTCGGCTTGATCCAGCTCATGCGGCTAAAGCTGAAATCGCCGCCAAAGGCTTGGTGGGCGACGGCGTACTCGGCAATCGATGGTTTGTAGGCTTGGTAGACGTAGATCGAATCTGCGTCGTACTGCGCCATGATGTGTTGGCCCGCGCTGGGCCAGTGTTGGAGTTGTTCCAGATACGGTTGATATTGCATAGGTTCTTCAGTTGGGCATGGGAGTGTGTCCTGTCAGGATGGCGTATCCACCTCATCCCAATCCGCATTCTCGAATCGCACCAGCCAATTGAGCGCGTAGTGCCGTTCGAGGATGACACCCGGCACCAGGCCATCGGGCAACGCCTGCCGGCCCAGTTCCGCTTCTCGTTTGATCCAGTGCAGGCGGTAGTGCAAGTCCAGCGCATCGAGGATCTCTGCAGCGGGGCGCAACTGCACCTTGGCCGGCCAATCTTCTGAGGCGATGTCCAGCACATTCCGCGCGACCTGCGGCACGTCGCAAATCCCGGTGGGAAACGGTAGCTCCGGCAGAAGGCCGAGCGCCCATTCGAGCAACGCCAGGCTTTCGTAACGCCAGACCATCTGGATGGTGGCTTTCTCTTCAGGTGCGTCATCCTGCAGATATGCCTGCTCCCGTGGCGAGAGATAGGAGAACGCGGGGGCCAGCCGTTGCCGGAGTGCGTCAATCGTGAGCGGCTTGCTGTTGGGATCGTTCAGGCTTTCCGCCCGCGCCGCCACCGCTAGTAGTGCCATGACACGGCCAGCTACCTCGGCCGCCGGACGCAACTGCAATTCGGGCTCGCTCACCAGCGGTGGCAGGCTGCTCGCTACACGAATGCCATGCTCGGCCAGCAGGAATTCGCTGCGCGCTTTGCGTTGCCATGCGGACTGCGGATAGGGCACCTGCGCCTCTACGTCTTGCTGCCCGGCTCCGTTGAGCAGAATGCGCCCCTGTGGGTCGCGCACGCTGCCATCTTCCATGAACGCCACGGCATTTGCCTGTTCTGCCCAGCGCGAGAACGCTGCGTGGTCTGCGGCCGAGATCGACAGGCTCACGTGCTGCTGCACGCGCTGCAGGTGCCGCATCAGGTGATAGCGCGTGCGGGTCATCTGGCCGTCGCCACGGCTGAGCACGTAGCCGATGAAGCCATCCAGATGTGGTTTGAGTTCCGGATCGCCTAGGTCTCGCTGGCCTTGCACCTGATGCGGAAAGTCGATCGCGGGCAGCGTGGTCAGGGTGCTGTAGGCGTTGACCAGGAGTGCATCAGCGGGCGTGGGTTTGGTGCCGCCAAGCAGGGTTTTGAGTCGGTTGAGCATGGGGTTTGTGAATCGTTCCAACAGTGGCTAGTGGGCTAGGTACTTGGCGCTGCGCCTTCCAGCAACGGATTGAGTATCTGCAGGACCTCGGCTGTTCCAACAACATGAGGGCCTTCGGCAACGTCAAGCTGGCGCCCAACCCACAAGGTATGTGGGTACGCCTCCGGCGTCAGCAGCCAGACTTCTGCTTGGCAAGCTTCGCCTGTCTTTGCGCTATTGGTGCCAATAAACGCATGGTAGGCACTGGACCAATAGTCCGGTCGAATTCCGTAGGTGGGGCGGTATCCGGACCGTACGAATCGGTCGGGCGCCGTGAGTTGGAATTTGACGATGAGGTCAGGTGGGCGCGAGTGGTGAGTCATTGAGATTCGACCAGTGAGTGCGAAGCGCGCCAAACCTCAGCGCCATTAAATTCATACGAGCGCCCGTCAGACTCAATCTCCGTGCTCTCCAGGCGCGGCCAACGAAACCGAAAGCTCTGCAGATAGAACGGCAGCACGAAATACCGCCGCTCCTCCAGATCAAACACCGCCGTCTTTCGCTCGAACAGCTTTTCCATCCAGCTCATCGCCAGAAAGCGTGAGTCCGGCGTGCACGCAAACAGGCACCCCCACGCATAGCCAGGCGCCCGAACGTTGTTGATCCAGATCGAGTGATAGGAATCGCCGTGTGGCGGCTCACCTTCAAAGCCCAGATAGATTTGGTGGCGGCCGTCTGGCGTGATCAGCTCGATATCCGCCATGCCGGCCCAGAGGGCTGAGCCCTCAACGGACAACTGGCACGTCATCACGTTTGCGCCTGTGGCGTTGGACTTACTGCGCTTGCGCGTGAGGGCGAATGCCCTGTGCCGCAAGCGCTGCGGGAAGCGGCTGTTCATTGCCACTTGGGCGAGCGCAATTTGTACTTCCATGTCGACAGGCGCCCCGTGCTCGATCCACCCCACCGCCAAGTCTGACCAATAAGACGTCGGCCACGCGAGCGCGGTCAGCAGCGCGGCCCGAACCTGTGCGGCGGGCAAGTCATGCCGATAGGGCTGCTCCAACAGCGTGACGATGTCAGGCGATTGCGTCATGGCACACAGCCCTCCCTACACATTCGCCCTGCCTGTGCGTAACGCTACAGCCCAGTCCGGCCGCCCGTGCTGCTCTGCAAGCTCTGCCGCGTGATCCCACGCATATTCGACCGCGCGAAACTCTACGGCCCAGTCATCTGCTTGCTGCGTCACGATGGCGTAACGCGCATGCGGGCTGCCCACTTCAATGGAGTGGGCGAAGGGATGCGTGTCGCTGTACGCCTGCAGCCCAACGCTGCCAGGGTTGACGATGAAGCGGCCGTCCGTCAGTTTCATTGCACGTGGCACATGGGTATGGCCGCACAGCACGAGCTTGGCGTCGGCATCAACAGCGCGGGAGAGCACCTCATCGTGCGTGGCCGCGCGGCAGCCCTTTTCCCAAAGCGTTTCCAGAAAGTAGGTCACGTCGCTCTCAGCAGACCCGTGAACGAGCAGAACATCGTCTTCGATGTACCGAAGCTCCGGCAGGCTGGCAAACCATGCGAGCTGGTCGGGCCGCAGCTCGGCAAATGCGTACTGATCCGACGCCCCCATGCGTGACGGATCGCCCGCGAGAACCTGCCTTTCATGATTGCCGCGAATGGTCGGCAGGTTCAGTGCCATCAACCGGTCGACCGTCTCGCTCGGCTGCAACGGGCCGGACGCAATATCGCCAAGGTTGACGATCAGATCCACCCCCTGGCCATGAATGTCTTCCAGCACAGCGTCCAGCGCGGCCAGGTTGCCGTGAATATCGGAGAGGGCGGCGATTCTCATGGGGATTCTTGGAGAGTGCGGTTTGCCTCGGCATTACCCGAGAAGCCGGGGCACGAGATGCGAGCGGAATTGCGCATACTCCTCCGCGCCAGAAAAGCAGCGCCGGGGGAACAGGCTGAAGTTGTAGTCAGACCGATACAGCAGCACCATCGCCTCATTCTCTTTGGCCTTGGTGATGTCAGCCCAGCGCAGATTTTCCAGATAACCCTCGGCATGGACGGTGACGCCCTGGTCGTCCCACGAAAACTGATATTCGCGCTGCAGGTTCTTCTGTTGGTGATAGATGCGCCGGCCCCGATTTGGAATGAGCAGGTAGCGGACCACGATGTGCAGCACGGCCACGCCCACCGAGCCCCCGCCAAACCAGCCGCGTACGGGCTTCCTGTTGCGATATAGGCCGCGACCCCCAATACAAACGCGGCGGCCAACCACGCAGCCTTTGCGCGGCTCATGGTGTAGTGAAGCCGGTATCCGGCAATCACCTCTTGTTCTGTTGTCTGGAATGGGTGCGGCATGGGGATGTGCGGATTAGGTGACGCATCGTACCTGAGTGCTTTTGCGTCAGTCAGCACCTGTAGCGCTTAGTTTTATTAACGTACCGTCAGAAATCCCCACCGCAGAGGGCTTCTCAACCCCAAAACGTGGGCTATGCTATTTGCCGACAAAATCCGAGTGCCATTACCTTATTCGGATTATAAAAAATCGCCTAATCCTAATGATCTAAAAGGCGGTTCCCAAGAAAGAAAACCTTCACAAGGGTCAGGCAAATGGGGCGCAGGAGAAAGAAACAACCCTCCACGAGCGACGTGCTGCTGGCACTGCCGTGGTGGATGCTGGCGATTGGCTCGGCGGCCAGCTATCTGATCTTCCACAACATCCTCCCGGCGGCGTTTGCGGCCAATCCGTTTCTGGGCATCGTCGTGATGATGATTCGCGGGCTGGCGTGGGTGCCCGCGCTGCTGCTCGCCTTCTTTGCCGTGTTGTCGTATTTGCAGGAGCGTCGCCAGCAGGCCGATGCCCGGCTCGACCCCGCACGCAGCGAACCGGCCATGCGACCCCGACCGGTGAAAGCGCCATCCCAGCCCGCACGCCAAACAGTGGGTGGTGATGCTCCCAACGCAACGCGCGACACCGCCACGCCCCAGCCAGCACCCATGCAGACAGAAGCCGCCGCACCCCAGAGCTGGACCTTGGAAGCCATCAAGTCGCTTGAGTGGAAGCGGTTCGAGCTGCTGTGCGTGCAGTACTACGAATTGATGGGGTTCACGGTCAAGACGGTGCCGCACGGCCCGGATGGCGGCATTGACGCCACGCTGTACAAGGCCGGCCTGGACGCGCCAGTGGCGGTGGTCCAGTGCAAGGCGTGGTCCAAGCCCGTGAAGGTGGAGCAGGTGCGGGCGCTGGGCGGCTCAATGCTGGCGCACAAGGTCAAGCGAGGCGTGTTCTGGTCTCTGTCCGGCTATGTCGGGAATCCGGTGCAGGAGTTTTCGGAGAGCGCTGGTATCCAGCTATTGGATGGGCCAGCGATTCTTGAGCGCATTCGCGCGCTCGATCAGGACAAGCAAGTCGCGCTGCTGGCGAAGGTGTTTGAGGGGGATTACCAGACGCCTTCGTGCCCGGCTTGTGGGGTGAAGCTGGTGGCAAGAAAGGGAACGGCGGGGCCGTTTTGGGGATGCATTAATTTCCCGGGGTGTCGGTATACGTTGCAGATGAAGTCCTCGGCGTAGTCGAAAAAGAGCAGGAGTAATGGATTTAGATGATGCGCACACGCTCGCAATTCAGGGCGATTGGGGCGGTGTTGGTAAGGTAATAGGAGTAAGAAAAATGATATTGCGCACGTGAGAGTTAGCGAGAGAGACTATGAAAATCGTAATTGATACAGTAATTGGGCACTCCAGAAATGCACCCAGAGAGCCAGAGCGGAGATTGCCGCGCGATAATCTCATACAGGCGATTGAAAAATCGTTCTCCAAGTCAGATATTGTGTTTGTGGAAGGGGATGCAATATCTGGGAAAACTGAGTGCGTCGCGGAATTTATGCGTAGGCACGAAGGTCAGGCAATTGCTGCATTTTTAGCGCCAAATACCCCAGTCTTTTATTCTCCGGTATTCGCGAGACAGACTCTCGGTGAGCAGGCTTACATGCTGGTTAACAATATGACGGCTTGCCCAGATGACTACGTAATTGACGATAAAGAATTTTCTACTTTACTTCTACGATTGCAAAGGGTAGCGAAGAAAAAAGTCATTACATTTATCGTGGATGGGTTGAGTGATGAAGAGGGGACGGACCGTCAAATAGCGCTTGATATTATGCGGATGCTTCCGTTGGGGCAATCTGAGTTTAGGTTTCTATTTACCGGGTCCGAGAAGCTATATTCCAGTTCGATTTTTTCAAACAAGGGTGGAGTAAAGAAGGTTACGTTGGTCGATCTCAGTAAGGAGGAGGCTGAATCATATCTTGAGGATCTTTCGCTAGATTCGCCTGACATCGATGCGCTATATAGATTGTGCGGTGGGAATATCGGATTTCTCGAAAAGATTCGCGCACTTCTCGCTGATGGGGTATCCGTATCTGATTTGCTTTGTGAGCGAGATCAATCGTTGACAAGCATTCTTGAAATAGAGTGGGATCGCCTTCCAAAGAGTGAGGACCTGAATAGGATATTGGGTTTTCTTGCATGGTCACAAGCTAGACTCACTGAGAATGCATTGTCTGATTTGACAGGGCTACCAAGGGGGGATGTGAACAATATTTTGTCAAATTGTCGCCTGGTTGCTTTCGATGAAACTAGTGATTCTTGGTTGATTCGAGCGGATCTGCAGAGGAGTTTTGTAAAGAAGAAACTCAATAATAAGAAGAATGAAATAGAGGGAAAATTAATAGAAAGGCTCATGATGAGTACGGATGCTCCTGAGTCAACAATAAATCTGCCATCGCAATTAATTAACGCCGGGCGGCATGCGGAAGCCCTTGGGCAGTTGACTCCTCATCATTTTGCAAGGCTCCTGTCTTTGGAGAATTCACTGAAACCTCTGAGACTGCATGCCGAGTTTGGCCTGGAATCCGCACGAGAGGAAGATGATCTCAATGCTCAATTGCGATTTGCGCTTACTGGTGCCAGTGTTAGCAGTGCCTCGATTGGAGGGGGAAGTTCTTTAGAAATCGAAGCGCTACTCGCTTTAGACTACGATGAGGAGGCTTGCGCATTGGCGCTAAGTACCCCCGTTGTGGAAGAACGGGTTCAACGTCTCGCGGCCGTCGCTGCGTGTTTCAGCCGTAGAGAGAAGCCCATTCCAGGTCAAGTTAACCAACCGCTGCGAGAGTTGATTTCAACTGTCGCAGACGATCTCCCCGATACCGTATTAGCGTCTATATCGTCGGACCTGTTGTCCGTGGATATAGATCTAGCTCTAAGTGTGGCAGCCAAGTTGCATAGTCGGGAGTTCACAGAAAGAGTCTTATCTTCGCGCCGAAGCACGAAACCAGCACGCGGGGATGAGGAGCCTGGACGACGGGCTGGCGCTCCGGATGCAGGTTCTCATCAAGAGGCGGCGATTGAGCTCAAGCCGCTTTTTGAGGCTGCATCGACTCTGGTGAATAAGTTGTCGGTGGATGAGGTTCTTGCCAAAGTGGAGCCTTTGGAGCAACGGCACAAAGCATTCCTCTTACTACGGTGGCTGGAACGCCATCGCCGCCATCCAGAAGCAGCTCGAGTAGCACTTGTCGCGATTTCAGTTGCGCTCGCTGAAACAACGAGGGCTCCGAGACTCAAAGAACTGCGCGAAATAGCGATTGTGGTTCCACATATTTCATCCAAAAGCGAAGCAACTGAGGTGATAGAGCGGCTGGATGCTCAGCGACGTAGTCTCACGTCGAACGGTACCACTGAAGACGCTGTTCGGCTTGAGATGCTAATTCTTCGAGCTAAGCGAAAGCATTCGGATTCAACTGTTGAGAAAGATCTGGTTGATCTCCATCATTCAATAGAAAAAGTACAGGATGTTGGAAACAAGACTGCTTGTTATGCCTGGATGCTATATCACCTCAATCTCATGAATGATAAGGATGTGATAGAAGGAAACACCTCAGTAATTAGTGAAACGACAAGATGTCTAATGGAGTCGATTGAGATCTTACTGGGGCAGACGGCTGAGCATTTTCGATGTGCAAAGGATGCGATCCGTGCAATTTGTATGTCAAAGCCAGAATTGGCGATGGCATTGGCCAAAAAGCTTAATACAGAATATCGGCGAGAGGAGGCCTATAGGGCAATAGCCGTGAATCTGGCCAAGGGGAGATTGCACAACATATCTGCTAATGTAATCTGCGAGTGTATTCAGGCAGTCCAGAACGAGCGTGAGCGTGAGGAATTGATTGTTCGCGTTTTGGGTGCAATTTGCCAAAATTTGAAGGAAAACGGTGTAGAGCCTGTTGATCCAAGGTTACTGGTTCTTTGGAAGCAATCAAAATTTTCATACAAAAGACTTGAGGCAATAGTCCTCACGTACAAAATTCATCTTCTTGCTCATAGTGTGACGCCAATCATGGAGCTTCTTACCGAGGCGGAGCGAATTTGGAGCGATGTTCCTCCTGGCGGTTTTAAATGGAGACTCGGATTTTGGGTTGTCAGAGAGCTTGCGCCGGTCGACAAGGTGTTGGCGAAAGAATGGCTGATGCGAGTAAGGGGTGAATTAAAAATTGATAGATCGCTATCTATCGCCGGAAATAGCCATCTCTATTTTATGACGCTACTAGTTTCGCGGGCGGCGACTGCCGTTATTGGGGCGGTTCCTGGAGACTATGAAAAGATCATAAATAAGCTTGATAGCTATGTGGAAATAATCTCTTTGCAGGAAGATCGCGCCGCCATATGGAATTCTGTGTCTGTGGCGTTGCATTTTCAGAAACAGAGAAATCTAAGCGGGCGAATAGTTAAGGATAAGATTGAGCCGTTACTTTCTCAGAATTTTGAAAATAATAGTCTAGTAAAGCATTCTCTTATTTCCATCGTTTCTCCGGCATTGTATCTGAATCATCCGGCAGGGGCTAACGCACTAATTAATCAAATTTCTTATCAGGCTGGTCGTGACGCCGCTAGATCAGTTGTTTGTAATGTGATATTTAGAAAGCAATGCGCTTCGCTTCCATTTCAGGATCGAGTTAATTCGGAATTCTCTTTGGATTATTCGGAGGCGAGCGATATTCTGGCTTTGCTGAAACAGGTTAGAACTGATTCGCATATATATAACGTCGTGAGCGATCTGTGCGCCAGTCTAGCGGCAAAGAAGAACAGAGGAGTGCTCAGAAAGAGTCAGCTAACCGATATTCTTACGGAAGTGTCGGTAATTATTTCCAGTCAACTTCCAGACAGGAATAATATTCAGCACGATGGGTTTTTAATCGCCTGCCAAGCGCACCTCCTCAAATGCAGGTTGGCACTTGGTATTGGTGGGGAAAAGAATGATTGGAAGGCGCTGCTTTCGGCAGCGGAGAAGATAACCAATGCCGCGGATCGCGTGATCGTAGTAAGTATCGTCGCCTCATGTGCGGGGCGCGTTGAGCCTTTTGTTGATGCGGGATGGTTTACTCGCCTACGTAGCGACGTGGCACTAATTCCCTCGGATGTTGATCATCTTGATAGATTGCGATGGGCGGCAGAAATTTTGGAGTCATCGGACAAGAATGTCGCCAGAATTTTGCTTAGGGATGCAATGAATTTTGCAAATCAATTAGGTGAATCTGATAAAGTTGATAGTGTTAGGCAGAAAGTTTTAGATCTCGCGCATAATATAGATCCGGCTTTTTGTGACGAGTTGATTGATTTGCTGGACGATGATGAGGCGAAGATCGTAAAGAAGGATCTAAAGCATTATTCGAAGATTCTGAATTGTAGAAAAGAAGCTGCGTCGGGTATTGATAGATTTCAAACTGATGGTCTGAATGTCGATGATCTGATTGAGATATCTTTTAGAAATCTTGCGGCTTTGAACGCGGGGAGGCAATTGGCCCAACCAACAAAGGACTTTGTTGGGCTGGTCAGAAAGATTCGCTATAACCCGGTTGATCAGGCTTACCCGATTTGGCAGTGGATTTTGGAAAACGGACTTAGGAAGGCAACTCAGCAGGCTGGGCCGAAGATTTTGCCTTCAGTTTTTGATGCGCTCTCTGCCGCTGCGGATGTTGCCCTAGTGCTTGTGAGACGCAGTGAAGTGGCAGAGCGCGCCGACCCGGTGCACAACAGCGATAGTGTCGGTCCGGGGGATCGAGAGGTCGTATATTCCCGGATACAGCAATGGGTTGCCTCCGATGCGATTAGAAAGATTCAAATATCGGATCCGTTTTTCGGCCCAGATGACCTTGACATAATTAAAGCGATAGCCGAGGTTAGGCCAGATTTAGAAATTGAAATTCTTACTAGTCGTAAGCAGATGACTCAACGAGTTCGTGATGGAGATATTGAAGAGGCATTTCGTGATGCTTGGGATGACCTCTGCGAACAGCCTCCCCCCGCAACGGAGATAGTTGTTATCGGGTTCGGTGCTGCAGGGGAGCATCCGATCCATGATCGATGGATCGTTGCTGAATCAACTGGCCTTCGACTTGGTACCTCGGCGAATTCTCTTGGTTATTTGCGCATATCCGAGATATCCGAGTTGGATGAGGAGCAAGCTTTTGACAGAGCTAGGCAAATTCGGAATGTATTGCAAAGAAATACTCGGGATTGGCAAGGCCATCGTTTGACAAAAACTCGGTTTTCTCTATGAAAGATTTTGAATAGAGGAAAACCGGTTTGCTAGGTGTGATCTAGTGTTTCGGTCATATTCTTGTGCGGTATCCGATTGCCTAGATCTCTTGCTTGCACTCTTGCCTGTCGCTAAACTTCGCCGGCTGTCGCAAACAAGCGCAGCCGGGACTGCAATCCCGAACAAGTATTTCCCGTGAGTGCCGATATAGCCCTCGCGTGTCGTCGTTCGCCTATACGGGCGGGCCCGACAGGGAGGGCCTCGGCCCTGCCGGTTCTTGGAAACACTTGTCGGTATTGCAGACCTTGTCGTGTGCCCGCCCACCCTCACCGGTGGGTGGCTCCCCACTCAATCAGTAGAGGGCAAGACAATGGATCAACCGACCCAAGCCGTACCCATCCCACGCGGGCGTCGCCCCGTAATCTGTCATCCCACCCGCATCGCGCAACATCCTCCGTCCGGAGGCGCCCGATGAGCCTTGAAACCAAGCGCGACTATTTGCAAGGCGCCCTGAGCGGCCGAGATTTTCTGCGCCGCACGCAGGCGGGCCTGAAGCTGCATCGCCAGTTCGAGCCCAAGACGCTGCGCTGGGAATACCAGCTCCACATCCAAGGCAAGCCGGCCGAATATCAGGCCGGGTTTCTGGATGCGATTGGCGCGTACATGCTGACCACGCTGGAGGGCGTGCTGGTTGACCTGTACCGGTGGGAAATCCTGCGCGTGCTGGAACGCGCAAATCGGCAGAAATAGAAATATAAGAACCGCAGCAAACGCGACCCCGAGACGGGCGGGGGCGTCAATCAACGCAGGCAATGCCGCCGCGCAAATCTTCAGCGCTCTGGCCCTGGCTGCCAACCGGATGGCTGCCGGCGCTTAGTTGGAGGCAACGTTAGTTTCCGCGCATTCCTGCATCTCCTTTCCCACTCACTACCGCACCACCTTCCTCAGCACGTAGTAGTGATGCCGCCCACTGCGGTCCGCAATGTCAAAGACGTAGCCCCCCTCCGGAACCACCATCGTCGCGAACGAGGCCGGCAGGGTGCCGGAATTCACAGGGTCTGGGTTGGCCTGCCGTTGCAGTGAAAAGAAGTTGATCTCGCGGATGTCCGCATCGCACTGCACGGCCGTGTAGCGGTGGTTGTCTGTGTGCCACCCGCGACAGCCCGATCCGTTCAACGCCGTGGTGCCGGTTTTCGGGCTCGTCATCACAAGGCTCAGTTGATCCGTGCCGTCTTGCTTGCTGACGACCACCTGCGCGTAGCCGCGGCCATCGTCGTTACGGCTGTCCGCCACCTCGTATGACCCGGCGAGTTCGTCAGCGGCCGCGTGCAATGCAGCGCGCTGCTCTGCGCGGCTGCGAGGGTCCTGATAGGTCATGCACCCAGCGATCAACGCCGTGGCGCAGAGCAATGCGATGTTGCGAACGAGCATGGTCGAGTGCGTTTCGTGGCGGGCAAGCTCCACCACCGGGTTCAGAACCCCAAACGCCGAGCTTGGAGCTTGGCGCACGGAGCAAAAAGCATCATTCACCGAGCTTTGACCTGCGCAGTGCGTGGGCCAACAGCGCCTTATAGAGTTGTGCGCAAGAACTCCACGACCTCATGTTCGATCTGGCGATGCACCGCCGCACGGTCCACCCCGGGAGCATCCTCACAAACTGCCGCCGCACTGGCTGCAATTGCCGCTGGGCACGGGTCAACAAAAACGAAGTGGTTGCCCGGCACAACGTGCACCGCAGGTGGGGCGGCCAAGCCAGACGCAATCGCAAGCGCGTTTCGCGCAGAGCCGAGATAGCGATCGTCTTGCGGTCGATAGAGCATGGTCGGTATGCGCACGGCAGATAACCCAGATGCGTCAAACAGCATGGCCAGTGGGTCCATTAGCACCAAGGCTTTCAGGCGATGATCGGCGGGCGGTTGCCAGGCAAGCAGCTCAGCGGGGACTGCCGCTTTGCCTTGGGTGCCCTGTGCGTGCGTGCTGGCTGCTGGTTGGGGGCACGATCCCGGATCATCGTGGTTTGCGCAGTACGCACTGGCGTAGGCAAAGTCGGGTTTCGCACCCGCCAGGATCAGCGCGGTGTAGCCACCGGCCGAGTATCCGATCATGCCAATGCGGCTGGTATCGGCGTGTGCGGAGAACCGTGGATCGGCAAGAACGGTATTGAGCGCGGCCTCCGCTTGTTGGGGGCGATCCATCAGAATCTGCGCCTGAGACTGCGCTCGGGGGAGGCCTGAAGCATCGCCAACATGTGTTGGCAAGACGACGATCAATCCTGCCCGAGCCAGCGCCGTCGCCAATTCACGGTGGCTGAACGGGCTACCGGCTCGGCCGTGTGAAATCAATACGACGGGGAGGCGCTCGTCGGGTGCGGGGGCGGCATCGCGTGTTGCCTCGATCGTGAAGGGACCCGCTTGCCACGGCACCTCACGCGCATGCGTGGGGTAAAAGACCACCGTGTCGAGCGCAGCAGCCCCATCTGCCACCGTGAGGCGAACGACGCCCGCGTTGAATGCGGCCGGTTCCCCCAGCGCGGGGCACGTGCATACGATTGCCATCACAAGGGGCACTACCCAACGCATGTCATCACTCCTGGCTGGCCAGAATGCGCGGCGAGGTTATCAGAGCGCTCGGGCATGTTTGATGGACGAGGGGTGTCGTTTGTCGATCGCCTGTAAACCCCCAAAACGGTGTGCACTGCTGCAACTGCTCAATCCCCACCCTCAATGCATCCCTAACCCCGGTACTTGCCGACAAAGTGCTCGCACTTGCCAACGCGCCTCACATTGGCCGCCCATTGGTACAGCGCTTCGACAAGGCCCTTGTTCACAGTCACCGGTTGGTCATCTACGCGGCCGAGCAGTGCCGCTTGCTCCGAGTAGGGCTTCTCAAGCAAGAGCCGAATCTGGCCGCCGCCGCTCAGCGTCAGATAGATCGCTTCCCGTGGCTCGAACTGCGGCGAGAACGTAGCGTGGCGCAAGCCGGCGCTGTCCACGGCTTGCACGAGCTTGGCAATGAGCGCCGTGTCTTCAGTGGCGTATTCGCAGCCAGCTTGCTTCAGGCGGTCTTCGTCCATGGCCCTGAGCGGCAGCATGCCGGGGTCGGTCAGGTACAGCGTGACGGCCGTCGCCTTGTGCATGCGCGCGCTTAGCCCATCGAGTGCCCAGTAGTCGTGGTTGGCCTTGATAACGGGCTCCGTGCTGGCCAGCTCGGTTGTGGTCTGCGCGAATGCCGCCTGGCTCATGGCGCAAGCGCAGGCCAAGACTAGAGAGATGATCTTTTGCATCAAGTTTCGCCCCCCGAAACGTGCAATGTTGTTGTGCCGTGGATCTTAGACCGACGACGCGAAGGATTGGGTTACGGACTCACAACTTCCCAATCTGCAACCACTGCACGGAGGGGTGTTCTCCGGGCACCGTCTCCGGAAGCACGGTATGCGCCAGTCGCAAACCGCGTGCGGAATTGGCAAGCCACACCACCGCATCCCGAGTCGCGCGGTTGCCGACCACGTAAGCGCGGAAACCGGGGCTGTGCCCCCAATGGAAGAAGCACTGCTGCGCCGGCTCCAACCCCCAGCCCAGTCCCCAGGCCACGTTCGGGTCGGGTGGATTGGCGCCTGACAAGTCTTCAGCGTTGTCACCCTGGCGTACTTGCACCGCGGGTGCAAACCACTGCGCGTGAGAACGGCTGGAGAGTCCCTCCGCATGCAGCACAGCGCGGACAAAGCGCAGGTAGTCCGATGCGGTGGTCAGCAGCGACCACGATGCTTGCGCCGCTTCCACACGGCGCTTGGGCACGGGTTCGCCCTCCCACTCGTGCCCTTGGGCGTGATTGGCGGCAAAGCGGTCTTGCCATTCCAGGCTTGAGTGCGCCATGCCAAGCGGCGCAAAAACCCGGTCCCGGGCCAGCGCTTCCAGCGGGCGATCTGCGACGGTCTGCATCGCGCGCTGTAGCCAGGCGAATGCGCTGCTGCCATAGCTGAAACGCTTACCAGGCGTGAAGTAGGTCTGCAAAGGCGCGGCTTCGCGCACGATGTTGGGCAGTCCGCTGGTGTGCGTCAGCACGTGCCGGCTCGTGATGCGGTGGGCGCGGGTGTCGTTGGGCACGTATTCGCCGCAGAGATCCTGCAGCGGCATATCCAGATCCAGCAATCCCTCGTCAACAAGCTGCAAGGCAATGAAGGACACCAACGGCTTGGTGAGTGAGGCAGCCTCGAACACGGTCTGCGCGTCGACGGGGCTTGGGTCGTGCGTGCCTCGAATCCCGAAGCAACGTTCCGTGATGACGTTGCCCGATCGCAGGGTGGCGATCGACACGCCGGGGATGGTGCCGGTAGCCGTCGTTGCTTCGAGCCATGCGTCCAGGGTGGTCATCGCAGGGCCGGGGTCCGTGGGGGCGGGGGCGTGCATTGTCGTTACGCCAGATGCTCGGCAAAGAACGCCGACAGCCGTGCATCGCGAACCATCGTGGCCTCTGCAGACAAGATATGGTCCTCTCCGGGAAACGCCAACAGCTCGGCAACGCGGCCCCCGGTGGCATACCGGTCGGCAAGTCGCCAGCTCATGGCGGAAGACCACGTGGTGTCGTTCCCGGCGGCACTGATGAGCAGCGGGCCGGGGTACCGTTCAATCTCGATGGGCTGTGTTGGGAGCAGGCTTTCCGATGTGCCCTTCCACGTCCAGGCGCGTCGTGCCGGGTCCCACGCTTGCCAGCCTGGGTCACCGGAGTCTCGCCATTCTTTAGCGTTGAACGCGCCACAGATGACGTCGGGCGCGGCATGGACTGCAACCGCGTCGGGCGCGCGCATCGTGCCGTCGGTGGCCATCAGCACCGCGAGCAAGAGCGCGTGCTCAGCCCCGCGTGATGCGCCGTAAGCCCCGACCTTGCCGGTCGTTCTTGGGCGGCTGCGTAATGCATCCAACGCGGCGGCGGTTCTGTCGATGGGCACGTTCTCGATCTGGCCCGCGTTCCAGCCGTTGCCGCCCACGCTGTACCCAAACGGCAGTGCCGCAATACCCCTGGCAGCAAAGCCGGCGGCTTGCAGGTGTGCAAAGCCAGACCACGCGCCCTCCGATCCGTGCAGCACCAGCACATGGGGCACGCGGGTATTGCCAGGGGGCTCGTAGAGGCGGCCAAGGCCGGGGAGGTCCACTATCATGAACGGCTGCGTCGCCATGAGATCGTCGGCGTTGTTGGGCGGTTGCAAGTGGGCCTCCCTATCTATTGGACATTGGATTGAAGCAATCGTGACCGATACGACCGATACGTTCGCGCGATTCTGCTGCCAGCCTGTGTCGATGTCACGCTCCACGTGAGTCCAACATGCACCCACCCTATCCAGGCAGTTGCCTGTGCGGCAACGTCAAGTACCAGCTCATTGCCGATCCGCTCACGTTCTACGTCTGCCATTGCACCATGTGCCAGCGCCGTACTGGCGGCGCGGCACTCCCCGTGATGTGGGTCCGGCGTACGGATCTGGAGATTCTCGAAGGCCACGCACCACTCGCCGAGTTCGACCTCGGCAACGGCCATACTCGGCGCGCCCGCATCTGCCCGCGTTGCGACACGCGCCTATGGGCCGAGCCGCTGGATAAGCCGGATATCGCCCTGCTCCGGCCCGGCACGCTGGAGCATCAGCAAGCCTTCGTGCCCGTCGCGCATGTGTATACGCGCAGCAAGCAGCCGTGGTTTCTCATCCCGCCTGGGGTGGCGCAGTTTGAGACGTATCCGGCAGAGCAGGGGGAGTTGGTGCGGTTGTGGCGGGTGGCTCGGGGGCTGGGCTAGGCCCTACTGCTGTGATCCATGCCAACGCGTTGTGTATCCAACGCATCGGGGGATGACGCTGGGCGCGCGCCCGTGCTAAAAGCGTTGCCATTTCTCACACCGTGTTCCGCACAGGATCAAAAAACAGAATGAAGTCAGTCAGCGCATTACTCGTGGTCGTATTGCTGGCCGGATGCGCCTCCGCTGTCGAGGAGCGCATATCGAACAACTACATGGTGCAAGGGGCGGCAGCTCAAGCGCGTGGTGACTGGGATACCGCACGCCGGGCCTATGCACGCGCAAGCGTCAATGCTGATCAGGCTGGGTTGCCTGCCGGCCGCAGAGGGATCCTGCACTACGAGTACGGACGCTCACTGGGCGTGACGTGCTTCTTTGATCAGTCAGAGCACGAGCTCAATGCCGCCTATGAATTCGACAAGCAGGCAGGTCAACCGCTGTATCTGTCCTTGGTCGAACTGGCCAGGTTGAGCCTGGATCAGAAGAAGTTCGCGCAGTCTGTGGAGTACTTTGAGCGCGCGTTGCCTGAGCTCGACAAGGACGGGGCTGCGTCCAGAGCACCGGCTGGCTATGCCGATATTCTGGATGAGTACGCCAAAGCCCTGGCGGGTGCAGGAAATGCCGTCGAATCGAAGATTCAGGTGAATCGCGCGGCAACGCTCCGGGTGGAGAGGCCAAGCAAGCGCTCCATCACAGATCGCACGCCGTACGGCAAGTACTGTACGCCGGCGTAAGCCGATGATTGAAGGTATGCAACAAGAGAATCACCCATGCGGCGCCACACCACAGTCCGGATTGCCATTTACGCGCTGACCTTGTCGGCGGCGCTTTCCCTGGTTTCAATTGCGACCTACCTCATCGGGTACCGGGGCGAATGGGAGCAGGTGTTTGCCGCCTATCCGGCCAAGCAGCGTTGGGTGTGGGCGGTTGCATTGCTATGGTCGCTTGCCGCGTTGGTTGCTGGCGCTGCGTTGCTGCGCAGGCGTGCATGGGGGCGCACGCTCTATGTATCGGCCGCGGTTGTTGCCGTGATTGCGTACTTCGTGCTCCAGCCTTGGGTGTTGGCACTGAGCGCTGTGCCCGTGCTCGCGGCGACAAGCGCAATCTTGCTGAGTCGCTTGGGCACCCGCTATTTGACGGACGCGCCGGCTGTGTCTGCGATGCCTCCCAAGCGCACCTTCTTTGCCATCGCCATCCTGGCGGTATCCGCCATCGTGTTCACCATCAGCTATCAGGGCGTCACGCTGCGGCTCGGGTGGATGCTTACGGTGTTCCACCGCCCAGGGGTGTCGTTTCTTGGCGCGCTGCTCGGGCTGGTGATAGGGGCGGGCTTGATGCCCAAGGACAAACGGGCCTGGGCCTTCGGCATGGGGTTGATGGTGTCGGTTGTGATCATGGCTGCCACTGTACTGGGGTACCTGCCGTATGCATCGCCGTTGGTCCGTCTGCTCGGGCCGGGCTACCGTGAATACGTCATCGACCTTAAGGTGATCAACACGATGCAGGTTCTGTTCGGTCTGCTTGCTGTGTGGATGCTGCGCAAGGGTCAGGTCGTCGAACCAAAACAGCCAAAGCCGCCAGAGCCGACGAAGCCACTTTCCTGGCCGGACTACCGCTGAGCGCAGCACGCGCGTGCTGGCGAAATCGCCCATCTGCAGATCACCAACTGAGTCCATGCTTAAGCCTCGTTCTTCCTTCATTGTGTCCGGCGCGGGCGTGGTTGCCGCCGCCGTGCTGTGCGGTTTGGCCCTGTCGGCCAATGCTGATATGAAAAGCGCTGAACAAGCGATGCGGCAGCAACGCTATGGCGAAGCCGTGGCGGAACTCCAGCCGCTAGCCAAGCATGGAGACGCGCGAGCCCAAGCAAGCCTGGGTACGCTGATGATGTATGGGCTCGGCATGCCACGAGACGACAAGGCCGCAATGGAGACGTTCAGCAAGCTGGCGAAAACGAACCCCGCGCTGGGCGACAACGGGCTCGCCGGGTTCTACGTCATGCGGCAGCCCGGCCCGGAGGGCTACGCAAAGGCACTGGTGTTGTACCGCAAGCACGCGCAGGAAGGCGATGCACAGGCGCAATACGGTCTCGGCACCATGTATTTGTACGGGTACGGCGTTCCCGTCGACTATGTTCAGGCTGCGCATTGGTATCAACGATCCGCTGATCAGCACAACGTCTGTGCATTGAATGGGCTCGCTTATCTGTATGACTTTGGGCTGGGGGTGCCGAGCGATGTGGACAAAGCCTTGCGCCTGTACCAGCAGGCTGCCGATGGCGGGCTGGCTTACGCCACATACAACTTGGGGGCACTCTACGAGACCGGCCGTCACGTGCCCGTCGACCTGCAGCGCGCATTTGTGCTGTATCAGAAGGCTGCCGAGCAGGGTGTCGTGTACGCGCAGACCCGCTTGGGCACCATCTATGGAGAAGGGCTCGGCGGTGTCAAGGTGGATGGTGCGAAAGCGTTCGAGTTGCTGCGTAAGGCTGGCGATCTTGGTGACCCAGCTGCGTACGCTGAACTCGGCTATCTGACCTACAAGGGCATTGACGGCAAACCGGATTTCCAAGCGTCAATGCGGTGGTACACCAAGGCGGCGGAAGCCGGCGCACCGGCCGGTGAAGCTGGTATCGGGTTCCTATATGCAGAAGGCAAAGGGGTTGAGAAAGATGACGCCAAGGCTTTCGCTTGGCACAAGAAGGCCGCCGAACATGGCGATGTGCAAGGGCAGCGGGAGGTGGGACGGTACTACCTGATCGGGCGTGGCGTTGAGAAGGACAGTGCCATCGGCATGCGCTGGCTGCTGAGCGCAGCGGAGCAGGGTGATCTTGACGCGCGGGCTGCGGCCGGTGGTGTGTACCTCGGGGGCAAGTACGCGCCGGCCGACTACGTGGCCGCTATCAAATGGCTGCGTCTGGCGGCAATTGCCGGCCACGCCAAGGCGCAGTACAGCCTTGGTTCAGCGTACTACGACGGTAAAGGCGTCAGGCGCGATCCGTTCCGTGGCTTCTTATGGCAGGCCATCTCGGCTGAACGGGGGTACGAGTTCGCCAAGCAGCATTACCAGGACGGTGAGCTCGGCCTCTCGTACGACCAGCGTATGCGCGTCAGCCACATCACACGGACATGGCGGGTAGGGCAGGACCTGCCGGTCGAGGCAGAACTGCCGGGCTATGTCGGGCTGGGTGTTTTCAATCTGAATGCCCCATTTGCGCCAGGGATGTGAGTCAAATGATGTACTCGATTGATCTGGGCACGCTGAAGCTCGAATTTGAGTCGGCATTGATCATGGTGCCGCGTGATGGCGTTACCTATGATTGGCTGAACAATGACTGGGTCGATACGCAACAACAGATCGAGATCGAGCAAAGCGATGGCTCAGCAACGGTCACTGGCTTGACGAGGAGCTTTCCGCCGAGGGACCCCTATCTGGTCAGGATTGTGACGCCGCTGATTAACACGGAGCAGGGTGTCATCGAGTATTTGCAGAGCCAGCCGATCCGGTCGGAGTTGGCGACAAGTGACGCTCTGCGGGCGGCTATTAAATCGCAGGACTTTCAATGGGGCAAACTGCTTTCACTGGACTGGACCGCGTTGGGCTATGCGCCGGGCGGTACTGAGTACTGTCTGCTGCCTGCCGGTGGACCCGCAATTTCGGTCGGCCTCTTGCGGTTGGATTGGGCGACGGTGCGTGTGATCGCGGCGCATTGATGGAGTGCGGTGCACTTCGGCGGGTCCTGTGAGACGGGTTCGACGGCCCTACACCGCCACCACCCCTCGCCCCAACTGCGCAGGCACCGGCACCACCACCACGCGGTTCCCCCCATCCCCCTTGGCCATCTGCAGCGCGCTGTCCGCCACCTTGGTGAGCACCTGCGGCAACACACCCTCCTGCGCCCATCCGCTCGCCACCCCCACGCTCACGGTCACGTAGCCTGCCACGCTGGAGCTTGCGTGCGGAATGGCCAGCGCGGCCACAGCGTCGCACAGGCGCTGCGCGGTTTTTGCTGCCGTTGCCATGTCGATGTTCGGCAGCAGCACGGCAAACGCATCGCCGTTGTAACGGGCGACGAGGTCGGCCTCGCGCCGCATCTGTTTGGCTAGACACTGCGCAACGGTGGTCAGGCATTGGTCGCCCAGGATCGGGCCGTAGCGCTCGTTGAAGTCTTTGAAGACGTCGATGTCGATGGTCAGCAGCGACAGCGGTGCTTCCCAATGCGCACCATGCCGCCAGGCTTCGCTCAGGGCAGCTTCAAAGGCACGGCGGTTGGGGATGCCGGTGAGCGGGTCGGTGGCGGCCAGGCGTTTGAGTTCTGCGCGGGCAGCAGCCAAGCGCGAGTGCAGGACGCTGTTCTCGATCAGCAACAGCAACAGGACGAAGCTCGCGCCCAGCAACCCGAACGCGCGCCCGACGTAGAAGCCGAGGTCGTAGCGCCCGGCGTTGAGCACGGCGCTGAGCGCGACGTCGCAAAGCCACACGCACAGCACCACCATCAGCCAGACGTCGATGGTCAGGTGCGGCTTGCAACGCCACAGCACGATCAGAGCGACCATGCAGATCAGCCATGTTGTACCGGCCACCGCCATTTGTGCGGGTCCATAACGATTGCCCACCATGAAGGCCGGCAGCAGGTGTTCGCCCGCTGTGGCCAGTGCCACGCACGCGGCGGAGGCTGCCAGCACGGCAGTGATGACGAGCAGGACGGTCCCGCGCGTGAGCGGGGTTTCGATATACCGATCGGGCTCCCGGTCTTCACGCACTTTCAGCACGGCATACACGATCACGAACAATGGAAAGCCCGCATGCCAGAACATATAGATCCAGGCGGTGCTTTGCGGCCCTGCGCCCAGCAGGCCACCGTGTGCAAACAGCCCGGGGAACGACAGCAGGTGGCCGACGGCAGTGGTTGCCGTAAACAAGTAGCCGCAGGCCAGCGCCAGCATGGCGCGTGAACGTGTGATGGCAAATTGCCCGAACAGCAGGACGGCTGTAATCAGGTCATTGAGAATGAGCGCTGATTCGTACGTGGGGATGAACGAGGGCAACTGTGCCAACTGCACCTTGGCAAATGGCAGAGCAGAGATGAAGACCACCAGCGACAGCAGGGCCACTGCCTGTGCCGTCAGATAGGTCCTTCGCCCCGGTGACAGGCTCAGCAACAAGCCCGGCTGCACTTCAAGATGTGCCGATCTCAAAATGGCCCCCTTGCAGCGGTGACTGCGTCACTCGTCTTGTTGCATCGCGCGGCTATCGCTGTGCGGGGGTGTCTGTTCCCCCAAGAGCCTTGCGTGTCGTCGATTCCCACTTATCGGTGATAGTCACGCGGGTGGCCGATGTCAACGCACAACGTGATGCACGGGCAAAGCGCATGAGGGTGGGCGTATGATGCGTCGCACCAGCGACACACCCACCCAGCCCGCTCTCGGAGTCGACCACCTTGCGTCGTGCCCAACACCCTCTGCAGGGGATCGCTTTTCTGATTGCAGCGGTCGCGCTCTTTGCCGCGTTCGACACACTCACCAAATATGTCAGCACCACCGTGCCGGTGGCCATGGCGCTCTGGTTCCGCTACCTGTTCCAAACGGTCACGACGGGCGTGACACTGCTGCCCAGCAGGGGGCGCTCCTTGCTGCGTACGCGCCGGCCCTGGCTGCAGGTGCTGCGCGGGGTGCTGTTGCTGTCGGTCAGCCTGTTTGCGTTCCTGAGCCTGCGGCAGATGCCGGTGGGCGAGGTGACGGCCATCGTGATGCTGACCCCGCTGGTCATCACCCTGGTGGCGGCCCTGCTGCTGGGCGAGCAGGTCTCCGCCGTGCGCTGGGTGTTCATGGCGGGCGGGTTTCTTGGCGCCATGATGGTGCTCCGGCCCGGCGGCGGCACCTTTGGCTGGAGCATGCTGCTGCCACTGGGGCTGGTGGCTGCCAACACCGGCTTCCAGATTGTCACCAGCCGGCTGGCCAACGTGGACGAGGCAGGCACGACCCACTTCTATACGGGCGCCGTCGGCACGCTGTGCCTGACCTTTGCGCTGCCCTTCGGCTGGCAGGCGCTGGAGTGGACGTGGTGGCTGCTGCTGATCCTGATGGGCGTTGTCAGTTCGGCCGGCCATGCCCTGCTCATCCTGGCGTACACCCGCGCGCCGGTGGCAATGCTCACGCCTTACCTCTACATGCAGATCGGCTTTGCCATGATTGGCGGCTGGCTGGTCTTCTCGCATGTGCCGGATGGCTGGTCAGTGGCGGGCATCCTGGCCATTGCGATGTGCGGGGCGGCGGGCACCTGGGTGGCGGCGCGGGAGCGGCGCATGGCGATGGCGCTGTCGTCCGCTGCATCGCCGGCATCGTCGGGCAGCTAACGCCACGCGCATATGCGAACGACGTATATGCACATGCCCGGCCACAGGATGCTCATATAGCCAATCGATCGTTCGCGCCCACGGGGCAGGTGACTATCCTTGCCGCTTTCGTCAAGGATCACCATGTCGTCTTCCGCATTGCCGATCGTTTCGCGCGCACTTGCCGCGCTGCTGCTGCCGCTGTCGATTGCGGTGGCCACACCGGCGCAGGCCCAGAGCCCGACGCCCGTTCTTGACCAGATTCGCCAGTCCGGCACCATCACCCTGGGGTACCGCGAAGGCGCGGTGCCGTTCTCGTTTTCTGACGCCAAGGGCCAGCCCGCCGGTTATGCGGTGGACCTGTGCCTGCGCGTGGCCGAAGCGGCGCAGCGCCGCCTCAATCTGCCGGAACTGAAAGTACGCTGGTTGCCGCTGACCGCGCAGAGCCGCGTGCCGGCAGTGGTCAACGGGTTGGTCGCCATTGATTGCGCGCCCAACACCATTACGGCCGAGCGCAAGAAGCAGGTGGATTTCAGCCTGGCGTACTACGTCTCGGCGGTGCGCATGCTGGTGCGTACGGATTCGGGTATTCAGTCGTTTGACGACATGCGCGGCAAGACCGTGGTGACCAGTGCCGGCTCCACCAGCGATCGCCACGTGCGTCGCCTCAAGGATCAGTACGGCTATCGCGAGGTCTATGCCAAGGACCACGTTGAATCGTTCCTGATGCTCGACACGGGGCGTGCGCAGGCGTTCGTGCTTGACGATGTGGTGCTCTATGGCCTGCGCGCCAACGCAAAGACGCCGGCGCAATACGAGGTGGTCGGCCCCACGCTGTCGGTGGAGCGGAACGCGCTGATGCTGTCCAAGGCCGATGTGCAATGGAAGGCGTTGGTCGACCAGACACTGGCCGCGCTGTTCGCCAGCCCAGATGTGCTTGCGCTGCAGAAGCGCTGGTTCCAGCAGCCGATTGGCGCGCGCGGCATTGTTCTGGGTTTGACGCCGACGCCAGAAGTGCTGGCCGCATGGAAGCATCCGTCGGACGAGGCGGTTGAGTGACCGCTGTTGCCGCAACAGCCCCCGTGCTGCCGGATTGGAACGATGTGGAAGCCGCCAGCGCACGCCTGGCCGGCCATGCGCTGCGCACCCCGGTGCTGCGTTCCCCCGAGATGGATGCCTGGGTTGGGGCGCAGGTCTACTTCAAGTGCGAGAACCTGCAGCGCACCGGGGCGTTCAAGTTTCGGGGCGCGTTCAACGCACTGGCGCGCTTTGACGCCGGGCAGCGCAAGCGTGGCGCGGTGGCATTTTCGGGTGGCAACCATGCGTTGGGCATGGCGCTGGCCGGTCAGATGCTTGGCATTCCCGTCACCGTGGTCATGCCGCACGATGCCCAGGCCAGCAAGGTGGATGCGGCGCGGCATTGCGGTGCGCACATCGTCTTCTACGATCGGCGTACCGATGACCGGGAAGCCATCACACGTGAACTGTCTGAAGCGCACGGCCTGACGCTCATTCCGCCCTATGACCATGCCGACGTCATTGCCGGCCAGGCCACCGTCACGCGCGAGTTGATCGACGAGGTGGGGCCGCTGGATGCCATCTTTGCCAGCCAGGGCGGTGGTGGGTTGCTCGGCGGCGCAACACTGGTGACCGCTGCGTTGGCGCCGGCCTGCAAGGTGTATGGGGCGGAGCCGGTGACGGGCAACCACGGCCGGCAGTCATTGCAAGCCGGCCACATCGTGCATATCGACCCGCCAGACACGATAGCGGACGGTGCGCGCGCACAGCATCTCGGTGCGCTGACGTTCGCGCTATTGCAGCGCGGTGTGACAGAGATCGTTTCCGTGGAAGACGCGATGCTGGTGGCGTGCATGCGCCGCTTTGCGCAGGCCATGAAGCTGGTGGTGGAGCCCACCGCATGTCTTGGCCTAGCTGCTGCCCGCTATGGCGGATTGCCCATCAAGGGGGCGCGCATTGGCGTGATCGTGACGGGCGGCAACATTGATCTGCCGCGCTACCTCGGCCTGCTGCAGGAAGCTTAGGCACTGCGGCTGCATCAGGCGATGCAGGACAGCCGCGCCTGCATGGCGCGCAGGATGTTCCGCCAATGTGAGTAGATCAAAAAGTGGCCACCATCCTCCACCTCATGTAACTGCGCCCCCGGAATGCGCTGGACCAGCCTGCGCGCAGCGTTGACGGATACGTGCCAATCCAGCGCGCCGTGAAAGAATTCAACCGGCATGGCAAAGCGGTGGCCGTCGACCTGCCAGCCGTGCACGTTCAGTAGTGTCTCGACCACAAAATGCTGGCCGCCGTGTTTGACGCCGGCCAGCAACTCTTGCGCGTAGTTTTCGCGAAACGCGGCTTGCCGGAAGACTTGCTGGTCCACGTCGGGCATGGATTTCAAGATGGATTCGATGTAACGGTAGACATCCTTGCGGATGCTGCGCACCACCACGTGCAGCAGCGGCGGCAACAGGTTCGGCATGTAGCGCGCCACCATGAGCGCCATGCGGAAGTGCGCCGAGTAGGCCTTGATGTCGTCCACGCGTTCAACCGGGGGCGTGGCTGCCACAATGAAGACGGCGCTCACGCGTTCGGGCATCGCCTGTGCGGTGGCAAACGCGTAGGGCATGCCGGCCGAGTACCCCAGCACGGCAAAGCGATCGAGCTTGAGATGGTCGGCCAGCGCTTGCACGTCAGCCGGCCAGTCGGCCACCTTGCGCCCGGGCATCGGGTCCGAGTCGCCCGTGCCCGGCCGCTCGGGAATGATGAGGCGGATCGACGCCTCCCGCAGCAGCGCATCGTCCGGATGCCGCAAGTGCCGCGAGCAAGACAGGCCATGCATCTGGATCACGGGCAGCCCATCCGGGTCGCCGCTGTCTGACCACGCCAGTGCGCGGCCATCGGGCAGAACCATGCGGCCGTCTCCTGCGGATGTGCGGGGTGTGGGCGCGAGTGTGGCGTGCTTGCCGAGCGATAAGCGATTGGGTTGGCCGCCACCCTGGTCGAGCCACAGCGGCGTTGACCAGATGGCCTGCACCAGCTCTGGCTGGCGGCGTACGCCCACCTTGGCAAAGATGGCCTTCAGCTGCGTCTTGGCGGTGTTGGTGGTGGTGCCCAGATCCTGCGCGGATTCTTCCAGCGTGAGCCCGCGCACCAGCCGCTGGGCAAGCCGCGCTTCTGCGGCGGTCAGCCCAAACAGTTCACGCAGGCCGCCTTCGGGCACCAGCGGCACGTCGGCGCTCGCCACCCACAGCATTGCCAGCGGGGTGCTCTCGTTGGTCGGCTGCAGCTTGCTGACGAGCACGGACAGCGGCCCGGCGGCCTGCTCCAGGCGGAATGCCGTGCGGGTGCCTGCGTGTGCGGCGGTCGATGCCACCGAGGCCACCGAGGCCACCGCGGCCACTTCACGCAGCGCATCTTCCAACAGCTTTCTTGGGCGGGATTCCATGCGCCCGGCAACGAGTACCAGGCCGTCGTTGTTGTCCAGAATCAGCCGCAGCGCGCGGTTCATGCTGACCACGGCGCCGGTGTCTTCCACCAGCGCCACGCCCACCGGCAGGCGGTCCAATACGGAGTCACTGATCCGGCGATGCGTTTCTGCATCGGCCTGGGTCTGGCGCATGTCCCACGCGCGCACGAAATGCGGCGCGAGCAGTTGGAACACCTGCTGTTCCGCCGCGCTGGCAGTGCTCGGCAGCGGGCTGCTGGTGTCACCAAACCAGCTGGCGACGATGGCATCGGTCTCAGCGGTCGAGACGGGCCGTGCGTCCTGCGCGCCGCTCTGCATCAGGAAGTCGGCCATGGCCTGCAGCAGGCTGGGCCACAGGTCGTCGTCGCTGGCGGCGCCGTAAATCAGGCCAATGAGCCTGGAGAGCGCTTCCGCCGGAATATCCACTGTCTCGCGCATCGGCGCCTCCCGCGTGGCATGACCAGAATCGAGTAATAGCCAAGCAATACCGGGGCCGATCATGACACGGCCCAGGCAAGCAACGCATACCCCGAACGGGTGATGCATCTTGCCGGTGCACCGTCCACCATGAGCCTCAACCGAATGCACAACGGCATGCACGACAGGGTCTGGGGAGGCCACATGACGAATCTGTTGGTGGGCGGTGCCACGCCCAGCACGCAAGCGCCGCAGCGCGGCGGCTGGCCAATGCCCGCGTGGGCCGATTCGCCCGCCACGCAGATGCTCCGCCTGCTGGAAGACGCGTTTTCTGCCATAGATGAGGCGGTGCTGCTGTTGTCGGAAGGCGGCGCGGTCGTGCATGCATCCGCATTGGCCAGGTCATTGCTCGACAACCGGTGTGGCCTGCGGGTCCGGCATGACAGGCTCTGGCACCCGAGCCCGTCGGTGCTGAATCACCTGGCCAAGGTGATGGCGACCACCTTGCACACCGGGTGTCGCGCAAAGATGACGGTCTCACTCGCCTGGGGTGAGACCCTGAGCCTGGACATGGCCCCCGCCAATCCGCAGCTGTTTCCATCGGACGCGCCGCTCGTGTTCGTGCGGATGCGCCGCAACAGCGCGCTCAAGCAGGCCGATGCCGACAACCTGATCACCGCGTTCGAGATCACAAAAACCGAGGCGAAGGTGCTGGCAGGGCTGGTGGCCGGGCTGGCACCGTCAGAACTTGCAACGCAGAACGGCGTGTCGGAGCACACCGTGCGATCGCACATCACCAGCATGAAGGGGAAGATGCGGTGCAACCGGATCGTGGATCTGGTGAAGCTGGCGGTGCTGGCGTAGGGCGTAGGTTGGCCGGCGCGCCGTCAGGCGAGGGGCGTTGCCGTACAAGCAGGGTCCGCGGTCGCCAGCGCTTGTGGTGTCGGCAGCGTCTTGTGCTCGCCTAGCTGCGCAGCCTTCACACGGTTGCGTCCGTACTTCTTGGCGGCGTAGAGATCCGTCTCGGCCGCGCGGTGGGGCAGCAACGCGGTGACATCGCGGACACCCACGATCAGCACCTGGATCACCAGCGCCAGGAACTACGCATTGAAATGCCGTTGCCCTGTGGCGCACGACCTGTACGAGCTGCACGCCATATTTCTTCTCGCCTCAGACGGTGCTACCGCGCCCGCAACACCGACGGCGGCATGCCCAACAAACGCTGAAAGCTGCGGCGCATCCGTTCCGTATCGCCAAATCCGCATTCGTTCGCCACGCGCTGCATGGATGTGGCGCCGCTCTCCAGCGCGGCGCGGGCGGCCTCCACACGCAGCTTCTCGACAGCCTTGGCTGGGGTGAGGCCCGTCTCGGCCTGGAAGGCGCGTGCGAAGTGGCGCGGGCTCATGCAGGCGTGTTCGGCCAGGTCGCCCACGCGGTGGGGTGCGCCCAGGTTGCGGCGCACGTGGTCCAGCAGCGGTTTGAAGCGGCCGCGGGCGGAGTCCATTTCGTTGAGCGCCGAGAACTGCGATTGCCCGCCGGGGCGCCGGTAGTAGACGACCAACTGCCGTGCCACCGCGCGTGCCACGCGCTCGCCCAGGTCGTCAGCAATGACCGCGAGTGCGAGGTCGATACCGGCGCTGATGCCCGCGCTGGTCCAGAAGCGGCCGTCGTTCACGTAGATGTGGTCGGCCTCCAGTTGCACCTGCGGGAAGTCGCGCGCGAACTGCTCGCTGCGGCACCAGTGCGTGGTGGCGCGCCGGCCGTCCAGCAAGCCCGTGGACGCCAGCAGCAGGCTGCCTGAGCACACGCTGGCCACGCGTGCGCCACGTGCCGCGCAGCGCTGCACGAAACGGCGCGTGCGTGCATCCAGCATGGCGGCGTCCACGCCATCGCCGCCGGCCACGAGCAGGGTGTCGACCTGACTTGCGGGCGGCAGCGCCTCGGCGGCCCAGAGCGCGCCCGCCGAACTGCGTACCAGGCCGGGCTGTGCGGCCACGACCCGCAGGGCGTAGTGGTCATCCCGGTAGCGGCTGGCCACCTCGAATGCGGCCACCGGCCCGGCGGCGTCGAGCACCTGGAAGTCAGGAAACACAAGAACGGCAATGCGATGGGGCATGGCGGCGGGTGGGTCTCAGGTGTGTAGCAGGTGGGTGCGGATGGCAGGAAATGCGGGAAGCATGACATTGCTGCCAACACGATAGAGCGCGATGCTGTGAACCGTCAACCCAAGCGTTAACTCACCCAACAGGAGATTCGTGTCATGAGTGCTTCCCCCTTCATCGTTGTGTTTGCTCTGTTCGATCGCGTTACCCAGCTGGATTTCACCGGCCCCGACGAGGTGTTCTGGCGCCTGCCCGGCGCGCAGTGCGTGATGGCATCGGCGCGTGGCGGAGAGATCCGCGCAGATGGCGGCCTCACCATCACGAATGTGCAGCGTCTGGCTGACATTGAGCGCGCCGATCTCATCTG
This sequence comes from Ralstonia insidiosa, assembly GCF_008801405.1. Taxonomy (NCBI): domain Bacteria; kingdom Pseudomonadati; phylum Pseudomonadota; class Betaproteobacteria; order Burkholderiales; family Burkholderiaceae; genus Ralstonia; species Ralstonia insidiosa. The sequence continues at coordinate 490,667 of NZ_VZPV01000002.1, read as the reverse complement.
CATACCCGGCGGCTTTGGCGTGATCGAAGCCATGGCCGATGCCGACTTCGTGCGTGAAGTGCGCCGGCTGGCGGATGGCTCGCGCTATGTCACCTCGGTGTGTAGCGGCTCGCTCGTGCTGGGTGCGGCTGGTTTGTTGCAAGGCAAGCGTGCGGCCTGCCATTGGGCGTGGCGTGATCTGCTGCCGCCCTTCGGTGCCACTGTGGACGAGAGCCGCGTGGTGCGTGACGGCAACCTCATCACCGGCGGCGGCGTGACGGCGGGCATCGACATGGCGCTCACTGTCATGGCCGACATTGCCGGCGCCGAGTATGCGCAGTCAGTGCAACTCGGCATCGAGTACGCACCGGCGCCGCCGTTCGAGTGCGGACGCCCCGAGCTGGCCGCGCCGCAAGTCCTCACAGCTGTGAAGACGCGCCTGAATACCCTGCGCGCGGATCGCCACGCAGCGGTGCAGAAGGCAGCCCAACTGCTCTGAATGTGTAAGGTGTACGTGCCGATTGCGGCGACAATGGCGTCCTTTCCCGATGTCATTGCCGCCGCAATCGGCGCGCCGCACCGCACATGAACACACCGTCCCTGAACCTGAACGCCAACGGCCCCGGTGGCCCCAGTGGTCCCATTGGCATCGTGGCCGCGCTGCATGAAGAGATCAACGAGCTGCTGACGCTGCTGTCTGGCGCACGCGCCGTGCATGTCGGCAGCCGGGATTTCTGGACGGGCGAGCTGGATGGCCAGGCCGTGGTGGTGGTGCTGTCGCGCGTCGGCAAGGTGGCGGCAGCCTCCACCGCAACCATGCTGGTTGCACAGTTTGGTGTGCGGGCGGTGGTGTTTGCCGGCGTGGCCGGTGCGCTGGCACCCGGGGTGGCGGTGGGCGATGTGGTGGTGTCGTCCGAACTGCTGCAGCATGACGTCGATGCCTCGCCGCTGTTCCCGCGTTGGGAGATTCCGCTGACGGGCGTGGCGCGCTTTCAGGCCGATGCCGCGCTGGCCCAAGGGTTGCTCGAAAGCGCCCGTGCCGTGCTGGCCGATCCGCTCGGTTTGCTGGGGCAGCCGGTCATGGAGGCGTTCGGCATTGCCGCGCCGCAGGCATACGCCGGTCTCATCATCAGCGGGGACCGCTTTGTTTCCACCTCAGCCGAAAGCGCTGCGTTGCGGGCAGCCCTGCCCGACGCGCTGGCCGTTGAAATGGAAGGCGCCGCAGTGGCGCAGATCTGCCACGAGTGGGGCGTGCCGTTTGCCGCCATCCGCACGATTTCCGACCGCGCAGACGATGCGGCCAGCGTGGACTTTGCGCAATTCATTGCGGAGGTGGATTCGCGCTACAGCGTGGCAATCCTGCGCCAATGGCTGGTTGGGGTGGCGCGCCGCTAAGTTACACGGACTACCCGTGCAAGTACGGCACGAGGTTCTTCAGGGCGTTCTCCACATACGCTTCTTTCTCGCCCACGGGCGCCACATAGTGCAGCGCTGCAGTGGCGGCTTCCAGGCCTTCGGTGCGCGCAATGACCCACGCTGCCAGGTACGGTGAAGAAAAACACCCGCCTGCCGTCGCCACGTTGCCGCTTGCATAGAACGGCTGGTTCAACACTTCCACCCCCGCCTCCTGCACCCAGGGTTTGGTCGTCAAGTCCGTGCATGCCGGCACGTTGCCGACCAAGCCCAGCTTGGCAAGGACCAGCGTGCCCGAGCACTGCGCGCCAATCAGCTGACGCGCGGGGTCGAGCGCCAGGCGCGCCATCAACCCCGCATCGGCGACGACCTCACGCGTGCGCACGCCGCTGCCGACCAGGACGGCATCTGCCGTGCGCGCCTCTTCCAGCAGCGATTGCGCATGGACCGTCACACCGTTCATCGACGTGACCTGCGCCTGCGGACAGCACAGCGTCACGCGCCAGTCAGGCTTCTTGATGCGGTTGAGCACGCCCAGGGCGATGAGTGAGTCCAGCTCGTTGAATCCGTCAAAGGTAAGGATGGCGATGTGCATGGCAGTCCTGAATGTGCGGGCCAGGGCCCGATTGGGTGGGGTATGTGGGGCATGCTAGGGTGCGATGGCAATACAATCAAAAAATTGTCCTTAGTACATCCGGTACTCCCAGCAATGACGCAAGCCCGCTATCAGCCATTGGTCGATGCACTGGCCGCACAGATCCGTTCGGGGGATCTGCTGCCCGGCACGCGCCTGCCTACGCACCGCCGGCTGGCGGAACACCACGGCATTGCGCTGGTAACGGCCACGCGCGTGTATGCCGAACTCGAAGCAATGGGGCTGGTGAGCGGCGAGGTGGGCCGCGGCACCTTTGTGCGCGAAGCCGTGCTGCCGCGTGGCCTGGGGGTCGATCAGCAGGCCGTGGCGGCGGGGGTAGTGGATCTGAACTTCAACTACCCGTCGCTGCCGGGGCAGGCCCAACTGTTGAGCCGTGCGTTGCGGCAACTGGCGGCCCAGGGCGATCTTGAAGCGCTGTTGCGCTATGCCCCGCACGGCGGCCGGCCGCACGAGCGTGCTTGTGTTGCGCGGCACCTTGCACGCAAGGGCCTGACGCTCGAGCCGGACAACGTGCTGATCGTCGATGGTGCGCAGCACGGGCTGGCCGTGACGGTCATGGCGCTGCTGAAACCGGGCGATGTGGTGGCCGTGGACGCGTTGACCTACCCGGGCTTCAAGGTGCTGGCCGAGATGCTGCATCTGGAGCTGGCGCCGGTTCCCGCAGCGGGGCAGGGCATGGATCTGGATGCGCTGGAGCGCGTGTGCACGCGCCGCCGTGTTCGCGCCGTTTATGTCATGCCCACGCTGCACAATCCGCTCGGCTGGGTCAGCGGCATTGCCTGGCGGCGCCGGCTGGCCGCCATCGTGCGTCGACACGGGTTGATCGTGATTGAGGATGCCGCCTACGCCTTCCTTGCAGAGGATGCGCCTACGCCATTGGCAGCGCTTGCGCCGGAGGCGACGGTCTACGTATCGGGGCTGTCCAAGAGCGTGGCCACGGGCCTGCGCTTTGGTTTTGTTGCGGCACCGGCGGCCTGGGTGCACAAGCTCGAACGCGCGATTCGCGCCACCACCTGGAACACGCCCGCGGTCGTCACGGCCCTGGCGTGCGCGTGGCTGGACGACGGCACCGTGAACCGCCTGGAGGCTGAGAAGCGGCGCGATGCGGCTGAACGTCAGGCCATCGCCCGCAAGGCCCTGGCCGGGCTGACGCTCATCAGCCATCCGGCGTCGTATTTTGTCTGGCTGGTCTTGCCGCCGGAAGTGCGCGCAGACCATGTTGCGGCAGTTCTGCAGGCAGACGGCATTTCCGTCTCCACGGCAGAACCCTTTGCGACATCGAAGCAGGTGCCGCATGCCGTGCGCCTGGCGCTGGGTTCTGTGGCGCTTGACCGGTTGCAGGCCGTGCTGCACGTCGTCAGGCAGCGCATTGAGGAACAGATTGACCGATGAAAGTGCGCAACCCATGTCTGCCAGCTTGAATACACTCACACCCAACAACGACATCCGAAGGCTTGACCGATGGGAGAACACATGAAGCACTGGCTTGTGACACTGGCAGGATGGGTGATCTGCGCCTGCGCAACGCTGAGCGGCACGGCGTACGCGGCCGAGTTTGCTACGTTGACGGTTGCCGTTGGCGCGCAGCCGCGCATGTGGACGCGCGAAGCACTGCTGCACAACCCGCACCTGACCGACGTTACCGTGGAAGACCAAAACCTGAAGCGCCGCCTGACCTTCAAGGCCGTCCCCGTGACGGAATTCTTCAAGGGCCAGCCGACCAGCCCGGATGCCAGCGCCACCACTGTCGCCAGCGACGGCTACGTATCGCATCTGCCGATGCGCCTGCTGCTGGCTGATCGCCCCGACGGGCCGCGCGCCTGGCTCGCCGTGGAAGACCCGGACACCCCGTGGCCGACGCTCAAGGGTCAGGACATCGGGCCGTTCCGCCTGATCTGGACGGCGCCGCCGGCCAAGGCCTCCGTGGTGAATGAAAGCCTGTGGACGTACAACATCGTGCGCATTGACGTGGCCGCGCAGCCGCAGGAGCGCTTTGCGGCTATCCGGCCCGCAGCCGGGTTGCCTGCAGATGGCCCTGTCATGCGTGGCTTTGCCACCTTCCAGCGCGTCTGTTTCTCTTGTCACACGCTCAACCGCGCGGGCGATGCTCAGTTGGGCCCCGATCTGAACGTGCCCTACAGCCCGGTGGAGTATCTCGGAGACGAGAAGCTGCGCCACCTTATCCGCGATCCGCAGTCGCTACGCTGGTGGCCGAATGCGCGCATGTCGTCCATTGATGAGAAGACGCTGTCCGAGGCGCAGCTCAATGACCTACTGGCGTACTTCCACCACATGGCGCATCGCAAGGCAGCTGCCGCGCATTGAAGCGTTAGCCGCCGTGCCCGAACTGCGCCTGGTATTGCGACGGCGAGAGATCAAACCGGCGTCGGAACGCCTTGGCCAGATGCGCCTCCGAACCGAAGCCGGCATCGCGGGCGGCGCGCTTGACGGAGTCGCCTGCCTCCAGATGCGCGCGGGCGGCTTGCAGCCGCAGCGTTTCCAGAAAGGCGCGCGGTGTCATGCCGGTTTCCTTGGTGAAGCGGCGGTGGAAGGTGCGGGGCGCCTCACCGGCCGCCGCAGCCATCTGCTCCACGTCGATCGGTTCGCGCAGGCGCGAGCGCAGCCAGTCGACCAGCGCAGCGTACTGCCCAGATTGGGTTTCCAGTGCCAGCGAGTACTGCGACTGGTTGCCCATCCGCCGCACAGCTAGAATCAACTGCTTGGCCACCCGCGCCGCCACCCAGCGGCCGAGATCCTGCTCGACCATCGACAGGCACATGTCGATGCCCGCCGTGACACCGCCTGACGTCCACGCCTTACCGTCTTGCACGTAGAGCGCGTCGGGCTCGACCGCAACGTTCGCAAACACCTGCGCGAGCAACTGCGCGGATGCCCAGTGCGTGGTGGCGCGGTGCGCATCGAGCAGGCCCCAGTGCGCCAGCACGAACGCGCCGGTGCAGACCGACCCGAACCGCCTTGCCGAAACGCATACCTCGCGGGCCCACTGCGCCAGTGGTGCATCGGCACCCGTCGCCAGCAAGCCTTCGCGCTCGCCGCCGGCAACGATCAGGGTGTCGATGGTGGCGGGTGCCAGCGAGGCGATCGATTCCGTATCGATGGCAATGCCATTCGACGCTCGCACCAGCCCGCCCTGCGACGAGACCGGCATGACGCGGTAGGCCGGCTCCACGTTGAAGGCATTCGCCATGGCAAATACATCGGCTGGGCCTGCCACGTCCAGCATCTGCACTGCCGGGTAGGCAACCAGCGCGACCACGCGCGGGCCTGTCGGGCAGTGGCTTGTATCGGAACGAGGCGCAGTGGAAGCGCATGACATGGGGAGCACACTATTGGCAGAAATCGACAAATCATTGTCATTGCTGCCAATGGGGGCGTCAAGCTACGCTGGATTTCCCAAGACTGCATACACGCCTGACCATGAACCTCGCTCTTCTCTCAACGTTTGCTTGCCTGCTTGCCCGGGAGGGGCGTTGACCGTGCGGCGCGCTCTGCTAGTCGGCTGGAGTGTGTGCGTAATGGCTGTCGGCCTGGCCGGCTGTTTTGCGTTGCAGGTGCATCAGGACCCCGGTGGTGTGCCCGCTGCCGTGCAGCATGCAGACGCATCTGCCGCGCAGCCGGAGATTCCCGCCAACCATGCGCACCCGTTGCGCGCACGGCCGCTCGTGGCTGTGGTCGGGCATAACGCCAATACGGAGTTGACCGATTTCGTGGTCCCCTATGGCGTGCTCAAGCGTGCTGACGTGGCGGATGTGATCGCCCTCGGCACCCAGCCGGGGCCGATGCAGATGTTTCCCGCGTTTCGGCTGGAACCCGATGCCACCATCGACGCATTCGACGCGCGCTTTCCCGACGGAGCGGACTATGTGGTGGTGCCGGCCGTGCACGAGGATGACGATCCGCGTCTGCTGGCCTGGGTGCGCCAGCAGTGGGCCAAGGGCGCGACGGTCATCGGCGTATGTGACGGTGCATGGGTGCTCGCGCGTGCTGGCCTGCTGGCGGGCCGCCACGCGACTTCCCACTGGTATGCGCGCGATGCGCTTGCGAAGCAGTTTCCGCAGACGCAATGGGTGTCCGGTCGCCGCTACGTGGCCGATGGCCGTGTTGTGACGACGACGGGCGTAACCGCCTCGGTGCCCGTCACACTGGCGTTGATCCAGACGATTGGCGGGGCAGAGCGTGCCCACGCGGTGGCCGATGCCATCGGCGCGCCGGACTGGTCAGCCGAACACGCAAGTGCAGGCTTCAGGCTGAGCCCACGGCATCTGTACACGGCGGCCAGCAACATGCTGTCGCTGTGGCGGCGCGAAACGCTCGGTGCTGCCTTGCAACCCGGTGGTGATGACGTTGCCCTGGCGCTGGTGGCCGATGCACATGCCCGTACCTATTTCACGCGCGTGTTGGCAACGGCAGATACCTCGGGCGGTGTGCGCATGGGCAGCGGCTTGGTGTTTCTTCCCGACCGGGTGGGGGCGGCAGCGAATGCACTACCGCCGCTATCCAGCACGCCGCAGCTGCCTCGCGCAGTGGTCGCGCTGGATCGGGCACTGGAAGACATTGCACAACGCCACGGTGGCGATACCGCAGCGTTTGTCGCGCTTCAGATGGAATATCCGATGCCTCGTGGGATGCGGTCAGCGCGCTAGGCGGGGTGCATCGGGGCGGCATCCAAACCGTGAGCTGACCCGCAAACGTTTTCCAATGCGCACTGGTGATGCTGCCAGACGACACCTCCCCAAATTTGGGGATAGCCCGGACAAACGACTTCTGCCAAACATGACGGCATGACACCGAGCGTGCAGCGTAGGGTCGCGATTGCATAGAGCCCCGCCGCAGCGCTGGTGTGTGCAGCCGCTGTCACGAGGAAGGGGAGGATCAGCATGGCATCCGAGCGTTCGGCCGACAACGTCATTGCAGCGCTGTATTCCGCCGCAGTCGATCCGAAGGGGTGGAATACCGCGCTGGAAGCACTGCGGCACCTGGCCGATGCCCGCGCGGCAAACTGCTTCGTGCATGACGCGATCACGGAGCGCTTTCTCGAGTACCGCTTCGTCGGCTACAGCACCCAGTGGGCAGACGACTACGCGAAGCACTATCACAGCCTTGATCTTGCACGCGGGGTGCTGCTGCGCCAGCCGGCGGGAACGATGTACCCCATGCACCGCTATGTGCCGAACAGCGTCGTGGCACGTAGTGAGTACTACCAGGATTTCTACGTCCCGGAAGGGCTTCGATACTCATGCGGCGGCACGCTGTTCGACGGCAACCGGCGCTTGATCCTGGCGGTGCATCGCCCGGTGGGCCACCGGCCGTATGAACAGCACACCGTGCGTGAACTCCAGCGGGTGCTGCACCATCTGCCGCATGTGTTTCGCGTGAAGGACATGGCCATGCGCGGGCATGACAGTGCAACACTGTCGAGCGCGGCACTCGCTGCACTGCCACGCGGCGTGGTCATCGTGGACGCGGGCATGGGCATCCACTACGCCAACCCCGCCGCCGAGGCCCTGCTGCACCAGTCGACGGGTCTTCGGGTCAGCGCAAACCGCCTGGGCTGCACTGTTCCGGCGCTCGCACCGCTGCTGGTACGCCGGGTGAGGGCGGCATGTGATGCGATGCCGCAGGTCGATCCTGTTCCGCTGTACATGACGGACGAGAGCGGTCGGGTCTCCATCGAGATGCACGTCGTTCCCTTGCAGCCGCATCTTGCTGCCGACGTCATGCCGGCACAGCCGATGGCGATGGTTCTTTTGCGATGTCCCTTCTACCGGACGGAATGGCCGCGTTCTGCGCATCGCCCCTACGGTTTGACCCATGCAGAAATGGCAGCGCTGGCTGCCATGATCGAAGGCCTGACGCCCGGGGAGCACGCCGAGAGAAGCGGCATACGGATCAGCACCGTACGCAGCCAGATCAAGGCCATCTTGGCAAAGACCGGCTGCCGCCGGATCGCCGAGGTCGTCGCGCTGTTTGCCGCGGTCGACGTGCCTCACCCGGATCAGTCGGCTGCCTGAGCTACGCCGCCGCCCACGCCACCAGCGTGGCGATGGTGTTCATATTGCGCGCCGTCCCCGTCTTGGCAGCAGGAATCTTCAGCTTGGAATGCGCCATGCCATCGCCGTAGTGCACGTAGATCTCACGTGCGCCCAGGGCGACTTCTTCCGCTTGCCGGCCGCTCAGGGTTGCCAACGTATCGGCGGGCGGTGGCGCATCCAGAAAGATGGCGACCGTCCGATTGGCTGCCTGGGCTTTGAACGGATTGCCCTCCAGCACCGCTGCCAGTTCCGCACCCGTGCGCACGAGCACGCCCACGGGCTTGCCGGCGTATTCCTCCAGGCAGCGCTCCAGCTTGGCCTTGACCGACGCTTCCGACAGCCGGCTCTGAAAGACCACATTGCCGCTCGCAATGTAGGTGCGCACGTTGGTCAGGCCAATGGATTCGCACATCGCCCGCAGGTCGGCCATGGGCAGCTTGCCGGTACCGCCAACATTCACGGCCCGCAGGAAGGCGACATAAGTCGTCATGGGGGAGGTCTCTCCTGAGTCTGTCGGTCAACTTAGCGACGCGAGGGGCTTGCGTACATTTTGTTACTCGTGTGACGGGAATGTATAACCCGCCACGCTGCACGCCCGGTATTCTGCGCCGCGAATTGATTGACCCAGGAACGGCCCGCCAACGGGGGTGTGGCGCATCCTGCATTTGAGCATGTGCAAACAAGGAGAACCCAGCATGTGGAAGAAGATTGCCCCGACGTTGATTGTTGCCGCGCTCGCCGGTCTGACGGCTTTGCCGGCGGCGGCCGATGATTTGCGCAACGCACTTGGTGGCGCACTGGGCGGCGCGGGTGGTGCAGCCGTGGGTGGTGCAATCGGCGGCCAGACGGGTTCGGTGATTGGCGGTGCGATTGGCGGTGGCGCCGGCGGCGCTTTGACGGCCAACGGCCACGAGCGCAAGGGCGCGATTGTTGGCGGCGCACTGGGCGGTGGCGTGGGCGCTGCTGCGGGCAACGCCATGGGCGGCCGCACGGGCGGCATCGTCGGCGCGGGCCTCGGTGGCGGCGCGGGTGCGGCGCTGGGCGGCAACGTGCAGCGCAACTCATACTCCGACCACGACGATCGTGGCCGCCGTCGCCACGGCAAGCATCACCATCACCACTGATGGGATGTCCACCCGGGAGGCTTGCACTCCCGGGTGCCCAGATTTTCCTGCCTTCCATCCGCCGTTCTGGCTGGTGGCACCCCTTCCCAAGACATATCGCTGACGCCGGGTCGCCGTTGACGCCTGTGCGGTCTACCATACCGTGGCAATCGATGCCGCCACGCAGGAGACCGCCATGACGCAACGCTTCGACGCCATCATCATCGGTACCGGGCAAGCTGGCCCGGCGCTGGCCGCGCGGTTGTCCGGCGCCGGCATGCAGGTTGCCATCATCGAGCGCGGGCGGTTTGGCGGCACATGCGTCAACACCGGCTGCATTCCCACCAAGACACTGGTCGCCAGCGCATACGCCGCGCGCCTCGCGCAACGGGCTGCCGAGTACGGCGTGATGATCGATGGGCCGGTCAATGTCGACATGGCGCGTGTGAAGGCGCGCAAGGACGAAATTTCCGGGCGCTCCAGCCACGGCGTGGAGCAGTGGGTCCGCGGCCTGGAGCACTGCACCGTCTTCCAGGGGCATGCTCGCTTTGAGAGCGCGCAAACCGTGCGTGTCGGCAACGATCTGCTGGAGGCCGAGCGCATCTTCATCAACGTTGGCGGGCGCGCGCTGGTTCCCCCGATGCCGGGGTTGGATCAGGTGCCCTATCTCACCAACACCACCATGATGGACATGGACTTCCTGCCCGAGCACCTGATCGTGATCGGTGGCAGCTATGTGGGGCTGGAGTTCGGCCAGATGTATCGGCGCTTCGGGGCGCGCGTGACGATCGTGGAGAAAGGCCCGCGCCTGATCGCCCGTGAAGACGAAGACGTGTCGCAGGCGGTGCGTGAGATTCTGGAAGCGGAGGGCATCGACGTGCAGGTGGCCGCCAACTGCCTGAGCGTGCGCGGCGAAGCAGGCAACGTGGTGGTTGGGCTGGATTGCTCGGGCGGCGCGCGAGAAGTGTCGGGCTCGCATCTGCTGCTGGCCGTGGGGCGTGTACCCAATACCGATGATCTCGGCCTGGACAAGGCAGGCGTCCAAACCGATGCACGCGGATATATCTGCGTCGACGAGCAACTGCGCACCAACGTCTCCGGCATCTGGGCCCTGGGCGATTGCAACGGGCGCGGCGCGTTCACACATACGTCCTACAACGACTACGAGATCGTCGCGGCCAACCTGCTGGATGACGATCCGCGCAGGGTGTCGGACCGTATCCAGGCGTACGCCATGTACATCGACCCACCGCTTGGCCGCGTTGGCATGACGCTGACCGAGGCCAAGCATTCGGGCCGCAAGCTGCTGGTCGGCAACCGCCCCATGACGCGCGTCGGGCGTGCGGTGGAGAAGGGAGAAAGCCAAGGCTTCATGCGCGTGGTGGTGGATGCGCAGAGTCACGAAATTCTTGGCGCGGCGATCCTGGGCGTGACCGGCGACGAGGTCGTGCATGCATTGCTCGACGTGATGTACGCCAAGGCGCCGTACACCACCATCAGCCGTGCCATGCACATCCACCCGACCGTGTCGGAACTGGTGCCGACGCTGCTGCAGGAGATGCAGCCGGTGGTGTAGCACCGGCCGCAGGTGGGTTCAATGCCCTGCGCTCTGGCCGCCATCCACGTGCAGGATCTCGCCTGTCACAAAGGGGGCGGACTCCAGAAACTGTACAGCCTGCGCGATATCGCGCATCTCGCCCATGTGGCCAACCGGATGCAGCGCGCCAAGAAAGTCGTGCGTTTCCGGTGCGTGCATTGGCGACTTGATGACGCCTGGCGACACCGCATTCACGCGGATACCGCGCTTCGCATATTCAATGGCCAGCGATTTCGTCGCCGCGTTCAAACCGCCCTTGGTGAGCGAGGCGAGCACCGACGGTACACCGCTGATGGCATGGTCCGTCAGGGTGGTCGTGATGCTGACCACGTGGCCACCGCCGTTCTTCTCCATCTCGGCAATGGCGAGCTGCGTGATGTGGAAGAAACCGGTCAGGTTCACGCCAATGTTGGCTGCGTAGTCTTCCGCCGTATAGCTGGTGAAGGGCTTGGCCATGAAGATGCCGGCGTTGTTGACCAGCGTATCGATGCGGCCGAACTTCGCCACACCCTCGGCAATCACGCGGCGTGCCGTTGCCGGGTCGGCAATGTCACCGGCAACGGCCAGGATGCCAGCGTCATCCACCGGCTTGATGCTGCGCGCCGTTGCCACCACGCGGTAGCCGCGTTCGCGGTACGACTTGACCAGTTCTGCGCCGATGCCTTGTGATGCGCCGGTGATGACGGCGACTTTTTGAGTGGTGCTCATTTTGGAACCTCATGTTTGGTGGATGGCTGTGAAGCCGGTCGATCCGACGGGATCGATTGAGGTCCAATGTAGGCCGCACGCTTGTGCTGAAGAATGCCCATCGCGCACAAACACTTATGCGCAGCGGGAACAAATGCGATGCATCACATCCCGCACTATGATGGGGCCTTTGCATTGATGCGGTAGGCGCCATGACGCGACAGTTCGATGATCTCCAGCTCGGCAGCATCGAGCTGTTCTGCCTGGCGGCAGAGCTTGGCAGTTTTACGGCCGCCGCAGTCGCTGCAGGCGTGACACCGCCGGCGGTCAGCCGCACCGTGTTCCGGTTGGAGGAGCGATTGGGTGTGCGCCTGTTCGTGCGCACCACGCGGCAGATCCGGTTGACTGAAGAGGGCCGGATCTACTTCGAGCAGAGCCGCCGCGCATTGGCGCAATTGGTGGAAGCGGAACGGCAGATCAGCGGCCAGCGCGCAGCGCCCTCGGGCTTGCTGCGGATCAGCTTGCCGACGCCCTATGCGCACTATCGCGTGCTGCCCATCCTGCCCGCGTTCCGGGCGCAATACCCGGATGTCGAAGTCGACGTGCACATCAGCAACCGCAATGTCGATTTTGCAGATGACACGTATGACCTGTCCGTGCGCGGACGCGCACCGGATGACTCCAACCTCATCGCCCGCAAGCTGGAAGATGCCGAGATGGTGGTGGTGGCCGCGCCCGACTATCTACGCCGCGCCGGCACGCCACGCACGCCGGAAGACCTGCAGCAGCACGAATGCATTCAGTTTGACGTGCCCAGCAGTGGCCGTAAGCTGCCATGGGTGTTCCAGGTCAACGGTGAAGAGACGGATCTGCTGACGTCGGGCACCTATGGCACGTCGGAAGACGCGCTCGGCGGCGCCACGTTGGCGCGCGCCGGGGCAGGCTTGTTTCAGACGTACCGCTTTGTGGTCGAGCAGGATTTGCGCGACGGCACGCTGGTCGAGGTGTTGCAGGACTACGGCGGCAGTACGCGGCCGTTCGTCCTGCTATACCCGTCGGCCCGGCACGTGACGCGCCGGGTGCGGGTGTTCGTCGACTTCCTGGTGGAGAAGTGCTCCCCCTGAGTGGGCAGGGACAGGGCAATCAGGCGGGTTTGACCTGTGCGATCACGAGCAGGATGACGGCGGCGTTGGCCGGCTGCTGGAAGTGCGAGATCACCATGCGCGCATGCCCGGCCTTCTCGGCCAGCACATCCGCGAAGAAGTCCGATGCGCCATCCACCACCGCAGGCTGCTGCAGCCAGCCGGGTGCACTGGTGACATGTCCCTCGACACGGACAATGTGGTCCAACCGCTCGAAGCTACCCAGATGCGCGTGGATTTGCGCGAGCACGTTGAGCGCAGCAAGTTCTGCGGCACGCTGGCCATCTTCCAGGGTCAGGTCCTTGCCGACCTGGCCTTGCCAGACCACCTTGCCGTTGGCCAGCGGCAACTGCCCTGACACGAACAGTAGATCACCCGCCTGACTGACAGCGGCATAGCTGCCCAGCGGCTGCGGGGGAGGGGGCAGCACGAGGCCGCGTGCGGCAAGGCGTTCTTCGATGGTCATGGCGGCTCCGGGTTTCAAGCGGTTGTGAGCATGGAACCGACTCTAGGCGCGGCCGCCGCCCGGATGAAGGTACGGGCGGGAACAGGACTCAATACATCAAGGAACAAATCCCCCGGCGGCCGTTTCGGGCGCGACGCATGCTTCACACCCCCAGGTGAATCGACGGAAGCACCGTACTCAACCGCGCCACCACCAGCGTGTCGACCTGGAAGAGCATCGCCACGGCGGTAACAACGACGGCAGCGCCAAACACTTGCTGCAGGCGCTGCGCATACCGTGACACCTTGCGGACCTGCGCGGTGACATAGCGGCCGCCATAGGCGATGACGAGCAACGGAATGGCGGCGCCTGCGGAGAACAGCGCCAGCAGCACCCCGGCGCGGCCCAGGTCCTGTGCCTTGGCCACCAGCGCCAGAATGGCGGCCAGCGTGGGGCCGGCGCATGGTGTCCAGACCACGCCCAGCGTCATGCCCAGCACGAACCCGCCCGCCAGGCCCGTGCCCGTGCCAGATGTGATACCTGCGGCCACCCCCGCAAAGCGATCGATGATGCCGCCCAGTGGTGCCAGAAGCCGCTCGAATGCGCTGGGCCACAGGCGGGCCAGCCCTGACAGCAGCAGAATCAAAATGGCCACGGTGCGCACGGCGTCCTGCGCCCAGGCCAGCGAGCTGGAGAGCGCGCCAAATGCCACGCCCAGCGCAGAAAACGCGAGCACGAAGCCCAATGCAATCGCCACGGGGCGCAGCGCGCTGGACTCGTCGCTGGACGCATTCAGCACCATGGGCAGCACCGGCAGCACGCACGGTGATGCAATCGTCAATACGCCGGCCAGTGCGGCAAGAATGAGGTCAATCATCGGGCGTCTCCTGGTTGATCCGATGACTGCATTGCATGCCCCGCACGTATCGCCGCTGTTTCCGCAGGCCTGCGCAAGTGCAATGTTTCTTGTTCAAGAGCCCGCCAGATACAGAGCGATACAAAAGGCCCCCACATGGTCCCCCAGCCGCCGCACAATGCGTCCATCGCATGCCGTCGGTGTTACGGTGCGACTGCTGAAAGGATGCGTGCCATGAGGGGTCTGCTGCTGCTTGCCACCATGATGTTTTCTGCGTTGACCTGTGAACTGGGCGGTGCGGGCGTGTGCCGCTGGGCGGCGCCCGGGCCGGCCAGTACGTCTGACCGGCGCCGGCATGCCACCCCCCTTCCTACGCCACGTTCTACCCCCATCGAGCGCAAACCATGAGCCAGCCCGATCACATCCTCATCGTTGATGACGACCGCGAGATCCGCGAGCTGGTGGGCACCTACCTGGAACGCAACGAGATGCGCGTGACGCTGGCGGCCAATGGGCGCGAGATGCGCGCCGCGCTCGACAAGGGCTCGGTCGACCTCATCGTGCTCGACCTCATGCTGCCCGGTGAAGATGGCCTGGCGTTGTGCCGTGACCTGCGTGCCGGCCCGCGCAAGAACCTGCCGATCCTCATGCTGACCGCCCGCAACGAAGAGGCCGACCGCATTCTCGGCCTGGAAATGGGCGCCGACGACTACCTCGTGAAGCCGTTTGCCGCGCGTGAACTGTTGGCCCGCGTGCGTTCCGTGCTGCGCCGCACGCGCATGTTGCCGCCCAACCTGCAGATCACCGAGGCGGCTACGCTGCTGGCCTTTGGCGACTGGCGGCTCGATACCACGACGCGGCACCTGCTGGATGCCCAGGACGTGGTCGTTGCCCTGAGCGGCGCGGAGTACAAGCTGCTGCGCGTGTTTCTCGACCACCCGCAGCGCGTGCTCAGCCGTGACCAACTGCTCAACCTCACGCAAGGCCGTGACGCCGAGCTGTTCGAGCGCTCCATCGACCTGATGGTGAGCCGCCTGCGGCAACGCCTGGGCGACGACGCGCGCGAGCCCAAGTACATCAAGACCGTGCGCAATGGCGGATACGTGTTTGCCTCGACGGTGGAGATTCGCGAGGAGCGCGCATGACGGCTTTGCGTACCCTACGTCTATGGCCCCGCACCTTGTTTGCGCGCCTGATGGTCATCCTGCTGGTGGGGTTGGCTCTGGCGCAGGGGCTGGCCTTCAGCCTTGTGCTGCACGAGCGCGCCGATGCGGCAGACCGGCTGATGCTCGGCAACCTGGAAACCGACGTGGCCAGCTCCGTCGCCATGCTCGACATGCTGCCCGCGGCCAAGCGCGCGCTTTGGGCTGACCGCTTGAGCCGGCGCACCTATCGCTACGAACTCGACGCCGGCATCCGCAGCGACACGCCGCCGCGCGATGCCCTGTCCCGCGAGGCGGCGGCCACCATCGGTCGCGCGCTGGAGGGGCGGTACAACGTCACCGCCAACGCGGTGCCCGGTGGCGGCAATCAGTACCAGGTGCACCTGACACTCAGCGACGGCAGCCCACTCACCATCGACGTGCATCCGAATCCCATGGGGCTGTCGACCTGGCTGCCGGTGCTGCTGGTTGTGCAGCTTGTGTTGCTGGGCGGATGCGCGTGGCTGGCCGTGCGCCTGGTCACCCGCCCGCTCAAGCAGTTGGCCACCGCCGCAGAAAGCCTCGGTCCCGATCTCAAGAGCGAGGTGATTCCCGAACACGGCCCTGTGGAGGTAGCGCACGCAGCGGCGGCCTTCAACGCCATGCAGCAGCGCATTGCTGGCTATCTGGCCGAGCGCGTGCAGATCCTGGCGGCGATCTCGCATGACCTGCAGACGCCCATCACCCGCATGCGCCTGCGGCTGGATCTGATGGACCCTTCTGAAACGCAGGAGCGACTGGTGCAGGATCTGCGCGCGATGGAGCATCTCGTGCGCGAAGGCGTGACCTACGCCCGCACGCTGCACGGCAGTGCCGAAGCCCCCGCCCGTGTGGACATCGACGCGTTGCTCGACAGCCTGAGCTACGACTACCGGGACGGCGGCACACCCATCATGGTGGAAGGCAAGGTCGGGGCGCCCGTTGAAACCCGGCCGCAGGCGCTGCGGCGCATCCTGACCAACCTGATCGACAACGCCATCAAGTTTGGCGGTGATGCGGAGGTGACGGTGTCGCGCGAGTCCGGCAGCCTCGCCATTGCCGTGCTGGACCGGGGCCCAGGCATTCCCGAGGCGGAACTGGAGCGGGTAATGCGGCCGTTCTACCGGCTGGAGACGTCACGCAACCGGGGGACGGGCGGTACGGGTCTGGGCTTGGCGATTGCGCAGCAGTTGGCGCAGGCCATGGGTGGACGTCTGGCGCTGGCCAACCGTCAAGGGGGCGGGCTGCAGGCAACGCTGACGTTGCCTGCGTGAGTGATGATCGTGCCGCCGTCAGGGCACGATCGAGAGGAACAGGTAGGCCGCAAAGATTGCGAGGTGAACCACGCCCTGCAGGATCGTCGTGCGGCCCTTGCCCAGCGTGAGCGCTGACACGATCAGGGTCAGGAACAGCAAGACCATCTCTTTCGGCCCCAGGCCCAGTTCCAGCGGCCGGCCAATCCAGATGAACACGGCGGCCACCGTGGGGATGGTCAGCCCGATACTGGCCAGTGCCGAGCCCAGCGCGAGGTTCAGGCTGGTCTGGATGCGGTCGGCGTTGGCGGCGCGTGCGGCAGCCAGCCCTTCGGGCAGCAGCACCAGCGCGGCAATGACGATCCCCACCGTTGCCGCCGGTGCGCCCGCGTTCAGAATGGCCGCTTCCACGAAGGGGGACAGCACCTTGGCCAAGCCCACCACCGCCACCAGGGACACCATCAGCAGTACGGCGCTGGCTACGGCCACACGGGTCGGCGGGGGTGGGGCGTGCACGTCTTCGTCTGAGCTGTCGACCAGGAAGTAATCGCGGTGGCGGATGGTCTGCACGATCACGAAGCAGCCGTACAGCACCAGCGATGTCACACCGGCAAAGCCGAGCTGCGAAGAGGTCAGGACCGGGCCGGGTGTGGAGCTGGTGTAGTTGGGCAGCACCATGGTCAACGTGACCAGCGCGGCCAGCACGGCCAGCGCGGCGTTGGCGCCCGGTGCCTGGAATGCTTGCTCGCGGTGCCGCAGGCCGCCTACGAACAGGCACAGGCCGACGATGCCGTTGCAGATGATCATGACCGCCGCGAATACCGTATCGCGCGCCAGTCCGGCTTTCTCGGGCCCGGATGACAACATGACCGACACGATCAGCGCCACCTCGATCACGGTCACGGCAATGGCCAGCACCAGGGTGCCGAACGGTTCGCCCACCTTGTGCGCGACTACTTCGGCATGGTGCACGGCGGCAAAGACGGCACCGGCCAGTGCCAGTGCCATCAGCGCGATCAACCAGCCGGGGGGTGTCATGAGCGTGCCAACCACCAGCACCACCCACGCGAGTATCGGGGCGGCGATGGTCCAATGCGGCAGCTTGTTGGAGGTGACGGCCATGGAGGGTTCCTTGTTGTTGTCTCAACGCCAGTGGGCGGCGAAGGGCGCGGATTCGGGGTGCCCCAAATATATAGCATGCGCCGCTACCGACCGGTCATCGCCTGTCACTGTCTGTGACGGCACGGCGCCGCCTTCTCCCGCGCGCTGGCCGTCAGGGCGCGCGCCGTGGGGTGGTCAGCCCTGACGCGCCAGCACAACTGCCGGGCGCGTCAACCTGCCAGGATCACTTTGCAGCGGCCGCAGCCGAGACTTCCTGGCTCCAGTAGCTTGGTAGTGCGCCATACGGGTTCGGTAGCGTCTTGGACGTGAAATACACGCTGCCTACATCCTTGGCAGACGCGCCGCGCATGAAGGTCTGCATTTGCGTGGCCGATGCGGCGTACACGATATGCGCGAAGCGGCTGGCCGGGTAGTTGGCCTGCCAGGCCAGCGGCGCGTACTTGGTGTAGTGGTGCGCGCTGTCTTCAAACGTGACGATATGGTCCGCCACCGGCAGGCTGGCGTAGATTTCCGGCACGTTGGTGCCCGGGTTGCCAATGACCGTGTATGCGGGTGACAGGCCCTTGATGTAGTTGTAGACCGATTGGTAGAACTGCACGTGTGCGGTCACGCTGTCGGCAGTCATCTCGTCGATGAAGAAGCCGTCAACCTGGTACAGCGCCAGGTAGGTGTGGATGTCCTGCACCACGGCCGACAACGCCCGCTTTGCATAGGAAGTCGACACGTAGCCGATCACCTTGCCGCCCGCGGCGTGCACCTTTGCTACGGCGGCAACGTAATTCGGGTCTTGCGTGGTGTCCGGGCCGCTATTGGGATTGAGGATGACGGTGGTCGGTACCGACCGCGCCGTGTTGGCGAGCGTGTTCCACTGCGTTGCGCCGCTGCCGGATGGGTAGATGTAGGCCGGTACCAGCAGGCCCTCTGCCCTGGCGTGCGATGCGCCTGCCAGTGCGCATGCCGCAAAGGCAACGGCTGACCCGAAGATCCGCGCCGAACGTGCTACCAAACGCGCCACGATACGCGTGGCGAATGCGGGCGTGCGCCCCCCCGTGACTGTCTTTTTCATTGTGTGCCTCCTAACGGCGCAGAAATCTGCGTCCGTCAATTGGCCCGCCGCCATTGCGGGTCGGCGGGCAACTGGCTGACTTCCTGGCGGTTCACCGTCTGGAAGTCCCTATAGCTTTGCGTCGCCGGATCACTCCGGTTTTGCCAAAGTTCTGGGCGCTCGCCCATTGGCTGAAAACTCTACCGGGGCGCCGTGCCGCCGGCAAATACAGATTGCGCAAATGCGCTGGGATTGCCGGAGAGCGTTGTCGGAAACCGACGCAGCGCGCGCTTACGCGAAACAGAGCATTGACGCCGTGCGTGGATTCATAGATTTCGTGCATCAACCGGCGCCTCGAATTCATTTCACAGCGGGGGAGGCGCGGCGCAAGATTCCCGCGAACGTTTTCCGTTGCCCGCTTTTGCCACGTCTCCCGCGCCCGCCATGCACATCACCATCCTCGACGACTGGTTCGACACCCTCCGCCGGCTGCCTTGCTATGCCCTGCTAGAAGGTCACGAGGTGACCGTCTGGACCGATCATGTGGAGGACACCGATGTGCTTGCACAACGGTTGGCCGACACCGACGCCCTGGTCCTGATTCGCGAGCGCACGACCATCCGCCGTGAGTTGATTGCGCGCTTGCCCAGGCTCTGCCTCATCAGCCAGCGCAGCGTCTACCCGCATATCGATATCCATGCCTGTACCGAGCATGGTGTGCTCGTCTGCTCCGACCTGCATGCCGGCACGCCGTCGTACGCCGCAGCCGAGCTGACCTGGGCGCTGGTGCTGGCCGCCATGCGGCAGTTGCCGCAGCAGGTGGAGTCGATGCGGCAGGGGCGCTGGCAGTGTGGTGTCGGTCATACCTTGCGTGGCAAGACGTTCGGCATTTTTGGCTATGGGCGCATTGGCCGGGAGGTGGCAGGGTATGCGCGCGCCTTCGGGATGCGCGTGCTGGTCTGGGCGCGCCCGGAATCGTTGGAGCGTGCGCGTCAGGATGGCTACGAGACGGCTGCCTCGAAGGCGGAGTTCTTCTCGACCTGTGACGTTGTCTCGCTGCACATGCGGCTGGTGGATGCCACCCGCAGTATCGTGACCGCCGCGGATCTGGCAGCCATGAAGCGCGGGTCTCTGCTGGTCAATACCAGCCGTGCCGGTCTGATTGAACCCAACGCCCTGGTGCCTGCACTGCAAGCGGGACACCCGGGCATGGCGGCGCTCGATGTCTTCGAGCAGGAGCCGCTGACCGACACCACGCATCCGCTGCTGACAATGCCCAACGTCGTGTGCACACCGCACATCGGCTATGTCACCTACGAAGAGTGGGACTTGCAGTTCACCGACGTCTTCCGGCAGATCCTCGCGTACGAGGCCGGCGCCCCGGTGAACATGATCAATCCGCAGGTGCTGACGCGCTAACGTGCGGGCGCAATACGGGTCATGACGGGCAGGTCAAGGGGGGCTCGATGCATGGTGGACGTTCCAGCTGCGTGATGTTGTTGCTGCAATGCTATCCAGATGACGGACGGGATTGCCCTGATTGCCTGGGGCCGCGTTCCCGGAGCCCGCCTGCCAAGCCAATAAGAACGCGTTTGCGTGATGCCTGCGCGCAATCCGGCTGATGCGCCGGGACCGATCGATGTCCGTAGACGGCGCACGGGTTTCTTTTTTCCTGCCGGGTCTGGATGCTAGTCTGGACGCGCACCTATTCGACGGTGGCCTCATACCCCAGAAGGCTTGAAGAAGGGCGCGGCAAAACAGTTTGCCGCATGACGATAGAAGCGCGCCGCAGGTAGTGCATTGCCGGCGAGCGCGCTCCCGGAGACCACGTCCACATGCAGACCGACGACATTCATCTGCGCCAGGCTTCGCTCGACGATTGGAGCGATGTCGCTGCGCTCCTCAGGCGCTGCGGGCTGCCCGCAGAAGACACCCAGGGCAGCATCGACGCCTTTCACGTGGCCCTGGACAAGGGCCGCATCATCGGCTGCGTGGCGGGAGAGCAAGGCGGCCGCGCCATCGTGGTCCGCTCGGCGGCGGTCGACCCCATCTACCGGGACCGCGGTATCGCCAGCCGGCTGATCGAGACGCTGCTGCTACGCGCACGCGGTACCGGCGCACGTGAGGCGTATCTCTTGTCGACGACCGCGCCGTCTTACTTCGCACGCTGGGGTTTCTCGCTGTTTCCGGCGGAAAAGGTGCCGGCAGAAGTGCGCGCGTCGATGGTCTTTCGCAGCGCGGAACGCACTTCGGCGTTGTGCATGCGGTGTGACTTGCGATAGCGCGGGATCGGGTGGTTAGCAGACACGCATCGCCACGCTGATCACCAACGCCGTCGCATACAACCCCAGACCGAACACCGTGTGCGTCACCAAGCTGTGCAGCCGCGCCGCCGCCGGGCGTGGCGTGCGGCTGGCGGCAATGCCGGCACCCATGGCAGGCTGCATCACGAAGAAGGGCGCCGCCACGCTGCCGATACCGACGATGAGCGCAGGGCCGATCGTTGGATGACACACCCAGTCGAGCCCCCAACCCGCCAGCAGCACGCCCGCGAAGGCGATGCCGATGATGTAGTGCGCCGTCCAGCCGATCACGTGTTCGCCCGCGATGGGTGCTGAACCGCTGATGGGATGGTGTCGGACGCGCCCCTGGAGCAGATGGCCAAGCCAACGCCCGACCAGGCGATAGTCCAACGGCGGCACACCAAGCATCCGTTGCCGGATGATGGCCCAGATGTCCATGACGACCGTGGCTCCGGTGCCGATCAGCAGCGCGCAGAGCAGTGTGCGTGTGGTTTCAGTCATGTGCCGCCTCCACTCGCGTGGCGCGCGCACGGGCGATCCAGCACGCAGCAGTGAAGCGGACTTCTGTGCCGTGCACATAAGGCTCGAACGCCGTGCGCATTGCATCGATGACACGCGTACGCGTCTGCGAGTCGGCCTCTTGCAGTTCCAGCCCGACAGGGCCGAGCCGGCTGAGGTAAGGCACCAGTTCTCGCTCGGGCAGGGTGCATGCAACGTCGACAGGCTGGATGTCGATATCGGTCCAGCCGCTGGCGGCCAGGGTGCAGGTCACCCGGCTGCGGTCCGCAAAGGCGAACTGCCCAGGTGCGCCGGGTTTGCGCGGTGGCAGGTTTGGCAGCAGTGGCGCTGCCGCACGTTCTGCCGCGGTCATGAACGGGTTGTCGGCGGGGCCGCGCCACGCAATGAAACAGAGCGCTGCGCCATCGCGTGCGGCACCCCGCAGGTTGGTGAAGGCCGCGACCGGATCGTCGAAGAACATCACGCCCAGGCGCGAGACGATCATGTCGAAGGCGGCAGGTTGGAAGGCATAGGTCTGTGCGTCGGCACAGACGAAGCGCGCGGGTGTCGGTTCGCGTTGGGCGCGCTCGCGGGCGGTCTGCAGCATGGGCGCTGAGATGTCGATACCGAGGCAGCTACCGTTGGCACCAAGCTGGCGCGCAATGGCGAGCGTCGTGCTGCCGGTGCCGCAGCCGACATCGAGCACGTGCTGCGCCCGCTGGGTGCTCACCGCTTCAACAAGCTGGTCTTCAAGCGGCTGGAACATCTGGTCGAGCGCCGTCTGGCTGGCAACCCAGGCGTGTCCGGCGTGGCCGTTCCAGAGGGCGGCCTGGTTGACGTCGGTTGGGGGCATGGTCTTCATGATGGGTGTCCTGTGCGCGCACTCCAGGCGCGAGGACTACACTGTGCAAGTTCAAGTCAACTTGAGGTCAAGCGGTGAGCACACTGGACATTGCCGAGGTGACGCAGCACGCGGGTGTGCCCGCATCAACGCTGCGGTATTACGAAGAAAAAGGGCTGATTGTCTCGACCGGCCGACGCGGGTTGCGACGCCAGTTCCACGCCGATGTACTGGAACGCCTGGCACTGATTGCGCTGGGGCGTGCGGCGGGCTTCTCGCTCGACGAGATCGCCCACATGTTCGCGCCCGGCGGGCAGTTGGAGGTCGACCGGCCGATGCTGGCCGCCAAGGCCGACGAGCTGGACCGGACGATCCGCCGGCTCACTGCCATGCGCGACGGCTTGCGGCACGCGGCGGTCTGCCCCGCGCCAAGCCACATGGAGTGCCCGACGTTTCAGCGGATCGTGCGGGCGGCCACGTCGGGCGCAATCGCACTGACCGCAACCCCGGGGCCGCTTACCCGGCGCCAACGGGCGCGCTAGCGGCGTGCGAGAATTCGGCACCCCAAGTTGCGCATGACCAACCAGGAGACCCCGATGACCGCCTCTGCTGCTGTATTCGCCATTCTCGTTGCGCTGCTGCTTGGGGCGATGATCCCGGGGCCGAGCTTTGTGCTGGTGGCGCGCAACGCCATCGGGTTGTCGCGTCGCGATGGCCTGGCCACTGCGCTGGGGATGGGCGCGGGTGCGCTCTTCTTTGGCGGTCTGGCGCTGGCCGGGCTCTACACGTTGCTGCAAGCTGTCGAGTGGCTCTATATCGGCCTGAAGATGGCCGGTGGCGCTTACCTGATCTATATGGCGTGGAAGATCTGGCGCGGTGCCAAGCATCCCATCGCCATGGACGAGCGCGTTGCCCCGCAGGCCGGCAGCGCGCGCAAGTCGTTCTGGACGGGCATCACCACGCAGATGAGCAACCCCAAGACGGCGATCTGGTACGGCAGTATCTTTGCTGCGCTGCTGCCGCAGCATCCGCCAGTGTGGTGCTATTTCGTATTGCCGCCGCTGGTGTTCCTGGTGGAGTTCGGCTGGTACACGATCGTCGCGCTGTGCTTTTCGAGCCGCGTGCCGCGCGAGATGTATCTGCGCGCCAAGGCCTGGGTAGACCGCGTGGCCGCCGTTGCGATTGCCACGCTTGGGCTGCGCTTGATCCTGACGGCGCCGAAGGCCGGACTGTAACGCTCCGTCTGAGTGGCCCCGGGGCGGATTACACCGCTCTCGCCACGGTCTCCCGCAGCCACTGATGCGCCGGGTCTCGATGCACCCGCTCGTGCCACAGCATCGACATCTCATACCCGGGCACTTCCACCGGTGGCTCGACCACCTGTAGTGCGCTGACACCGCGCACGAGCCGCTCGGGCAGCATCGCCACCATGTTGGTGCTGGCCACCGCCGTCATCACAAACAGGAAGTGCGGCACCGACAGCACCACGCGTCGCGTGGCACCGGCAGCCTTGAGCGCTTCGTCCGTTACGCCGAAGAACCCGCCGCCATCAGGTGACACGATCACATGGTCGAGCGCGCAGAACTGCGCCAATGTCGGCTTGCGCTTGAGGCGCGGGTGCCCCGCACGGCCGATCAAGACATAACGCTCGGTGAACAACGCGCGGCGGCGCAGGCCGGGTGGCGCGCCGTCGGTGGTGTGGAAGGCGAGGTCGATCTCGCCGTGCTCGGCCTGCTTTTCAATGCGCGGTGGCACCAGTTCGAGAATGGCCAGCCGTGTGCCCGGTGCAGCGTCGCGCAGGGTGTTGAGCGCTGGCAGCACGATGGTCGATTCACCGTAGTCGGTAGCGGCCACGCGCCAGGTGTTGGTGGCGTGCGCCGGATCAAACGGGCTGGCGGGCGCAACGGCCTGCTCCAACGCCTCCAGTGCTTGCCGCAGTGGTTCGCGCAGTGCCTCTGCGCGAGCGGTCGGGCGCATGCCGCGCGGGCCGGGCAGCAGCAACGGGTCTCCCAAGATGTCGCGCAGCTTGGCCAGATGCACGCTCACGGAGGGCTGCGAGAAGTTCAACCGTTCTGCCGCGCGCGTGACATTGTGCTCGGTCAGCAGCACGTCCAACGTCACCAGCAGGTTGAGGTCCAGCCGTCTGAGATTATTCATGGCTATGCCTGGAATATGGATTATTCATTTCCAATATACCTTGGTGGCCACCATGCTTGAGCCTTCTCAGATTGGAGTTGCTGCCATGAATGTCCTGATCGTCTACGCCCACCCCGAACCCAAATCACTCAACGGTGCCCTCAAGGACTTCGCCGTTCAGCGCCTGGAAGCCGCCGGTCACGAGGTGCAGGTGTCGGACCTGTACGCCATGCGGTGGAAGGCCCCGCTCGACGCAGGCGACAGCACCGTTGCGCCGATCGGCCAGCACTTTCACCCGTCGTTGGACTCCAAGCACGCGTTTGAGAACGGCCTGCAGACGGCTGATATTGCCGCAGAGCAAGCCAAGCTGCAGTGGGCTGATGCCGTGATCCTGCAGTTCCCGCTCTGGTGGTTCTCCATGCCGGCCATCCTCAAGGGTTGGGTTGAGCGCGTGTATGCGTACGGATTCGCCTACGGCGTGGGCGAGCACTCCGATACGCATTGGGGCGATCGCTATGGCGAGGGCACACTCGCTGGCAAGCGCGCCATGCTGATCGTCACCACGGGCGGCTGGGAGTCGCACTACGGCCCACGTGGCATCAATGGTCCGATCGACGATGTGTTGTTCCCGATCCAGCACGGCATCCTGCATTACCCCGGCTTTGATGTGTTGCCGCCATTCGTCACCCACCGCGCCGGCCGCATGGACGACGCACGCTTTGCGCAGACCACCCTGGCGCTTGGCGACCGGCTCGATACGCTGTTCACTATCGATCCGATCCCATTCCGCCAGCAGAACGCGGGCGACTACGAGATCCCAGCCCTCACGCTGCGCGCAGAGATCGCGCCCGACAAATCCGGCTTTGCCGCGCACATCGCTTGAGACGCTGACGCTACAATTTCCCGCTCGACCTTCCGGCGGCGCGCTGTGTTCATCACGGCGCGCCGCCGTGTTTGCTTTTCTCCTCCTCCTTTCCTTGCGCGCATGACGTCCCACGCTGTTCTCATCGGCCTGTTCAACCTGCTGCTCGGTATGGGCCTGGGTGTGGCGGGCGGGCTGCTGGGCATTGGCGGGGGGCTGATCGCTATTCCCGTGCTCGGCTATCTGTACGGCATGGACCAACATCTGGCGCAGGGCACCGCGCTGGTGATGATTGCGCCCAATGTGCTGATCGGCTTCCTGCGGTATCACCAGCGGCATCCGGTGCATCTGCGCTCGGTGGCGTTGATCTGCGTGTTCTCGATGGCGGCAACGTATGTGGCGGCGCGCTTCGCAGCGGGGCTGGATGCGCACCATCTGCACACCGCGTTTGCGGTGTTCCTGATCGCACTGGCGGTGTACTTTGCTTCGCAACTCAAGAACAAGCCGGACGCGGCCAAGGATGCTGAGCACGCTCCTCCACGCACCATGCCAGCCGCGGCCATGCCGCTGATGGGGATCGCCAGCGGGGCGATGTCGGGCATCTTTACCGTGGGCGGCGGGCTGGTGGTTGTGCCGGCACTGGTGACTTTCTTCGGCATGCCGCAGACGCGCGCACAGGGGATGGCGCTGGCACTGGTGGTGCCAGGCACGCTGATCGCGCTGGCAACGTATGCACACGCGGGCCATGTGAACTGGGGCACGGGTATTCCGCTGGCGGTAGGCGGCATGATCAGCGTGTCGTGGGGTGTGACGCTCGCGCACAGGTTTTCGCCGTTGCGCTTGCGGCTGACGTTCTGCGCAGTGCTGCTGGGTACCGCGTTGATGATGTTGCTGGTCAAGCCAGCATGATCGGCCTGCAACGGGTTTTCGGAACGGAGGAGGGGTCGTGGCAGAACAGGACAAGGAAGCCGGGCGCGCACGCCGCGCACAGGTGATGGGCGATGCGTTTGTGGAGCGGGCGATGAGCGGGCTCGATGCTTTCTCCGCGCCACTGCAGGATTGGCTCAATGAACACGCCTGGGGCAGCACATGGCAGCGCGACGGCATCGACCTCAAGACACGCAGCCTGTGCACGTGCGCCATGCTGGCTGCACTGGGCCGCAGCACTGAGCTCAAGGGCCACGTGCGCGGCGCCATCAATAACGGCGCAACGGCCGTGGAGATTCGCGAAGTGCTGCTGCACAGCGCCATCTATGCGGGTGCTCCGGCAGCCATCGAGGCATTCCGCTGCGCGCATGAGGTTCTCAACGAATTGGGCGTGCGCATCGAAGACGGCCGCTAGTGTTAACGCGCTTAACACAACTTGCGTGACGAGAATGGCCTCCCTATGCTCGCGAAATCCTGCTGGCGGCAATGTTCTACTCGTGGTTCAAGCAGCAAGCAGTTTGCGGCGCAGGGATACGGCACCTGACAGGGAGGCTGATGTGGACTTCACCGACGACGACCTCACGCGTTTTGCCGCGCAAGGTGCAGTGCCTTTGCCGGCGGCAGCCGAGCAAGGCCATGTGGCGCATGACGGCGCCAGCATCTGGTACGCAACGTTTGGCACCGGCACACCGGTGATCTTGCTGCACGGCGGGCTCGGCCACGGCGGCAACTGGGGGTATCAGGTGCCGGCGTTGGTGGCTGCGGGCTATCGTGCGCTTCTCATCGACAGCCGCGGGCACGGTCGCAGCACGCGCGATGCACGGCCTTACACGTACGAGCGCATGGCCGCGGACGTGCGCGCCGTCATGGATGCGTTAGGCATGGAGCGAGCTGCTTTCGTCGGCTGGAGCGATGGTGCCTGCATTGCACTCACGCTCGCCATGCAAGCGCCCGAGCGTGTGGCTGGCGTGTTTTTCTTCGGCTGCAATATGGACCCGAGCGGTGCCAAGCCTTTCCAGCCGACGCCGACGATCGACCGCTGCTTCAGCCGCCACCGGCAGGACTATGCTGCGCTGTCCGCCACACCTGACGACTTCGACGCGTTCGTTGCTGCCGTCACCGAGATGATGCAGACACAGCCGAACGCCACGGCCGATGAACTGGCTGCGATTCGCGTGCCCGTGACCATTGCGCAGAGCGCGCACGACGAGTTCATCCAGCCCGAGCACGCGCAGTATCTGGCGCAGACGATTCCTGGCGCGCGGTTTGTGATGCTGCCGGGTGTGAGCCATTTCGCGCCGTTGCAGCGCCCCGAGTTGTTCAATGAAGCGGTGCTGGCCTTTCTGGGGCCACGCTCTCAACAACAGACATAGAACCGTATGATGACCGCCTTGATTGTGATCGACGTGCAGACCGGCTTGTTCACGCCGCCGCCTGCGCAGGCCGAACGTGTTCTGGCCGCCATCAATCAACTGATTGCCCGTGCGCGTGAAGAGCATGTGCCGGTGATCTTCGTGCAGCACGAGACGGCAAACGATGAGCTGCCCTACGGCTCGCCGGCATGGAGCCTTGTCGAAACATTGCAGGCTCGCCCCAACGATCCGGTGATCCGCAAGACGACACCGAATTCGTTTCTGCGCACAGGGTTGGCGGCATTGCTTGCGAGCCTCGGTGTCGAGCACCTGATCGTCTGCGGATACGCCACCGAGTTCTGTGTGGACACCACCATTCGCCAGGCTGCCGCGCTGGGTTATGCCATCACGTTAGCGGCCGATGCGCATACGACGCATGACAAGCCGCACGCCAGCGGTGAACTGATTCGGCGCCACCACAACGCGACGCTGTCGTCGATTGAGAGCTTCGGGGTGCCGATCGTGGCCCAGTCTACCGAGGCGATCGTGTCGGCAGGGCTTGCGCACGCTTGATATGCGTTTGCGCAAGCGTGATCAGTCGCCATGATTTATCCACAGAAACAGTGGGTAAGCCTGTGGATAACGATGGGAGTGCCCGGCGCCATGCGGTTTGCAGTGCATTGCTGACTGCGTAGGCAGACGCGCGTGGTGCCGATGTTGTCTTAGCTGACTGTGTCCGATGTGCCCGGCGTACCGTACGCGGCCTTGATGGCCTTGTGGCGCGCTTCCATTTCCTGGCGCAGCGCACGACGCTGCTGGGCCGCTTCAAAGCGCTCCTTCTCTTCCGCATTGGCGGGCGTGAGCGGTGGCACGTCGGCGGGTTTGCCGTCATCGTCCACCGCCACCATCGTGAAGTAACAGCTATTGGTATGGCGCACGACCTGGTTGCGGATGTTCTCCGTCACCACCTTGATGCCGATCTCCATGGACGTACGGCCCGTGTAGTTGACCGACGCGAGGAATGTCACCAGTTCGCCCACGTGGATCGGCTGGCGAAACACCACCTGATCGACCGACAGCGTGACGACGTAGCGGCCGGCATAGCGGCTGGCGCATGCATACGCCACCTGATCGAGCAGCTTGAGGATGTGGCCGCCGTGCACGTTGCCGGAGAAATTGGCCATGTCGGGCGTCATCAGCACGGTCATGCTGAGCTGGTGGGATTGCGTATTCATGGGGCGTTGAAACTGGAAAAAAATGGGGAAATGCGGCGCGCAGAAACGGGTACGCTGTGGCGTGCCATTGTGCCGCGCCGGGGCCATTTTGTGCGCTGTCTTGTCCGCCGCTGGGCAAAAATTGATGGCATCGCGCTACACTACCCGCTTTCGTGGCCGCCTTTCTGGTCGACATTTCTCTTCCATGCATCGCTTGCTGACTCGCCTCCTGCTCTGGCTGGTTGTCCTGGCGCTCCCCCTGCAGGGGATGGCCGCGACGACCATGATGGCGCGCGCCGGCGTGATGGACGAGGCGACCGTTGCCATGGCAATGCCTGCGCACGACAGCGCCGCTATGGCAGATGCCTGCCACGAACACGAAGAGGCGATGGCCGCCGATGGCGACGCAAAAGCGCCCACGCAATCGCCCACACAATCGCACTGCAAGACTTGCCCGATCTGCGCGGCCTGTTCGCTCGGTTCGGTCATCCCCCTGGCCGCCAGCCTTGGCGTGCCGCTGCTCAAGTTGCCGGCCGATGCGCCGCGCGAGCTCTCCACCGCCTTCCACAGCTTCATTCCCGAAGCGCTGCAACGCCCACCCTCGATTCGCGTTTGACGCCACCAGTCCGTCCATAGAACGGATCTGGCCTTTGGTTTCACGGCACCGTGCACGAGTGCGCGGCCGTGCGTCATTACGCTTGATCGAGGTTTCTCATGTTTCTCACACGATGGTTCATGGCCACAGCACCGCTGCTGGCATGGACGGCACTCGCGTCGCCATGGGTATTGGCACAGGGTGCGGCTTCTGCGCCGGCTACGGCTCCACCTGACCCACTGAATGCGGAGGCGGTGGTACCTGCCGTGTCCGCACCCCGCACGTTCGATAGCTATCACGCATACCGCGACGCTGGCCCCGCGCCGTGGCGCGAGACCAATGCGGCTGTCAACCCAAAGCCGGGCGCTGCTTCCGGGCACGACGCACATGGCGCTCACGCTGGGCCTGCAGGGCATGCAATGCCCGCGAGCGAGCCCGTGGTCTCCCCAGTCAAGCCTGCCGGCGACGCCATGCCCGGCATGCATCACCACTGAGGAGGCCGCCATGTTGAATCACTCCACACGTCGCCTTGTACCAGGTGCGCTGGGCGCGCTGGCTGCGGTGCTGCTGCTGGGCGGCTGCGCCACCGTCACACAGGACAGCGGCTTCA
Organism: Ralstonia insidiosa; assembly: GCF_008801405.1. Taxonomy (NCBI): domain Bacteria; kingdom Pseudomonadati; phylum Pseudomonadota; class Betaproteobacteria; order Burkholderiales; family Burkholderiaceae; genus Ralstonia; species Ralstonia insidiosa. Next base: position 460,798 of record NZ_VZPV01000002.1, on the reverse strand, counting down.
AGACCGTTGCGGATGTCGCTCGCGACCGGCTCGGCAAGGACGCCACCTGGCAGCGCTCACCCGAAGCCCGCGACAGCGCCGCCCAGCGCACGCGCGAACTGCTGGCTCAGCCGGTGACGATGGACAGCGCCGTGCAGATCGCGCTACTGAACAACCGTGGGCTGCAGGCGTCGTACGCGGAGCTTGGCCTGTCCGAAGCGGCGCTCGTGCAGGCCAGCCGCTTGCCGAATCCGGGCTTCAGCTTCAAGCGCACGCGCAGCGGCGATGACTTGTCGATCGAGCGCACGTTCTCGCTGTCGTTCCTGAGCCTGCTGACGCTGCCGGTGGCCGCGCGTATCGAAGGGCGCTACTTCGAGCAGACCAAGCTGCTGGTCGCCAACCAGATGCTGCAGGTCGTGGCCGATACGCGCCGTGCGTACGTCAACGCCGTGGCGGCGGAGCAGTCTGCGCGTTACGCCGAGCAGGTCCAGCAAGCGGCAGAAGCCGGTGCCGAATTTGCAAAGCGTCTGGCCGCGGCTGGCAACTTCAGCAAGCTCGACCGCGCGCGCGAACAGGCCTTCTATGCCGAAGCCACCGCCAACCTCGCGCGCATGCGCCAACAAGCCCAAGCCGAGCGCGAAGCGCTCATCCGCCAGCTCGGCGTGTGGGGCGTGGACACAGGCTTCAAGTTGCCCGAGCGTCTGCCCGACCTGCCGAAGGAGCGTCCGGAACTCCAGCAGATCGAGGCCTATGCGCTACGCAACCGGCTCGACATCCAGGCCGGCAAGCTGCAGGTCGATGGTCTGGCCTCGTCACTGGGGCTGACGCAAGCCACGCGCTTCATCAACGTGCTGGATCTCGGCTACGTGCGCAATAGCAAGACTGGCGAGCCGCGCGAGACGGGCTACGAAATCGGCATCGAGATCCCCTTGTTCGACTGGGGTGGTGCCCGCGTGGCGCGTGCGCAGGCGATCTACATGCAGGCTGCTGATCAACTCGCCGACACGGCCGTGCGGGCACGCTCCGAGGTGCGTGAGTCGTACGTGCGTTACCAGACCGCGTACGACCTGACACGCCACTACCGCGACGAGGTGGTGCCGGTACGCAAGACCATCTCCGACGAGATGCTGCTGCGCTACAACGGCATGCTCGTGAGCGTGTTCGAGCTGCTGGCCGATGCACGCGAGCAGGTCAATGCCGTCAATGGCTACATCGACGCGCTGCGCGGCTATTGGATCGCTCAGACCGATCTGCAGATGGCGCTGGGCGGCAAGCTCCCGCCGGTCGAGGCCGACGCCTCCTCTCAACCCCAAGGACACTGAAGATGGTTTCCCGACGTCAATTTCTCGGCAGTCTTAGTGGCACGGGCGCGGCCATGCTGGGCGCGGCGATGGTCTCGCGCGCCGGCGCCGCCTCGCTGCCTGAAGCGCCGCTGCAATCGAAGCCCGCCACGCAGCCGCCGCTTGCGCCGCCCAACGGCCGGCCCTACAACCCCGTTGTTACGCTCAACGGCTGGACGCTGCCCTGGCGCATGCGCGGCGGCTGGAAGGAATTCCACCTCGTGGCCGAACCCGTCGAGCGCGAATTCGCCCCCGGCATGACAGGCCACCTGTGGGGCTACAACGGCCAGAGCCCTGGCCCCACGATCGAATGCGTGGAAGGCGACCGCGTGCGCATCTTCGTCACCAATAAGCTGCCCGAGCACACCACCGTGCACTGGCACGGCATGATTCTGCCCGCTGGCATGGACGGCGTGGGTGGCCTGTCGCAGCCGCACATCCCGCCGGGCAAGACCTTCGTCTACGAGTTCGAGATGAAGAAGTCCGGCACCTTCATGTACCACCCGCATTCCGACGAGATGGTGCAGATGGCGATGGGCATGATGGGCTTTATCGTCGTGCACCCGAAAGACCCGGCGCTGCATCGCGTGGACCGCGACTTCGTCTTCCTGCTTGCCGCGTACGACATCGACCCGGGCTCGTACACGCCGCGCGTGGCCGAGATGACCGACTTCAACATGTGGACGTGGAACAGCCGCGTCTTCCCCGGCATTGACCCGCTGCCTGTGCGCCTGGGTGACCGCGTGCGTATCCGCATGGGCAACCTCACGATGACGAATCACCCGATGCACGTGCACGGCCACACGTTTGAAGTGGCCGGCACCGATGGCGGCTGGGTCCCGCCCAGCGCGCGCTGGCCGGAGGTGACAACCGACATCGCCGTCGGCCAGATGCGTGCCATCGAGTTCATTGCCGACAACCCGGGCGACTGGGCCTTCCACTGCCACAAGTCGCATCACACGATGAACGCCATGGGGCACAACGTGCCGACCATGATTGGCGTGCAGCAGAAAGACCTCGCCAAGAAGATGCGCAACCTGGTGCCCGACTACATGGGCATGGGCGAGGCCGGCATGGCCGACATGGGCGAGATGGAAATGCCGCTGCCCGACAACACGCTGCCGATGATGACCGGCCAAGGCCCGTTCGGCGCCATCGAGATGGGCGGCATGTTCACGGTGATGAAGGTGCGTCGCGACCTGCCGCGCAACAGCTACGCCGACCCCGGTTGGTACAAGCACCCCAAAGGCACCGTCGCCTACGAATACACCGGCAACGGCATCGATGAATGAGCGACAACTGAACCGCATCCGAATACGAGACCACACATGCAACGCAATCTGATCCGTTCCACCTTCCTGGCCGCGCTCCTCTCAATGGCGGCCCTTGCGCACGCATCCGGCAATCATGCCGGGGGCCATGACCACGGCGATGCCGCCATCGGCGAGCTGGGCGACGCCGCGCGGGTCACGCGCACCGTGCGCGTCGACATGGCCGACACCATGCGCTTCACCCCTGCGCAGATCACCGTGCAGCGCGGCGAGACGATCCGCCTCCAGGTCATCAACAGCGGTCGCGTGCGGCACGAGATGACGCTTGGCTCGCCGGCCGACCTGATCGCCCACGCCGAGCAGATGCGCAAACACCCCGAGATGGAGCATGCCGACGCCAACGCTGTCACTGTGGACCCCGGCCAGACTGGCGAGATCGTCTGGCGCTTCACGCAGGCCGGTACGGTCGAGTTTGGTTGCCTACAGCCAGGGCATTTCGAAGCCGGCATGCGTGGTGCCGTACAGGTGCAGCAGGCACGTGCCAGCAAGTCCTGATCGCGCTCTATCTCTTGCTTATAAGGAGTCCAACATGTCGTTTCGTCATGCCCTGATGCTGGTTGCGCTGCTGGCCGGTGCCCCATTTGCCAACGCCGCGGATGACGCTGCGCCTGCACCGGCTGCTGTTGCGGCAGCCGCACCGCTGTCTGAAGGCGAGGTCAAGAAAGTTGATACCGCCGCCGGCAAGTTGACCATCAAGCACGGCCCGCTGGTCAATCTCGACATGGAGTCGATGACCATGGTCTTTCGCGTTCAGGACCCGGCCATGCTTAGCAAGGTGCAGGTTGGCAGCAAGGTCCGCTTTACCGCCGAGAAGGTGGGCGGTGCGCTGATGGTGACAGCGCTGGAAGTGCAGTAATCGGGCGATGGGGAGGCTGGGCTGGTCGGCAGAGATGGCCCAGGCCTCCTGCCCGGTTGTGCGGCGCAAACCGCATCCCCGAGGTGATTGACCGACCACCTGCTGAAACTGGATGCGCAGCCGGCCCTGCGCACGGGTGTCGAAGTGTGACGTCATGGCAACAGTCACTGGACCGTGGATTGGGCCCGGTGCTGGCGCGGGCGACATTGCCCCAAGAAACAGAAGGCGCTGCAAGCGACTTACGGTAGAGTAAGGCCCGCCGCAGACGCGAATGGCGACTGGCGCTGAAACGCTGCCTGATGGGGAGCGCGATCAGTGGCGCGGCGCGTCAGTGGAATATAAAAAGTGGCTCATGTGCCACGTGTAGTCATGCGTGAGTTGGCGACTTCCACTCGAAAACAACGTCCTGCCATCACACCTGTTGAAGAAGCGCGTCGGCGCGCTTCATCTTTGGGAACCATCTCCGCAATTGCTTGTTTGCTTCATGCCGCATTTCAAATATCGCCTGAGCCGGGTCTCCGCAAAAAAGTTCTGGTACTACTTCTCGAATGCATCGAGTCATTTTCTGGCTCGCGCGACCAAGCACGGAAGAGCTGAGGCGTTTCTGAAGAGAAAAGGTCATCACTGCAGCCGTCAGGATGTGCTGGATCGCCTGAATTACTACAACTCCATTTCGGAAACATTCGGTCCAAGCGGAAATGCAGTTGAATATTCCAACTTCCTGTTGGAGTCCTCAACGAGCACCATTCAGAGAAAAGATCGGAATATCGGTAGCACGTATTTTTATGATCTGGTCGATCTGATGGACTATTTTGGTCCGGGCTACAACTTCGACTATGACTGCGGAGATGTAATCACCGAGCCGACCGCTCCCGCTTTCGTAAAAAGCCGTCCAATCAAAAATTCTTCCCACAACGGGATTCTTTTGAAGCTGGATGCAATCCGGCATTTTTCCTTTGCGCGTGACAACATTGATTTTGCTGATAAAAAATCAATGGCGGTTTTCAGAGGGCCGTGTCATCAGGAGCATCGCCAGGCGTTTGTTGAACGGTGCCATGACTTGCCGAACGTTGATATCGGTGATATTCGAAAATCCGTGCAGGGCAAGGCGTTCTACAAGGCGCCGATGACGATTGCTGAACAGTTGCAATACAAGTACATCGTCAGCGTTGAAGGGAATGATGTTGCCACCAATCTGAAATGGATCATGTCATCCAATTCGTTGTGCTTCATGCGGCGGCCCCGGTATGAGACGTGGTTTATGGAGGGGAGGCTGATTCCCGATGTGCACTATGTCCTGCTGAAGGATGATTTCTCCGATCTCCAGGAGAAAATGGAGCATTACCAAAAATTCCCGGGAGATGCGCTGAGGATCATTCGCAACGCCAACCAGTGGGTGGCGCAGTTCCTGAACCGCGACCAGGAGCGCCTGCTCGGTTTGATGGTCATCGCGAAGTATTTCCGTCTGTCGGGTCAACAGGCCTTCTGGTAAGGCGCGGCCGGGTCGACGCGTATAACGTTTGATCCAGGGCAGGGTTGGCGTAAGGGTTGATCGGCAGGCAGTGCGGCGGCGCGCTACACTCTTTCTCTTTCGCCGTCTCCGTACCATTCCCTGCCATGACCGCGTCTGTCGACACGCGCACCGCTGCGCCCACTTCCGCGCAATCGCTTTCCCCCGAGCAACAGGCATTTTTCAACGAGCACGGCTACCTCGTCCTGCGTGGTCTGGCCAGTCAGCATGAGTGCGCCACATTGCTGGCGGCCGCCCAGGATGCGCTGGCGCGCGCCATCCCGCCCGTAGAACTGGAAACTGACGTCGGCTATGCCGGTGCGCCCACCTCGCGCGAGTCAGAGGGCGGCCACACCGTGCGCCGCCTGCTCGACGCCGATTCGCGCGGCACGCCTTACACAGAATGGGCACGCGATCCGCGCGTAGCCGGGCCGATCGCCCAACTGATTGGCGGCCCCGTGCATCTCTCGCTTGCGCACCACAACTGCGTGATGACCAAGCACCCGGCCTTCGGCACGGCCACGCACTGGCATCGCGACAGCCGCTATTGGTCGTTTGCGCGCAATGCGCTGGTGTCGTCGTGGCTGGCGCTGGTGGAAGAGACCGTCGACAACGGCTGCTTGTGGGTCATTCCCGGTAGCCACACGCTTGAATTGCCCGCCGAGCGTTTCGACGCCAAGCTGTTCCTGCGCCAGGAGCTGCCCGAGAACCGGGATCTGATCGACACCGCGCGCCCCGTGCCGCTGCTGCCCGGCGACGTACTGCTCTTCCATTGCAACACCTTCCACGCAGCACGTGCCAACCAGACCGGCACGGTCAAGTTCTCCGCGGTCTTCACGTACTACGGCCCTGACAACTACCCACTACCGGGCACGCGGTCGTCTGCGCGGCAGGATCCACTGGTTGGTTGATCAGAACGCCCGCCGTGCAGCGGGCGTTTTTTCATGTACGTTCCTGCGCTTGCTGCGGGTGCGCAAATCCTGGGATGCCCCATTCATCGCACGCGAGTGACCGTTTGCACCCAGCAGCCTGCACTTCGTCGCACCGCGGGCGACGCCCCCCTGGCATGTTCCTAGACTGCCTCCTGACCGCCGGAGCCCAATCCGGCCATGCCAATTCAGGAGACTTCCATGACCGCAGATTTCTCGGTGCCGATGATGTCCCGCGCGGGCGCCGCCTTGTTGTTGATGCTGGCCGCAGCTGGCGCATCCGCCGCCACGCTCACCGTTGTCGTTGAAGGCGCGCAGGGTCGCCAGGGCGCGGTGCGCGCTGCGATGTTTCGCGATGCCGCTGGCTGGCTCAAGCCCGATACCGCCGTCCGCGCAGACATTGCCGTGCTCGACAGCGTGTCCGGCAACAGCGTCACCTTCGTCTATCCGGATCTGCCGGCGGGGCGCTACGCGCTGTCGGTTTTTCATGACGTCAACAACGACGGCAAGCTCGGCACCAATCCGGCCGGCATTCCCGTCGAGCCCTACGGCTTCAGCCGCGACGCAAAAGGCCGCTTCGGCGCGCCGTCCTTTGACGATGCTGCGATCGACGTACAAGCCGACCAGCGTGTGACGATCCACCTGCACTGACATTGAACCGGGGCTTGCCATGCAACGCCGATCGTTTGTTGGGGCTGCTCTGGCGGCCTTGGGTGCCGCACCGTTTGGGCTGACGCTGCAAGACGTGATGGCGGCCAGCATGGACCCGTGGGCCGCAGGGTTTGCCGCCGCCCGCGCGCAGTACCCGTGGCTGGCGGGTTACCAGGGCGCCAGCACGGACATGCCAACCAGCGCGCTCAAGGTGGAGGGCACGTTCCCGCTCGCCCTGCGAGGTGCGTTCTACCGCAACGGCCCCGCGCGGCACGAGATTGGTGGGGTGCGCTACCACCACCTGTTCGACGGCGACGGCATGATCCAGCGCTACGACATCAGCGAGCAGGGTGTCACGCATCGCGGCGTGTTCGTGCGCACCGACAAGTTTGTCGCCGACACTGCCGCCGGTAAGCCGCTGCGCGCGACCTTCGGCACCGCCAACCCCGACATGGAGCCCGTCAGTACGCCCGACAGCATCAACGTGGCCAATACCAGCCTCGTGATGCACGGCAATGAGATGCTCGCGCTGTGGGAAGGCGGTTCGGCCACGCGCGTCGATCCGGATTCGCTGCGCACGCTGGGTGTGCAGACCTGGCGCGACGACTACAAGGGCATGCCGTTCTCGGCCCATCCCAAGGTGGAGCCCGATGGCACGCTGTGGAACTTTGGCGTGAGCAGCGCGGCGGGTCTGCTGACGGTGTACTGCGTGGGCGCGGATGGTGCGCTCAAGCGTGTGCAATCGGTCAAGGTGCCCGATGTGGCGATGGTGCATGACTTTGCCGTGACGCAGCACCATCTGGTGTTCCTGCTGCCGTCGTTCATCTATGACGTGGAGCGTTCGCGTGAGGGGATGTCGTTTCTCGACGCGCACGTGTGGCGACCTGAGCTTGGCATGCGCGCGCTCGTGCTCGACAAGAACGACGTCACACGCATGCGCTGGCTGCAGCTGCCTGCTGGCTTTGTGTTCCACCTCGGCAATGCGTGGTCGTCACCAGATGGGCAGGAAATCCACCTGGACTACGTACGCTCGGACGACGCCACCATCGTCACCACCACGTTGCGTGAACTGATGCGCGGGCAGATTCGCCCAGCACCCGGCGCGCGTCTGACGCAACTGCATCTGAACTTGCGCACAGGCCGTGCTGACCAGGTCGTGACGGAGCACGTGGCGGAGTTCCCGAAAGTCGATACGCGCCGTACGGCCTTGCGCCATCGTGCATTGTTTACCGTGGCCCACACGGCGCCGTCCGGCAATGCGCAGGCGCTGCATGGGTTCGACACGATCATGCGTTTCGATTCGGATTCAGGGCAGGCACAGCAGTACCGCTTCGGGCACCGCGTGATGGTGGAAGAGCACCTGTTTGTGCCGGCCTCGACCAGTGCGCGTGAGGGTGAGGGCTGGCTGATCGGTACCGTGTTTGATGTGGATGCCGGTCGCACCAAGCTGACGGCGTTCGATGCGCGCAACTTGTCTGCAGGGCCGGTAGCCGTGGCAAGCCTGAACGGCGTGGCGCCGCTCGGCCTGCACGGGCTGTTTTGCGCGGCTTAGCCGGTGTGCGTGGTCATCAAAGCGGGTGGGTCAGCAGGCTGTAGATCGTGCGTACGCCGCTCACGTAGTTGCCCATGCGCAGGTTCTCGTTGGCAGCGTGCTGGTTGTTGTCGGCATTGACCAGCGGAATGATCACAAAGGGCACTTGCAGCACATGCACGATTTCTGCGGTGGGCACCGTCCCACCCATCATGCGGATGCGCACGGGCGCAGGGTTGGTGCCAAAGCTGTCGGTCAGCGACTGGTAGGCCCACTTGCCCACCACGGAGTCGATCGGTGAGCCGGCGGCGTCTGCGCCCTCGCTCTGATACGAGAAGCTGGCGAGCTTGTCGTAGCGGCTGCGCTCTTCGTCGGTCGGTGCGTCCTTCACGAGGTGATAGCCCTGCCGCACGATGTGCTGTTCGATCAGCTTGCCGAGGTAGGCCGCGCTGGAGTCCGGCGTGGTGCGCAGGTCCAGCTCAGCGACAGCCTTGTCGGGCACGATGTTCGCCACCTTGTCGCCCACGGCGGCGGAGGCCATGCCGCGCACGTTCAATGACGGGTACTGCATGGCCTCCTGGTAGTTGGCCCCGACCTTGTCTGCGTGGGCAATGCCCAGGCGCCGGTTGAGCGCGGCCTCGTCGTCGGGTACGGCCGCCATGATCTTGCGATCGGCTTCGCTGATCTTGACGTGGTCGTAGTAGCCCGGCACGGTCACCCGGCCCTGGTCGTTCTTCATCGACGCCAGCAGGCTGGCCAGTTGCTGCGCCGGGTTGCGGGCGTAGTTGCCGTAGTGCCCACTGTGCAGCGGCACCTTGCCGCCATAGACGGTGAGTCTGGCTTCGGCCGCGCCACGGTTGCCGAACACCAGTGTCGGCAGGTTGCTCGCGTGCATGGGGCCGTCGTGGATCACGATGGCATCGGTGCGCAGGAGATCGCGGTTTGCCTGCATGACCTGACTGATCGAGGGCGAACCTTTTTCTTCCTCGCTGTCGAGGATCACCTTGACGTTGACCGCCGGCCGGTCACCACTGGCCTTCAGCGCGTCGATGGCGGCCAGCATCATCATGATCGGGCCCTTGTCGTCGGCAGACGAGCGGCCGAACACCCGCCACTCGGGGTCGAGCGGGCCGCTAAAGAGCTGGGCCGAGTCGATCTCTTCCCAGCCGCCCTGTGCGGTCTTGCGCTTGAGCACCGGCGTCCATGGACTCTTTTGCGCCCACTGTGCGGGGATCACCGGCTGGCCGTCGAGGTGCATGTAGAACAACACGGTCTTGCGCTTGGGATCGCTGTCCGGCAGTTCCGCATAGAGCATCGGTTTGCCGGCATTTGCCAACTGCTTTGTCGTGAAACCCCGATTGCGGAAGGCCCGCTCCAGCCAATCGGCGTTCTTGCGGATGTCCTCCGGAGCAATGGCATCGTTGGGTAGAGACAGCAGGTCGAAGTATTCGCGGTAGGTTGCCTGCGCGCGGTGCTCGGCGTCTGCCGTCGAGAGTTCGGCGGCGCCAGCCAGCCCGGCGGCGCCGAGCACAAGGGCGGGGAGCAAGGCCAGCAGCCGGTGCTGATTCTGGGACGTGGGCGTATGGCGGACTGTGCAGTGGCGGGGCATGTGGTACCTCGGCTGGTCAATGTTCGGTGGCAGTCTGGGTAGGCGCGACCTTTTTGACAATCGAAATTTTTTCGGGATACCTTTGCGTTTTACGCAAAGCTCGGCATTCCTGCCGACATCGCCCATGACGCCCCATCGCCTGCAGGAAACATCCTTGCGCTATTTCCTTGAAGTCGTTCGCAGTGGTTCGCTGACGGATGCGGCGGCGCGTCTGCATGTCAGTGCGTCAGCCATCAGCCGGCAAGTGGCGATGCTCGAAGAACTGCTGGGTGTGCCGTTGTTCGAGCGTCAGCCGCGCGGCATGCGGCCCAGCGCAGCGGGCGAACTGCTCGCCGCGCACGCGCTGCGCGAGGCGCTGGAGGCCGAGCGCGTGGTCTCCGATATTCAGGGCTTGCAAGGGCTGCAACGCGGGCGGGTGCGCCTTGCCTGCTCCGATGGTTTTGCGATCGAGTTTGTGCCGCGCGTCATCGCGGCGTTTCGTGAGCAGCATCCGGGCATCCAGTTTGACCTTCGGGCCGAGGAGCCCATGCGCGTAACGGAGGCGGTGCTGCGTGGCGATGCGGACATCGGCTTGACCTATAGCCGCGCAGCCGTTCAGGGCATTCGTGTGGAGTATCAGCAGCGTGCCACGGTGTTCGCCATCATGCGGCCTGACCACGCGCTGGCGAAGTTCTCCAGCGTGACACTGGCGCAGATGCATCCGTTTCCGATTGCGCTCTCGGGGCCAGACAACACGGTGCGCCAACTCTTTGACATGAGCTGCAGCGACCGTGGCTTGGTGTTCGAGCCGGTGTTGATCAGTAACCGTTTCGACGGGCTGTTGAGTTTCGTGCAGCACGGGGGTGGATTGGCCATCGCGGGGGAGATCACGGTGCGCGACCGTGTCCAGCGTGGCGAGTTGCATGCCGCAGAGATTCGCGAGCGCGGCATGCGGGGGCGGGCGGTTGAACTCCAGACACTGGCTGGCCGCACTTTGCCCGAGGTGGTGCGGGCCTTTCTGGACTTCCTGCGCCAGGCGTTGCCGGCGCAGGACTAGTGCCAGGGCTTATCGGAACGCCGGTTCGTCAAAGCTGCGCAGCTTGCGCGAGTGCAGCGCCTCAACGCCGTTCTCGCGCAGCAGCCGCACGGTTTCCATGCCGATGGCCAAATGCTGGCTCACGCGCTGACGGTAGAACAGGTTGGCCATGCCGCGCAGCTTCAGCTCGCCGTGCAGCGGCTTGTCCGACACGCACAGCAGGGTGCCGTACGGCACGCGCAGGCGGAAGCCGTTGGCGGCAATCGTGGCGCTTTCCATGTCGATGGCAATCGCGCGCGACTGGTTGAAGCGGCTGTACAACGCCTGGTACTTCAGCTCCCAGTTGCGGTCATCCGTGGAGACCACCGTGCCGGTGCGCATGCGCGATTTCATGTCGGCGCCGGACAGCCCGGTGATGCGCGCGACGGATTCCTGCAGCGCCACCTGAATCTCAGCGATGGGCGGCACTGGCACCCACGGCGGCAGGTCCTGGTCGAGCACGTGGTCGTCGCGCACATAGGCGTGGGCCAGCACGTAATCGCCCAGTTGCTGCGAGCGGCGCAGGCCGCCGCAGTGGCCGATCATCATCCAGCAATGCGGGCGCAGCACGGCCAGGTGGTCGGTGATGGTCTTGGCGTTGGACGGGCCCACGCCAATGTTGACCAGCGTCACGCCCAGGCGGTCTTCGCGCACAAGGTGGTAGGCGGGCATCTGCGGCAGGCCCTTGATGCGGTGCGCATCGTCGGGCGCCGGGGTGCCAAGTTCGTGCACCGTGTCGCCGGGTTCGACAAAGCGGATGTAGCCCTCGTCGTTGCCGTCTTCCATCAGCTTGCGGCCGAGCGCGGCAAACTCATCGACGTAGCGCTGGTAGTTGGTGAACAGCACGAAGCGCTGGAAGTGCTTCGGGTGCGTGGCGGTGTAGTGGTACAGGCGCTGCAGGGCCAGGTCGACGCGCTCGGCGGTAAACATCGACAGCGGCTGCGGCTCGTCCCCCTCGGGGCGGAAGGTGCCGTTGGCGATGGAGTCGTCGATCTGCGCGAGGTCGGGCAACGTGAACGCGCCACCCAGTGCGCGCGCCTGTTCGGGCGTGATGTCCACGGTGGAGGCTTCCACCACGAACGGCAGCGGAATCGGCCGGTTGCTCACGCCGACTACCACCGGGCTGTTGTGATAGTGCAGCAGGCGCTCGATCTGCGTGCGGTAGTACTCGCGGAAGAGATCCGGCCGCGTCAGCGTGGTGCCGTACACCCCCGGATACGCCACCGTGCCCCAGGCCGGCCGCGCATCGCTCACCAGCGTTTTCGGGTCGACGGTGATGCCGAGGTACGGGTAGCAGGCGGAGCCGTCTTCGCTACAGTCTTCACCGCGGGCGAAGGCGAGGAAGCGATCGCGAATCGTCTGCGCGGAGCGCTCGTAAATGGCGGTAATGCGCTCGACAGCGGTGTTGGCGTCGGTGCAGATCGCCAGGTCGTGCGCGGGATAGAGATGGGCGGTGGCGCGGGTATCGGTCATGTTTCGATGATACCGGCGTTTTGTGAACGCAAGATAGCCACTTACCTACGCAACTGCGCTACGTCACCGCATCTGCAACGGGGCGGGCTCGCCAGCGCAGGAAGCGCTTCCAGGTCGACATTTCCGCCTGCGGCGTGGAGGTTGCACGCAACCAATTGGGCAGTGCCTCAATTCCGCTGCACAGCAGGAAGTACAGCACGGCAACCGCGCCGAACACTTCGGCCGGGTACGCCACCGTGCGGCTGTTGACCTGGCCTGCGGCGGTGGACAGTTCCACCACGCCCACGATGTACGCCAGCGACGTGTCCTTGACCGTCGACACCCATTGATTGGCCAACGACGGCAGCATGATGCGCCACGCTTGCGGCAGCACGATCGTCAGCAGCGCCTGTGTAGGCCGCATGCCCAGTGCCAGTGCCGCATTGCGCTGTCCGGCGCCTACTGCACGCAGGCCGGCTTCCATGCTCTGCGCGATGTAGGCGGCGCCCACGGCGGCCAGCGCGGTCACCACCGTGGCGGTTTCTGGCACCGCCACGCCCATCGCCATCGGGATCAGGAAGTACGCCCAGAACATCAGCATCAGCACGGGGATGGCACGCAGCGTTGCCAACATGCCGCGCAGGGCGCGCGCCAGCCAGCGCAGGTTCGGCATGGCTTCCAGGCGATCCAGTAACACTGCACAGCCAACGCCCACCACTGTTGCGGCCACGCAGGCCAGCAGCGCCATCCACACGGTGAGTGCGGCCCCCGACAGTGGCCCGTTCGGATACGGGCCGACCAGCAGATACCGCAGGTGCAGGAGGATGGCTTCTGCCGTCATGCCGCGGCTCCAATCGGCCCAGCCGCCGAAGCGGCCACCCACCCCAGTCGCCGCAGCACCAGCGGCGCTGCCCACTGCAGCAGCAGGATCACCACCGCATACAGCACGGTTGCCACAGCAAAGGCCTGGAAGGCGAGCAGCGTGTCGGTTTCGACCTGCCGCGCGCTGTAGGAGAGTTCTGCCAGCCCGATGCCCATGGCCAGCGAGGTGTTCTTGATGGTGTTGGCGCATTGCCCCAGCAACGGCAGCGCCGATACGCGCAGCGCCTGCGGCAGCACCACGCGCAAAAAGGCCGCTCGCGGTGTGAAGCCGAGCGACAAGGCGGCCTCACGCTGGCCGCGCGGCACCGCCCGGATGCCGGCGCGCAGTTCTTCCGAGAAGAAGGCACCGGCATACAGCGCAATGCCAAATGCCGCCGCTAGGAATTCAAACGACGGTGCCGGCAGCCGCCAGCCACCCAGTGCGATGCCGTTCCAGCCCGTAATGGCGCCGACCACGTTCTCGCCCAGCAACTGCGCGGCCCCGAAATACCAGAAGAACAGCTGCACCAGCAGCGGCGTCTTGCGCAGAAAGCCAACCAGCCCGCGCGCCGGTACGGTCAGCCACGGTTGGCTGCTGGCGCGCAGTGCGGTCAGCAGCAGGCCAAGCGCCAGGCCACCGGCAATGGCGGCAGCCGACACCAGCAGCGTCATTCCAAAGCCCTCCAGCATCCAGCCGAGATAACGCGGCGGCAGGGGCTGGAGGAACGCCGGCAGGCTCAAGCTCACTTGGTGCTGCCAATCACGAAGTCACGCGGCAGCGGTGCGGTGCTCTTCGGGCCGAACCAGCGGTCATAGATGCGGGCGGCGGTGCCGTCTTTTTCCAGGCCCTGCAGGATCTGGTCGACCGTGGCGGTGAGTTGCGCCTCGCCCTTGGGCACGCCAACGCCCATGTATTCACGCGTCAGCACGAACGGCGAGATCTCCAGCTCGCTGCGATTGGGCAGTGTGGCCAGCAGCGCGCCGAGCTTGGCGCCGTCCTGCGCGAACGCCTGGATGGCACCGCTGCGCAGCGCCGTCAGTGCCAGGGGGGAGTCGTCATAGGCAATCACGCGGGCGTTGGGGTAACCCTCGCGCAGCGTGGTCTCCTGCGTGGTGCCCTTGTCCACACCCAGGCGGATGCCATCCTTCTTCAGATCATCCGGCTGCTTGAGGAAGCCCTTCTTGGCAATGAACTGCAGGCCGCTCGCAAAGTACGGCGTGCTGAAGTCGATCTGCTTCTTGCGCTCGTCGGTAATGGTGAAGTTGGCGGCAATCAGGTCGACCTTGCCCGAGGTGAGCAGCGGCACGCGGTTGGCCGGGTTGGTGGCGCGCAGTTCCAGCTTCACGCCCAGCTTCTTGGCGATTTCCTGTGCGTAGTCGACATCCAGGCCGACCGGCTGGCCGGTCTTGGCATCGGCATAACCGAACGGCGGGTTGGCATCGAACACGCCCACGCGCAGCACGCCGGCCTTCTTGATGTCGTCCAGACGATCGGCTCGGGCGGCCGGCGCGTGCAACACCGCCACCGCCAGCGCAGCCCCGATGACCACGCCTGCTGCCTGACGTGACGATTTGGCCAACCCCTGTGCCAACCCCTGCAACGAAAAACGCCCCGTAAATTCTGTTTGCATGACGACCCCTGAAGATTTTGAGGGGCCCAGCGTACGGTGGATGCTGCACCGCGCAAACGAATTCGTTGGCAGATCGATATGCGTGCTGCCCCGTTGTGGGGCAAGCGGCCCCATACGGTGCTTCAGTTTTCACATTTACCGCCGATAGCGCTTGACAGGTGATCGAGCGTGCACCAGGCGTTTACCCATCGCAGCGGCGCAGCCGATACACTGGCAAAAAAGAAAAACAGGCACAAACAGACGGGGGAGTTCAACGTGGATCAACCGGCTGGCGACAACCTCCGCCAGCATTCTCTCGGGCATTGTGGATGCTGGGAGCGCGGATCATGCTGATCGCCGCGCTGGCCTGTGCCGCCCTTGTTTCCATAGCGTTGATCGGCCTGTCATGGCCGCGCCGCGACGACGCGGAAGTCTCCGCGTTCATGCTGCTGGCGTTGGGCACCGCCTTGTGGAGCGGTGCGCGGCTGATGGAGGTGGTCACCTTCGACATGCCCGTGCGCGTGGGCTGGGCCAAGGTGGCTTACCTCGGGATCATGATGGTGCCGGCCGCCTGGCTGCGCCTGGTGCTTGGCCTCACGCGGCCCGAGCTGAATGCGTTGCCCGTCGTGCGCGTGGGCTGGGTGGTCGCGCTGCTGGTGGCCGCGGCCTTCCTGGGGCTGGTTGCCACCAACGAACTGCATCACCTGGTCTGGCTTGATGCGCGCTTTGTCGTCATTGACGGCGTGCAGCGGGCGGTCTTTGCCCATGGGCCGGTGTTCTGGGTTGGCACGGCTTACAACTACGTATTGTTGGCGATGAGCCTGGTGCTGCTGACGTTGCCCGCCAGCGAAACCGTCAACG
This sequence comes from Ralstonia insidiosa, assembly GCF_008801405.1. Lineage (NCBI taxonomy): Bacteria > Pseudomonadati > Pseudomonadota > Betaproteobacteria > Burkholderiales > Burkholderiaceae > Ralstonia > Ralstonia insidiosa. The sequence goes on along the minus strand of NZ_VZPV01000002.1, from coordinate 445,224 downwards.
CGCTGTATGCCCACGCCGCCACGCGTACGCAGGTGCGGCTGGCGCTTGTGGTGGGGCAATTGCTGCCGCTCGTGGCGCATCTGGCCTATCTGCAACGCTGGACGACGGCCCTGGGCGGTGACCTTACACCCGCCACCTTCGCCATCAGCACCGCGCTGCTCGGCTGGATCGTCTTACGCCCGCGCTTGCGCGATACCGCCGCCTACGCGCGCGGCAAGATCATCGAGGCCATGCGCGATGGCTGCATCGTATTGGCGCGCGATGGAACCATCGCCAGCATCAACGCTGCAGCGCGCTACCTGCTGCCGACCGCGCGGCTGCACGCATTGCCACCCGATGTGCTGAACGTGCCCAGCATCCTGCGCGAGTTTGAGCGCACGCGGCTGCCCAATCGCCACCAGGTCTGGCTGCATGACACGGGCCGCACGCTGGAGATCACGCTCGAAGGATTGATCGACGCGCGTGGCAGGCATACCGGCGTGTTCCTGCTGTTGCGCGACGTGACCGTCGAGCAGTTGCAGCGTGCCGGCATGGCCAGTGCGCAAGATGCGCTGCGTGGCGAGTTGCAACGTACGCAGGCCAAGCTCAGCCTGCTCGAGAACGACGTCAACCGTGACTCGCTCACGCATCTGTTCAACCGTCGCTTTTTCGAGACGCAGGCGCCGCGCCTGCTTGACCACGCGCGCCGCGACAGTCGCCCTGTCACGCTTGCGCTGTTCGACATCGATTGCTTCAAGCAATACAACGACACCTACGGCCACCTGCAGGGCGACGACTGCCTGCGCATGGTGGCCGACACGCTGGGCATGGCCTGCCGCCATCCCGACGATTTCATCGCCCGCGTGGGCGGCGAGGAATTCATCGCCATGCTGTTCGACCTCAGCCTGGACGACGCGCGCAGTGCCGTGGCGCGCGTGGTGGCCACGGTGGCCGAGCGGGCGCGTCCACATGCGGCTTCCGTCGTGGCGCCGTATGTCACGCTGTCAGCCGGCGCGGTAACGGTAACGCCGGATGGTGAGCGCCTGGACGCGCTGTTCGAGCACGCGGATACGGCGCTCTATGAAGCCAAGCGCAACGGGCGGAATACGTTGCGCTTTCATCATGCTGCGCCGGGGTTGCGCAGTGTTGTGGGTGGGGACTGACTTTATTGCAGCGTGCCGGCCCGTTTGGTGGGGCTCTTGGCCGACACGTGCTGCTTAGCTTCCCGCAGCAATGCGGCGCAGGCGTTCTGTCGCAGATTCACCAGCAGCCGGCGTAGCACCGCTGGCAATGCGGCGAGCTTCTTCCACCACTGCGGCACGGTCAATGGGCTTCTGGCTGATATCAGCCAGAGTCTGCGCGGCATCTGCCTCCACGCGCGCCTTGTCCGCAGCGCGATTCAGAGCGGCGAGTCCGCTCGACGTTCCGCCAGTGCCGGTACGCAGTTGGTTTAGCTCGGCTTGGTGCTGCTGTCGCAGATCTGCACGCTCCTGGTCGGCGCGGGCTTGCTCCAGATTGCGGATTGCGGCCTTGGCCTTCGCATCGAAATCGTTCAGGTTCTTCTCAACGGTGTCGAGAATCTCTTGCAGTGTATCGACCAACTGCTGTGCGTCTGATGCATCCTGCTTGACGCTAGGCAGGCGCGCTTGGTCGGCTTCCAGGCTGCTCGCAAATTCGTTGAGCGTGGCCTTGTCGATCTGCTTTGCTTCGAACTTGCCGATGAGGATGTCGGCGGCTTTCCTATCGTTCGCAATGCTGGTTTCGAGGTCCGACGCCGTTTTTTGCGCTGCATCGTTCTTGTGCTTGGCGTCAGCCAGCTTCAACGCAACCTCACGCAGCTTGTCCTGCAGGTTTTCCCGGTCGACCTGTGTGGCGGTTTCCGGGTCGAAAGATGCGATAGCTGTGGCGATCCGATCCCCGATAACGCCGACGTGTTTGGTGATGAGGGCAGCGGTGAGTTTCCAGCCAGACATGGTCAAGCTCCTTGAAGAGGGAATGGATTGGATCGTGCTCAGGCTCAGAGAACCTTGACTTTATGGCGGTCGAAGGCAACGCCTGCAATGAAATCAACGTAGGCCGCGGGTGCGGCGTGTCCGTCCATGGTCTCGACGTAGTCGAACGAGATCAGCAAGCGTTCTTGGTGGCCATCGGGGAGGGGGCGTAGGTAGGGCATGAACGACAACTGCTTGCTCACCCCTTTCTCGCCGATGGGGTCGTCCAGCCGACTTTCGCGCGCAGTGAACGGTCTTACGTAGTTGCCACCCGGTGTATCCCGGATGAAGTGCAGCGCGTCGGTTTCGCCAAGCAATGCCGGAATCTGGTTGGCAGCCTGAGGGATCGTGGCGAGCTGGTCGTCCGCCATGTAGTAGTCGCTTTCCCCAAGGCCGAAGCCTTCGCCCCGGTAAGGTGCTTGCTCCGCTTCCGTGGTCGGATATTGGCGGCACAGGAACTGGTAGTAAGCGAGGTCAAGGATGGTATCGACTCCTCCCTGTCCGCAGAGTATCTGCAGGAAGCTCGCGCCGATGCCGCTGCGCTCGGTGCCGGTGTCCGTATACAGACGATAGATCTGGAGATCTTCGTCACCTTCCAGGCGCAGTCGGCTGACCGCCACGATGGGCATTTGCGATGAACTGGGCACCGTCAGTAGTGTGCTGTTCAGCAGTGCGAACTCCGCGCGCTGCAGTTCCAGAAGCGCGCCGATCTGTGCGTTGAGTGGCAGGCCGATGTCAACGCGCTCCGGCTGCAGTGCGTACTTGCTTGCGGTGTTGTCGAGGGTCTTTCCAAGAACGCGGCGTGACAGGTTGAACAGTCCCATGGGGTTACAACCGGTAGTTGGTCTTCGGTGCGGAGGCGAACTTGCGCTTCGCCTTCAGTTTGTGATCTCTGCGGACTGCCCATCCAAAGCTAAGCAGCCCGACTATGATCCCCAAAATATTCCAGAATCTACCGGACGATTCTTCCGGCTTATCGTTCGCAACTGCCGCGGACTCGGCGGGCTGGGCGGAGTCGACCGACTGGGGTTGGTGGCTCACCTGTCCTGTGGCGCCGTTGAGTGCTTGCGTGTTTTCGGATAGCGGGTCGCCGGATTGCACGGATACCGATTGGCGTGCGCCTGTCGCGGCATCTGCATCGGTTGGCCTGCTCATCATGTATCCCGCCGCTGCGCCGCCCGCGACGGCGGCAGTTCCGAGAGCTATGCCGCTTTTGTTGCGCGCCGCAACGGTGGGTGGAGGTGCTTGCCGCTGATAGGACGGCGTAGCTGCGTAGGATGAGGATGTGTTGTCAGCAGCTGGTGCGTTCTTCGCCGTGTAGCCAGTATCGCGAGTAGTGCCACCGGTATCTGTCTTGGCGGTGTTGTTTGAGTAAGTCGCTGCCGCCGACTTGCTGGCCTGCGAAGTGTAAAGCTTGCTGCCGAATCCTGTGGATCCAGACCGGCTCGGCGCATCCGAATCGCCCGAGCTGAAGCCGGATGGCCGGCTCCGGCTAGAGGATGAACTGGAGGAATCCGATGAACCAGATGAGCGGGAAGAACTGTATGAACTGGACGAGCCGAATCCGCTGGATCGGCTTGAACTCGAAGCGCTGCTGGATGACGACTTGCTTGAGCTCGAACTGGAGCTTGAGCTGAACCCCGAGCTTTTCGCCCAACTGAGCGGCGTAGCCAGCAGGGCAACCGAGGCTGCCAGTACAACAAGACGTGCGCGTGTCATATATTTCGGCGATCAGAATGTCCGAATCAGGGAGCTATATTGATGCGGTGCCATTATCCAGGACAAATTCCGTCCATGTTGGTGAAAATGGCAATCATCTCAAACAGTCTTTCAGGAGGGATCCCCTCTTGAGCATGGCTACCACAAGTGGTCAGACTGACGACCCTTTGGGAAACCGCATGGAAAACAGTGCGTATTCCCCCACGACGGATTCGCACTGAATGCTGCCGTCAAATGCTTGCATGACGCGCCGGCAAAAGGTCAACCCAACGCCTGAGCCCTTGCCATGTTGCTTGGTGGAGAAGAAAGGATCGAAGATGCGGCGTTGAATCGTGGGCGGAATGCCCGTCGCGCTGTCACGCAGTTCCAGTATGTAGCTATCTTCCGTTTGCCGGCATGCAATTTCGATATGCCCTTTGCGCGCGATCTGAATGGCGTGCAGTGCATTCTTCAGAAGGTTGAATAGTACGTAGACGAGCAGGGTGTCGGAGCCATTGAAGTACCAATCGGGGCGGATATTGTGGATCTCCACGCGCTCCCGCTCACCGGATTGGAATGGATACTGGGCTAGCGCCGTATCCACACATTCACGCAGCGAATGCCGAGTGAAGGAGCGGCGATCGAGTTGCTCCAGCGTGACAGAGGCAAGCGCCATGTCGATCACGCCGTGCGCAGAAGCAACCTCGGACGAGATCGTTCCTGCCAGTTTGGACACGCGCTCCAGCATGCCTGGGTGCGTGGGCGGTTGGCATAGGCCGTGCTCGACTGCCAATCGGTATCCGTGAAAGAGTTCGGGCCACGCGCGTGCGATTTCTGCAGCCTGCAAGCGGATGGTCGTCAGCGGTGTACGTACTTCGTGTGCGACGGTGGCGGCGAGCGCGTAGGGGCGCATCAGATCAAACATGATGATGCCCACAGCGATCGTGCCTGGGGCAATGGCAAGCGGAAAAACGCCGGGCGGGTAGATCGCAACGCCATAGTTTGTCGCGTAGTCCACCGCAGACAGCGAAATCAGCCCAACGCCAAACAGACACGTCCGCAACCGTTTGCGCCTTTCAGCGGTGGCATTCTTCTGGCCCACATACAACAGCCACATGCTGCGTGATACCACCGCAATGGTCTGTGCGATGTGCACGGCCTCGAACGGGCCGGCTTTCGGATAGAAACCAAAGTGGAAATGCCGCACGCCGGCGATCACCAGTTCGCTGCACAACAAGAGGGCAATCAGCACGGCGTCCAGCGCGTACGCTGCTGTCAACCAGCGTTGCTCCTCCCGGCATTCCGCCACTTCTGTTGCGAAGTGGTAGAGCGCGGTGGGCAATATGAGAATCGCTACCCAGCCTGCTTTGGCGAGCATTTGCGCTGTGTCGACGTCGTTCGCCTGAAACAGGAACGCCCATAGCCCCTGCCACACGCCGATGAGAACGGTCAGGCAGAAAAATACCCGGCCCGCTCGCGTCTGCCATCGCGTCGTAAGCACGTGGATGCCGCAGAGCAGGAAGAGCGAGGAAACAAAGATCGGTAACAGCGCGTACATGGAATTAGAGGCCGGTGAAAAGGCAGTATTCACGACGCAAAATGTCGGCGTTTCTCGGAAGCGGTAATTGTGGGGTTTTCCGTGTGCAGGAGTCGTGTGTGTTGTTACGGGTCTGTTTGAATCAGGTTGGCTGCCGCACTAGGTGTTGTGCATCGAAACAGAAATAGAGCGTATCGCGTGGGGTAGTCAATTTGCCTGTTACAAAGCTTAACAAGCGTCGCAAGAATGGGGGTGTGCGCGGGTTTCCGCGCATGCGTGGCTGCCGCATGCAGTCAATCCATTCATGGAGCACACAATGCCGACAGGCCAATCCATTGACGCAGTCGTTGATCAGTACCTGCGCAGCGCAGATCTTTTCACGCCATTTTCTGCACAACAGACTTTCCATCATGCTTTCGACGTGTACTTGAAAGATTCGAACGCTTTTGCCAACACCTATTTTTCCCGCTATTTCGAATGGCAGGGGGTGGCGCGTGAGCGGTGGTTTTATGAGTGCATTGATGCAAACCTGGTGGGCGGCAATCTGATCTTCATCACAAAGCGGGCGCATCAGGAGTTTGTGCAGGAAACGTTTCCGTTCCAGCGGGTCGACTGCTATCTGAATACGTTCCGTGTTCGGTCCTGCTCGGCGTATCTGGTGTTCCGCTTCATGTCCGGCGGGCGACTGGTGTCGCTGGGGTATCAGCAGATTGTCATTGCGAGCACGGATCGCAACATCCAACGCATACCGGCGCACATCATGCAGCGCGCCAAGCAGTATGAGTTGATGGAGCCTGCGCAGATGGCTGCATAACGCTGTGGCGTAAAGCCCTGCTAAATCGTTGAGGGTTGGGGAAACCGCATGGAGAACAGCGTGTATTCCCCAACTACCGACTCGCATTGAATGCGGCCACCGAACGCATGCATGACGCGGCGACAGAACATCAGGCCCACGCCTGCCCCCTTGCCATGGTGCTTAGTGGAAAAGAACGGGTCGAAAATGCGGCGAAGCACCTTTGGCGGAATGCCGGTCGCATCGTCACGCACTTCCAGCACATAGGCATCGCCGTCGCGCCGGGCAGAAATTTCGATCTGCCCCTTCCTTGCGATCTGGATGGCGTGCAGGCCGTTCTTGATGAGATTGAATAGCACATACATCAGCAACGTATCTGACCCGACGAAATGCCAGCCGGCGTCGAACTCGCGGACGCGAACTCGCTCACGCTCGCCTGGTTGAAATGGGTATTGTGAAACCGCCATCGCAACGCAGCCGTGCAGCGAATGTGCGCTGAACGTGCGCTTGTCGAGGCGTTCCAGCGTGACAGAGGCCAACGCCATTTCGATAATGCTGTGTGCGCTGGCAACTTCTGTGCTGATTGCACCAGCCAGTTTCGACACGCGCTCGAGCATGGCCGGAGAAAGCGGTTCTCGGTCATTGCACAGTCCGTTGTCGACAGCCAATTGGTAGCCCCGGAACAGATCGGGCCATGCGCGCGCGATCTCGCTTGCCTGCAGCCGGATAGTCGCCAGCGGCGTGCGGACTTCGTGCGCCACCGTGGCGGCCAGTGCATACGGATGCATCAGGTCAAACTTCACGACGCCCACGGCAATGATGCCAAGGCTGGTGGCAATGAAGATCACACCGGGCGGATAGAGTGCGACACCGTAGTTGACCGCGTAGTCCGCAGCAGAGAGGCTATAGAGCCCAAGACCAAACAGGCAGACCCACAGGCGTTTGCGCTTTTCTGCGGTGGCATGTTGTTGGGCGGCATAGAGCAGCCAGGCGCTGCGCAGCGCCAATACTACGGTTTGGGCAACATGAACGGCCTCAAGCGGGCCCGCCTTCGGATAAAACCCGAACGGAAAATGCCAAACGCCCGCGATCACCCAATGGCCGCCCAGCAGCAGCGCGATCAGCACCGCATTGAGCGTGTACGAGGCGATGATCCAGCGGCGCTCTTCCACCCGCTCAGCGACTTCTGCCATGAAGTGATAGAACGCCGTCGGGACGATCAGAATGGCGATCCAGCCGAGTTTTGCCAGGAGATGCGCCACGTCGGCATCGGTGGTCTGAAACAGGAACGCCCACAGCCCCTGCCAGAGGCTGGTAAGCGCGGTCATGCTGAAGAATGCCAAGCTGGCACGCGTCCGACCGCGTGTGCTAAGCACATACACGCCGTAGAACAGGAACAGCGACGAGACGAAGGCAGGGAGGAGGGCGTACATGTGGGTCGGAAGCCGGCGCAACGTGCCGGGTACCACTACCGACACGGACTGTCGGCGACCCTCAAGAGTACTGTCTTTCTCTGCCTCCGCGCACGGGTTCCGATGTCACATCTTTTTTATTCTGGCTTAAACGAAATCCTAAAAAGGGCGCCTTGCAAGGACCCCCCTCCAACGGATGGAACAAAACGTACTAGACCGCTTCGATCATCATCGCGTCGATGGCAAACGAATGGTCCGGTGCCACGGCAAAGTACTGGCGGGCTTCATCGGCGGCGTGGTCGAACAGGTCGCGGATGGCATCGGCGCGCACCTGCGGCGTGCGGATGCGGGCAATCCAGGTATCAAAGGACATCGTCAGCTTCCAGGTGCGCGGCGTGCCCGGCTGAAAGCCGGCATCGGTCAGCATGGCCTGCCATTCGGAGACACGGTAGTCGCGCACGTGTGACGCATCGCGCAGGACCTCGGCAGTTTGCAGCAGCGTGTCGAGCAGCGGTGTTTCCGGTGCAACGATGTCGACAATGACGAGCTTGCCGCCGGGTTTGAGCACGCGGCGCGCCTCGGCCAACCCGGCGCGTACGTCGTACCAGTGGTGGGCGGAGAAGCGCGTGGCGACGATGTCGAATGCGCCGTCGTCGAAAGGCAGACTTTCCGCGCGGGCGGCCTGCGTATGCAGTTGCTTGAGACCGCGCTTGGCCGCTTCAGCCGCCACCACGGCCAGCATGTCTTCCGACAGATCGACAGCCACCAGGGCTGCCACATGCGGCGCCATGGCAAAGCTCACGTGCCCGCCGCCGCAGCCCAGGTCGAGCACCTTGGCATGCGGCATCGATTGCGCCAGCGCGGCCAGCGCTTCCAGGTCGGCGCCCTGGGCATGTACGGCGCTCGTCAGATAGGCCTGGGCCACCTGGCCGAACTGCTGGTCGACGAGTCGATGCTGCTGCATGGCTGCTCCTGTGTTCTTGTGAGGACGAGGAGCGGCCAGTGTAGGAGCGTGGCCCGTGCAGCGAAATTCGCGATTGGCGAAATGGGGTATCGCGCGAGTGCTCTGCGGGTATCGCGAGGGCCCTCTTAGACGAAGCGGAACAGCTTCGCGGGCGTGTCGACCAGCACCTGCTTGCGATCTGCCGCGTTGGGCAACAGCACGTCAACAAAGGCCCACATCTTGTCGTAGGTGATGTGCGATTCGAATTGCGTGTGCGGCCAGTCGCTGCCCCAGACCAGACGGTCCAGTCCCAGCGAATCCTTCAGGCGCGGCATGGCGGCCACGGCGATGGCTTCACCGCGGCCATTGTCGCCATTGCCGCCGTTACGGTAAGCCCCCGAAATCTTCACCCACACGCGGCGCGTGCGGCCGGCGGCGAGCAACGCGCCAAAGCCAGGGTCGTCCACGCCCAGGGTGGGCTCGGGGCGGCCGAAGTGGTCGACCACCACGTTCACCTGGGCTTCCAGCAGCGGCGGCAGCAAGGTGGGCAGGCGGCGGGCTTCTACATGCAACTCGACATGCCAGTCGAGTGCATGCAGATGCGCCAACGCGGCTTGCCACACGGGCGATGTCAACTGCGGGTCCGGTGCACCGATCAGGTTCAGGCGGATGCCGACGATGCCCTCGGTGCTCATCTGCGCGAGCAGGGTGTCGGGCGCGGACGGGTCGATGACGGCCACGCCACGCAGGCGCTGCGGTGCCTGTTTGAGTGCGGCCAGCAGGTAGCTGTTGTCGGTGCCCAGAAAGCTCGGCTGGATCAGCACGCCGTTCGACAGGCCATGCGCGTCGAGCTGCGCGAGGTAGGCCGACAGCGGCGCGTCATAGCCCGGCGCATAGCGGCGCGCATTGGCCAGCGGCAAGCCGCGCTCGAACACGTGGGCGTGCGTATCGATGCCGGTGATGCGCGCGGCATTCGTTGTGGAGGTCGTACGCGTGCCGGTGGTGGCGCATCCGGCGAGGGCAGTGGAACCTAGCATGGCAAGCAACCCGGTGTTGAAGGCACGGCGTGTGGGCATGGGGTCTCCTGGTGGCGACGGATGAAGAGCGTCGGGCACATGGTGTTGTTCTGGAAGATCAGGGCTCAGGCTGTCACGGCGGCGAGATCGCGGCCGCGTGTTTCGGGCAGCATCAGCACGGCCACGGCGACGATGGCGTACGCGATGGCCGCATCTATGCCGATGGCCGTGCCGAGCGACATCGATGCGCTCATCTTGCCCACCAGCACCGGGAAGGCGGCAGACACTACACGGCCAAAGTTGTAGCAAAAGCCCACGCCCGTGCCGCGCACGCCATGCGGATACAGCTCGTTGAACAGCGCCCCCATGCTGGCCGGAATGCCAGCGGCAAAGAAGCCCAGCGGAAAGCCCAGCACCAACATCGCGCCGTCAGACAGCGGCACCAGCAGGTACACCAGCACCGTGACCACGCAGCAGCACGAGAACAGTAGGATGTTGCCGCGACGGCCGATCACGTCCAGCAGCCAGGCGCTGGCCACGCAGCCGCACCAGAACGCGAAGATGATCACTGCCAGGTAGCCGCCCGTGCCGAGCACAGACAGGTGGCGCTCCGTTTTCAGATACGTCGGCAACCACGTCATCAGCGCGTAGTAGCCACCATGCGCACCCACGCCCAGCAGGCCGCCAATCAGCGTCATGCGCAGCACCTGTGGGCGGAAGATGTCGAGCAGCGGGAAGCGCGAGACCGGCATGGCATTGGCACTCGCTTCCGGCTTGGCCGCCGGCACGGGTTCCTGAATACCCCGGCGGATGTAGATGATGAGCAGCGCCGGCAACAGGCCTGCGGCAAACATCACGCGCCAGGCAAGGTCCGGCTCGATGAAGGAATACGTGAGCGCGTACAGCAGCACGGCCGCACCCCAACCCACGGCCCATGCGCTTTGCACGGTACCCATGGCCTTGCCGCGGTGGCTGGCGCGAATGCTCTCGGCCATCAGCACGGCGCCTGCTGCCCATTCCCCGCCAAAGCCGAAGCCCTGGATGGCCTTGAGCACCAGGAACTGCTCGAAGTTCTGCGCAAACGCCGAGACGAATGTTGCGATGGAAAACCACAACACCGTGATCTGCAGCGTGCGCACCCGGCCGAAGCGGTCGGTCAGCGCACCGGCAATCCAGCCGCCCAGCGCGGAGGCCACCAGCGTGACGCCCGACACCAGCCCGGCCTCGGTCTTGTCGATATGCCACGCCGCGATGATGGTGGGAATGACGAGGCTGAACATCTGCACGTCGAGCGCATCGAGCGCCCAGCCGCCAAAGCACGCCCAGAAGGTGCGCTTCTCCCCTTTTGAAATCTCTTTGAACCAGCCGAACATGCGGTCTCCTCCGAGTGACGTGGGCGATGTACTGAAAAGCACATTGCTCTAGTCATCTATATGAATAGAGGAATTCTAGGGCCGCCGATCAGGTGATGCAGTTGGTGTTAACCCGTGCGGAAAGCGTTAGGCGATGTTGTTGCCGGCGCGGACCAGCGCCGTCAGGCGGGTTTGCACGGTGGGGTTATCCAGCACCGTGTCTGCGGGCCCCGGTTGTCGGCGGCGCCAGTTGGGATGCGTATGGACGGTGCTGGGCAGGTTCGGCTGCTCCACCAGGCCGAGCAGGTCTTCCATCGGCACGATGGTGAGTGGCAGCGGCGCGGCGGCGGTATAGGCCGTGGCGGCCGTGGTGAAATCGTCGGCGGTGGCGTCGAGTGCGATGTCGGCATCGACATCGGCATCGACTGAATCCGCCGTGCTGGCGCGTTCCAGCGCCAACTTCAACGCGGTGATGTGCAACGGCGGTGGATTGCCGGATTGTTCGATCGCGTGATTGTGGTGCGCGAAGGCTTCCACCAGGGCATGCCGATCGGCCATACGCTGCACGTGCGCCTGGGCTTCGTCCATGCCGGCAGGCAGCAGACCGAGCTTGCCTTGCCAGCGCAGATCGTTGCCGACCCACCAGCCGGCCAGCGTGGACAGATCGTGCGTGCTGGTCATCGCCACGGAGGTGCGCGCCCAGTCTTGCGGTGGGCGGAACGGTTGCCCGGGCACTTCCTCCTCGCGCTCGAACCAGAGGATGCGCATGCCGAGCAGGCCGCGCTCGGCCAGTTGCCCGCGCAGCCCGCCTGGCACGGTGCCGAGGTCTTCGCCGATGACGATGCAGCGGTTGCGCCACGACTCCAGCGCAATCAGCCGCAGCAGGTCCTGCAGCGGGTAGCGCAGGTACACACCATCCAGCGCGGGAGCACCGTCCGGAATCACCCACAGCCGCATCAGCCCGAGCACGTGGTCAATGCGCACGCCGCCGGGTGTGGACATGACCGCGCGCAGCATTTCGATGAAGGCCCGCAATCCCTCCCGACCCTGCGAGCGCATGGCGCGTGGGCTGAAGGTGGTCAGGCCCCAGTTTTGCCCCTGCGTGTTGAAGAGGTCGGGCGGGGCGCCCACCGTCACGCCAATCAGCACGTCCTGTTGCCGGCTCCAGACATGGCTGCCCGCGCTGTCGGTGCCGATGGCCAGATCGGCGATCAGGCCGATGGCCATGCCGGCGTCTTCTGCAGTGCGCTGTGCAGCGGCCAACTGGCGTGCGGCCGCCCATTGCAGAAACAGGTGGAAGCGCACGGCATCTGCATGATCGCGGGCGAATGTGTGCACTGCCGGGTCGGATGGCGACTGATACGCCGCGGGCCATTGCTTCCAATGCCAGATCTGCGGATCGTGCTCGCGCATGTGGGCATCGAGCGCTTCGCAATGCGCATGGTCGAGCAGGCTCTGGCCGCGCGCGGTACAAAAGGCTTGGAAGTCTTCATGTAGGCGGAGGGCGGGCGCATCGCCTGCGGCCACCTGCTGCTGCATCTGCTGGTGCAATGCGCGCAACACTGTCAGCCGTGCTGTGGCACTCGCGGGCCAGTCGATCAGCGTGGCGGCTTCCGTGCGCGCATGGATGTCGCCCAGGCTGTAATCCGCCACCGCCTGTCGCACGGCGTGTTCACCGAACAGCGCAGCGGGGTCGATCATCATTGCGTTGAGAAACAATCGGCTCGATGGCGAATATGGCGAGTAGCGATGTGGGTCTGCACTGAACATGGCGTGCACCGGGCTCAGGGCCAGTGCATCGGCACCGTGTTGTGCGAGGCTGCGCGCCAGCGTGCCCGCGTTTGCGTAGCTGCCCAGCCCGGCGGAAAGCGAGGCCAAAGCGCCGGGGGCCCGCAGGCCATAGAGCTGCGCCGAACTGCCCCACAGGCGTGCGTCGGGCGCTCGCCCACGCGCTGTCAGCGCATCGGCCACGGCATAGCAGCGCGGTGGCGCTATGGCGAGAGTGGCGTCGATGCTGCTGCCTGCCCCGGTGTCGATGCGCAACCGGTGATAACCGGCTGTAGGTATCGGCGCCAACTGCAGCGCGGCGCGGTCGGCGCCGACGGTACCTTCGACCGTGCCGCCGCCATTTTCGTAATCCACGCGATAGGGCTGCCCCGCCAGCACGGCCAATTGGCGCGGCGCAGTCTCCAGCACGATGGGTTGGCCGACCACGCCGGTGATCAGCCCGGGCACGGTCAAGTCATCGGCTTCGGCCTGCAGATGCGCGTGGCTGTCCGCAACCTCTGCCGCCGTGGCGGCAGGCAGGCCCAGGCAGCCCAGCACGGTGCGCAGTACGTCGTCGCTCACGTGCATGGCGCGGCCGGCAGTGTCGTTCCACTCGATCTGCAGGCCAGCCTGCTGGGCAAGCGCATGCAGGGTGTTGTCGGGCACGTGGTTCATCGTGATGGCTCAGTCAGCAGGTAACGTCAGCAGCGCGATGCAGGCGTGCGCGGGCACGTGACGCGTGGCCAGCGTGGCGGCGGCACCATCGCGCGATTCATAGAGCAGGTCAGAGGGATTGCCCGCCAATGCAGTCGGCACGGATACCGGCTGCGCGCCCAGGTTGACGGCGAGTGTCAGTACGCTGCCGTCGCCCAGTCGCCAGCGCGCCAGTGCGCCCGTGGTGCCAAGCGGCACGGCATCTAGCGCGCGTGCGCCCACCAGGCGCGGCACGATCTGCGCCTGGCGCAGTGTCAGCAGCCGGTGGGTGCGGTTGAGCCAGGCGAGGTGCTCAGGGTTGGTGAGTTCGGCCTCGCCGGGCCAGGACGCCTGGTAGGTGCGCTCGTCGTTCGGGTCGGGAATGCGCTCGCGCTTGAGCGGATCGGCGAACGCCGAGAACCGGCCGAACTCGCGCCGCCGGCCCTCGCGCACTGCATCGGCCAACGCACCGTGGTGGCTGGTGAAGTAGTAGAACGGCCGCAGGCTGCCCCACTCCTCGCCCATGAACAGCAGGGGGATTTGCGGGCACAGCAGCAGCAGCGCTTGCGCGGCGTGCAGGGCTTCCGGATGGGCGAGGCGCGTGAGCCGTTCACCGAGCGGCCGGTTGCCGACCTGATCGTGGTTCTGCAGATACAGCACGAAGGCCGTGGGCGGCAGGGTGCCGCTGGGCTCGCCGCGCGGCGCGCCGTTGTGCAGCGCAGAGGGCTCGCCCTGATAGCAGAAGCCTTCCTGCAGCACGCGTGCAAGACGCTTGGCCGGCGCATCGGCGTAGGCCGCGTAATACGCTTCGTGCTCGCCCGTGAGCAGGGCGTGCAGCGCGTGGTGGCCGTCGTCGTTCCACTGGGCTTCGAATGCGCCCGCCGTGGCCGCTGCGTGATCAACCGGTCCGGTAGCCAACGTTGTGGCCCCCCGCAGCAGCGAGGCGGCGTTGTTCTCGTTCTCCAGCACTAGGTGCACGTAGCGCCCCGGCTCGACCGCCTGGCGTACACGCGCTGCCAGCTCGCCCAGCCAGTCGCGCTCACCAATGGCTTGCACGGCGTCCAGGCGCAGGCCATCGAAGCGATATTCCATCAGCCACATCAGTGCGTTCTGGATGAAGAACTCGCGCACGACCGGCTCGCGAAAATCGAACGCGGCGCCCCACGGCGTGTGCGTGCCTTCGTGGAAGAAGCGGCGCGCGTAGTGGGCCAGGTAGTTGCCGTCGGGCCCGAAGTGGTTGTAGACCACGTCCAGAAAGACCATCAGCCCGAGGCCGTGCGCCGTGTCGATCAGCGCCTTGAGTTCGTCGGGCGAGCCGTAGCTGGCGTCTGGCGCAAACGGCAGCACGCCGTCGTACCCCCAGTTGCGCGCACCCGGAAACTCTGCCAGCGGCATCAGTTCAATGGCGGTGACGCCCAGGCGCGCCAGCTCGGGCAGCCGTGCACGTACGCCGCGAAATCCACCCATCGCACCGCCCATCGCGCCGACGTGCAGTTCGTACAGCACGGTCTCGTGCCACGGCCGGCCTTGCCAGTCGGCGTGGCGCCATAGGTAGCGTGCGGGGTCGACCACCAGGCTGGGGCCATAGAGGTCCTGCCACTGCGCACGTGCAGCCGGGTCAGGCACGGTGAGGGTCACACCGTTGCGGTCGGTTACGCGGTATCGGTAGCCCAAGCCGGCGCCGATGGGGGCGATGGCTGCGTACCAGCCGTCGGGCTCCGCGTCCATGCGGATGGTGTTGCCGCCGTTGCCGCCGTTGCGCTCGTGGCCAGCGTCGATTTCGACCCACGCTTCGGTGGCGTCCGGCGCCCACAGGCGGAAGCGCGTGCGCTCCGGCCCGAGGCACGTCGCGCCAAACGGCAGGTCATGCGTGAAGCACGCCGCATGCTGCGTGGCGTGCAGGGGATGTGACGTGGGGGTGGGTACAGCAGCTGCAGTCATAGCGTGGATTCCGGGCGATCATCGACGGGGCTGACGGTGGAGAGCGCTGCGGGCTCGGGTTCTACGCCAAGCAGGCGCCGTGCCGCACGGACAAGGCCCGCCAGCGGAACCGGCAGCCAGGCTGGCCGGCTGGCGGTGTCCGCATCAAGGTGGCGGGCTGCGTCTTCCAGCAGAAACAGTTTGAGCAGTTCTGGGTGGATCGGGCATCCGCCGGCATCTGCATAGGTCTGCAGGAAGTGCGCCGCAGCCGCCGCACGAAAGCGTTCGAGCAGTTGATCGCGACGCTCCTGCACCGGCCCCGTCACGTGCTCGGGGCCTTGCCGCATGGCCTCGGCCACATCGTCCAGCGAATGCAGCAGGCTGGCGACGTCGCGCAGCGGGCTGTCCTTGCGGCGTCGCACCTCGACTGGCAATGCCGGGTTGCCACCAAAGTTGATCAGGAATGCGTCGCCCTGTGAGACGAGTACCTCATCGAGGTGGAAATCTCCATGCAGGCGCGACAGCGTTGCGCCCAGCCCGGCCTGGGCCGATGCGCTGATGGCCGCGGGCAGGGCGTCACGTTGCAACAGCAGCCACTCGGCGGGTTCGTGCGGTGCGTGGGCGTCTTGCCATGCTTCCACGTGGTTCAACGCTTGCGTGACTTGTTCGCGCACGCGCGCCGTCCAGTTGCGCACATCGTCGGTGTCCGCCGGGCGCGTGCCGAAGCGTGGGTCATCGCTCGGTTGCGCCAGCAACGCATGCAGCTCGCCCAGGCGTGTGCCGATGGCGCCGATCTGTGCCAGATAACTCGCCAGCGCTTCGTTGGTATCGGTGCGCGATTCCGATGCGGCGATCGGCGCGACCTCGCCGTCGCCCGAGGCCACGGCTTCCGCCTGCACGGCCAACTCGTCGATGGTGCGGCGCAGATAGTCGAGCGCCCAGTTCCAGGCATTGCCCTGGTTGGGCACGTAACGCTGCAGCACTGCCAGCGTGGCCGGTTCACCCACCGGGCCAGCGTGTGTGATCTCGCCGATCAGTGCGGCGGTGTTGGCGTAGCCGGCGCGCGTGAGGTGGCGCGCCATTTCCGCCTCGGGATGCGTGCCCGCGTGGACGCGGCGCATCAGCTTGATCGTCACCGCGTCATCAATCACCAGTACGCTGTACGACTGCTCCGGCGCCAGCCACTGCACGTGTGCGTCGGGCGCCAATGGCAAGCGAGCTTCGGGCGCGGTGGATGTGGCGGCGTCGGCAACGCCGGGCTCCGGCAGGAAATGCACCGCGCCGTCACTGGCTTGCAGCGTGGCGCCGCGCACGAGATTGGCGAGCAGCGCACGGGCGAAGGTTTCGGTGGTGAAGGCGTCGGTCAGGTAGCCGACGTGGCGGCCGCGGCGCACGCGGGCGAGCGCCAGTTGCACCGGCAGCGCGGGCAGGGTGGTGGACTCCCACGCGATCGACAGCGGCAGCAGATAGCGCTCGATGCGCTCTACGCCATCCGCGTCGCACAGCGTGACAACGACTTCGTTGAAGAACACCTCCGGCCGTGTCGCGCCCTCCAGCGGCCGGTTGGTGGACGAAGCATCCACAGGCACCGCCGCACCCCAGGCGAAGCGGGCACTGCGCAGTACATCCTTGCCATGCAGCCCATCTCTCTCGTGCAGCGCGCTGTCGCGGTCGGCAAACCAGCGACGCATGGGCAGGTAGGTGGGCAGCACCTCACGTTCGATCGACTGGCGATGCGTTTCGCGCTGGCGCGTGTCGGACAGCGTATCCAGCCCCGAGCGCAAGACCAGTGTGATGAACTCTGGCAACTGCTCGGCAGCTGGTTGCGCCCAACTCGGGCCGGGTTCGTTCTCGCGCAGCTCCAGCCAGAAGAAGGCATAGGGCTGCAGCGTCAGCAGATACGGCAGTTGCCCCACGGGCGGGAACGCCGTGCCGCCAATCAGCTCGATCGGCACGCGCTGCGCGTAGTTCGACAGATCCAGCTCCACCGCCTGCGAAGCGCGGGAAAGATTCGCCACGCACAGCATGGGTGGTTCATCTTCCAGTGCACGGATGTAGGCCAGCACCTTGCGGTTGGACGGCTGCAGAAAGTGGATGCTGCCGCGCCCAAACACCCGATGCTGCTTGCGCGTGGCCAGCAAGCGCCGCGTCCAGTTGAGCAGCGAGTGCGCATCGCGGCTCTGCGCCTCCACGTTCACCGATTCATAGCCGTACAGCGAGCCCATGATGGCCGGCAGCACGAGCTGCTCAGGGTCGGCGCGCGAGAAACCGCCGTTGCGGTCGGGCGACCACTGCATGGGCGTGCGCACACCATCGCGGTCGCCCAAGTGGATGTTGTCGCCCATGCCGATCTCGTCGCCGTAGTACATGACGGGCGTGCCGGGCATCGAGAACAGCAGGCTGTTCATCAGCTCAACGCGGCGGCGGTCACGCTCCAGCAGGGGCGCCAGGCGACGGCGGATGCCGAGATTCAGCCTAGCGCGGCGGTCACTGGCGTAGACCTCCCACAGGTAATCGCGCTCGGCGTCGGTCACCATCTCCAGCGTCAGCTCGTCGTGGTTGCGCAGGAAGATCGCCCACTGGCAGGTGTTGGGCACTTCCGGTGTCTGCCGCATGATGTCGGTGATCGGGAAGCGGTCTTCGCGCGCGATCGCCATGTACATGCGCGGCATCAGCGGAAAGTGGAACGCCATGTGGCACTCGTCGCCCGCGCCGAAGTATTCCTGCGTGTCTTCGGGCCACTGGTTGGCCTCGGCCAGCAACAGGCGGTTCTTGAACTCGGCATCCATGGCCGCGCGCAGCTTGCGCAATACGGCGTGCGTTTCGGGCAGGTTTTCGTTGGAGGTGCCTTCGCGCTCCACCAGGTAGGGCACCGCGTCGAGCCGCAGGCCGTCCACGCCCAGATTCAGCCAGAACTTCATCACGCCGATCACGGCCTTGAGCACGCGCGGGTTGTCGAAGTTGAGATCGGGCTGGTGGGAATAGAAGCGATGCCAGTAGTAGGCGTTGGCCACCGGGTCCCACGTCCAGTTGGAGGGCTCGCTGTCGATGAAGATGATGCGCGTGCCAGCGTATTTCTTGTCGTGGTCTGACCACACGTAGAAGTCGCGCAGCGCCGAGCCCGGCTTGGCCCGCCGGGCGCGCTGGAACCACGGGTGCTGATCCGACGTGTGGTTGATGACCAGTTCGGTAATGACGCGCAGGCCACGCGCATGCGCCTCGGCAATGAAGCGGCGCACGTCGGCCATGGAGCCGTAGTCGGGGTGAACGCCGCGGTACTCGGCGATGTCGTAGCCGTCATCGCGCCGCGGTGAGGGATAGAACGGCAGCAGCCAGATGACGTCCACGCCCAGCTCGGCAATGTAGTCGAGCCTGGAAATCAGGCCGGGGAAGTCACCGATGCCGTCGTTGTCCGAATCGCAGAACGACTTGACGTGCAACTGGTAGATGACGGCGTCCTTGTACCAGAGCGGGTCATCCACCAGTAGCGCGGTCGGGTTGCGCGTCATGACAGGAGATCCTCCATGAGCCGGCGTTGCACCAGACGGTGAACGTGCATGAGCGAGCGTTCCACCGGAGGCGTGATGCGATCGGCGCGCGGCGGGTTGGCGAATTCATGTCCTGCGCAAATGCCGTGCCTGCAGGGCTGCAGTCGCGCGTGGCTTGCAAAACCCGCAGATTCCGTTGAGCTGGCGTAGGTGGTGGTTCGCCTTCGGGGTGAGCCGTGCGCAGCTTGCTCGCAGGTTTGTAATTTTGGGCGAGAGTGCGCCCAGCAAGCTGTCACCGCATCGGTGTATAATAGTATTTAGTAATCGAATTGATCGTATCAATCAATTTGTACAATATGACGGGTCACGATACGATCACTCCCGTCGTCAACCCAACCAACCCAACCACTATGTCGCTGATCAATACTCAAGTTCAACCGTTCAAGGCCGAAGCTTTCCACAACGGCAAGTTCATCACCGTTACGGAAGAGTCGCTCAAGGGCAAGTGGTCCGTGCTGATTTTCATGCCGGCCGCGTTCACGTTCAACTGCCCGACCGAAGTGGAAGACGCTGCTGACAACTACGCAGAATTCCAAAAGGCCGGCGCCGAGGTCTACATCGTTACGACCGACACGCACTTCTCGCACAAGGTGTGGCACGAAACGTCGCCGGCCGTGGGCAAGGCACAGTTCCCGCTGGTGGGCGACCCCACGCACGCACTGACCAACGCCTTCGGCGTGCACATTCCGGAAGAAGGCCTGGCTCTGCGCGGCACGTTCGTGATCGACCCGCAAGGCACGATCAAGACGCTGGAAGTGCACGACAACGCCATCGCCCGTGACGTGAAGGAAACCCTGCGCAAGCTCAAGGCTGCCCAGTTCGTCGCCAACAACCCGGGCAACGTGTGCCCGGCCAAGTGGAACGAAGGCGCCAAGACCATCAAGCCGTCGCTCGACCTGGTCGGCAAGATCTAAGTTGTCAAGGCTGTTGCTGCAGAAATGCAGCGTGAAAAACGGCCGGCTCTGCCGGCCGTTTGCTTAAGGGCAGCGACGTGTGTCGCGCCCTCTGATTTGTCCCGTTGTGGACTCAAAACGAATAAAGGAAGTCGTCATGCTGGATGCTGATGTCAAGGCCCAACTGAAGGCCTACCTCGAACGCCTCGTGCAGCCCATTGAGCTGGTCGCCAACGTCGATGACAGCGAGGGCTCCCGCGACATGATGGACCTGCTGCGTGATGTGGCCGAGCAGTCCAGCATGATTGTGCTGACCGAACAACGCGACGCAGCCGAGCGTGCACCGTCGTTTCTGATCCGCCGCACCGGCTCTGATGTGAGCGTGCGTTTTGCCGCCATCCCGACCGGCCACGAGTTCACCTCGCTGGTGCTGGCGCTGCTGCAAGTGGGCGGCTATGCCCCCAAGCTTGAAGCCGACGTCATCGAACAGATTCGCAATATCGAAGGCGATTTCCGCTTCGAGACCTACATGTCGCTCACGTGCCAGAACTGCCCGGACGTGGTCCAGGCGCTGAACGTGATGTCCGTGATCAACCCGCGCATCCAGCACGTCGCCATTGACGGCGGCATGTACCAGGACGAAATCGAGCAGCGCAAGATCATGGCGGTGCCGACGGTGTTCCTGAACGGCGAAACGTTCGGCACGGGCCGCATGGGCGTGGAAGAGATCCTCGCCAAGATCGACACCGGCGCTGCCGCACGTGATGCTGAAAAGCTCGCTGCCAAGGAACCGTATGAAGTGCTGATCGTCGGCGGTGGCCCCGCTGGCGCGGCTGCAGCCGTGTACGCGGCACGCAAGGGCGTGCGCACCGGCGTGGTGGCCGAGCGCTTTGGTGGTCAGGTGCTGGACACGCTGGCCATCGAGAACTTCATCTCCGTGTCGGAAACCGAAGGGCCGAAGTTTGCCGCCGCGCTGGAGCAGCACGTGCGTCAGTACGAGGTCGACATCATGAACGCGCAGCGCGCGGTCAAGCTCACGCCGGCGGATGCGCCGGGCGGCTTTGCCGAGGTGACGCTGGCCAACGGTGCGGTGCTCAAGGGCCGCTCGATCATCCTGTCGACCGGTGCACGCTGGCGCAATGTGAACGTGCCCGGCGAGCAGGAATACAAGAACAAGGGCGTCGCCTATTGCCCGCACTGCGATGGCCCGCTGTTCAAGGGCAAGCGTGTGGCCGTGATTGGCGGTGGCAATTCTGGTGTGGAAGCCGCCATCGACCTGGCTGGCCTGGTCAGCCACGTCACGCTGCTGGAGTTTGCCGAAGAACTGAAGGCAGACGCCGTGCTGGTGCGCAAGCTGAAGAGCCTGCCGAACGCGACCATCGTCACCAACGCGCAGACCAGCGAGATCACCGGCAACGGTGAGAAGGTGAACGGCCTGCGCTACAAGGACCGCGTGGGTGGCGTCGAGCACGAGATCGCGCTGGAAGGCGTGTTCGTGCAGATCGGCCTGGTGCCCAACACCGAGTGGCTGGATGGCGCGGTAGAGCGCAACCGCTTCGGCGAGATCGTTGTCGATGCACGCGGCCAGACCAGCGCGGAAGGTGTGTTCGCTGCAGGCGACGCGACCACTACGCCGTACAAGCAGATCATCATCGCCACGGGTGATGGCGCCAAGGCTGCACTGTCGGCGTTTGATCATCTGATCCGCGTGCCGTTGGCTGAAGCTGCCTGAAGCTGAACGGAGGCGTACCAAGCCGGACCAAGCCGGACCTTGCGATGAGCGGGTCCGGCTTTTTCTTTGGTGTTCAGCCCGCGGCGGACTGCAGCGCTTGCGCGCGCTCGCTGCACATCTCCACCAGGCGGTCGCGCAACACGCGCCCCGCGCTGTCGAGGTCGGGCCGCGCAAAGAGCGCCAGTTCCAACCCGCCGATCTCCGGAAAACCATCGGCAGCGCCAAGAACACGATGCCCGGCCTGCATGCAGCTGGCCGGTAGCAGACTCACGCCCAACCCTGCACTGACCGCCGCGCACAGGCTTGCCAGGCTCGGGCTCGAATACGTGATGCGCCACGCCTGGCCGAGCGATTCCAGCGCGTGCAGCATCTCCTGCCGATACAGCGCGCCCACCGGAAACACCACCAGCGGCAGCGCGGACTGCGTGGGCCCGAGCGGCAGCGTATGTGGCCGCTCGGCACTGTCGATCCAGCAAACCGGTTCCGCCCAGCGCGCATGGCAGTCGCTGTCGGTGCCCCATTGCTTGACCAGCAGCATGTCCAGATCGCCATTGCGGTACAGCCGCAAGAGGTGGTGGGAGAGGCCGCTTTCCACTTCCAGTCGCAGGCGCGGGCGCTCGCGCGCAAAGCTGGCGATGAGCGGCATCAACGCGCCGCTGCCGAGATCTTCCGGCACGCCCAGGCGCAGCACACCCTCGGTGTGTTCCGGGCTGAGCGCCTCGCTGGCCTCACCAGCCAGGCGTAGCAGCCGGCGCGCATAGCCGAGCAGGCGGTCGCCTTCTTCGGTGGGCAGCACCTGCCGCTGGCTGCGATCGAGCAGGCGGCAGTTCAGTTGCTGCTCCAGCCGCAGGATCTGTTGGCTCACCGTCGATTGCGTGAGGTGCAGGTGCTCCGCCGCCCGTGTGAAGTTGCCGGTGTCGACCACCGTGACGAAGCTGCGCAGCAAGATCAGATCAATCATTTGGTAATCCACTGATGTGCATTCAATCATTTAATTTGAACATACATCAGCGCGCAACCATAATCGGCCGGTTATTCCGATTGCCAGGAGGGAGCCGAGATGGCGTTGTGTGTCTGGAAGCGCTGGATGGTGACGATGTGTGCCGCTGGTGTTACAGCAGGTGCGACAACGGGGTGCGTTGCAGCCGGTGAGCCGGCGTGGCTGCTCAATGCTGCAGCCAAGGGCGAGACAGCAAAGGTGGCCGAGCAACTCAAGCAGGGCGTGCCCGTGGATGTGCGTGATGGCGGCGACAACACGCCATTGCTGCTCGCCACGCAAGGCAATCACGTTGATACCGCCCGTGCACTGATTGATGCCGGCGCCGATGTCAACGCCCAGAACAAGCGCCTGGACAGCGCCTATCTGCTGGCCGGTGCAGAAGGGCGCTTGGACATCTTGCGCATGACGCTCAGCCATGGCGCCAACCTCAAGAGCACCAACCGCTACGGCGGCACAGCCTTGATCCCGGCCTGCGAGCGTGGCCACGTGGCGGTCGTCAAGGCGCTGATCGACGCCGGTGTCGACGTGAACCACGTCAACAACCTCGGCTGGACAGGGCTGCTCGAAGCCATCCTGCTGAGCGACGGCGGGCCGCGCCACCAGCAGATTGTCCGTCTGCTGATCGACCACGGTGCTGACGTCAATCTTGCCGACAGCATGGGCGTGACGCCGCTGCAGCATGCGCGTGAGCGCGGCCAGAAGGCGATTGCCGACATGCTCGTCGCTGCCGGCGCCCGCTAACTCCCCTTTTCCAAGAGATTCAGGAGATCACGATGTCCGATGAACAGTACATGCGCGAGGCGGTTGAGCTGGCCCGTGCCAACATCAACGCCGGCGGCGCGCCGTTTGGTGCCGTGCTGGTGCGCGACGGCAAGATCGTCGCCCGTGCCGTCAACGAGGTGCATGCCACCAACGACCCCACCGCCCATGCCGAGATGCAGGCCATCCGTCAGGCCAGCCACGCGCTGGCCACACCGGACATGCGCGGCGCCGTCATGTATGCCAGCGGCCATCCGTGCCCGATGTGCTTTGCCGCCATGCATCGTTGCGGCATCCGCGCCGCGTACTTTGCGTATTCGAACGAAGACGGCGAGCCGTTCGGTATGTCCACCGCCGCCATCTACGAGGAGCTCAAGCGTGAGCCACAAGCGCGCGCTCTGCAGATGAGTGCACTGCGGCCGACGGGCGAGCAGGGCTTGTACGAAGCGTGGCAGGCACACCAATCGTGACCGAGGCAACTGCTCAGCACGCTGCATCGGCTGCATCCACTGCAACGCCTGCGCGCGCCGATGCCGGCTGGATCGGCGTGCTGGTCGTGATTGCGCTCGGCCTGAACTTGCGCCCCATCCTCACGACGATCGGCCCGCTGCTGGCGGAGATTCGCGCAGACACGGGCCTCGGCCTGCAGGGTGTGTCGATGCTGACCGTGATTCCGGTGCTGTGCATGGGCAGCATCGCGTTGTTCATTCCGTGGCTGGCGCGTTGGATGGCCGAGCACCGCGGCGTCGTGTGCAGCCTGTTGGCAATTGCAGGAGCGTGCTTGTGGCGGTTGTGGGCCGAGCACGGCGCCGCACTGATTGCCAGCGCCGCGCTGGCCGGCACGGGTGTTGCGATCATCCAGGGCTTGGCGCCAGGCATCATCAAGCGTTGGTTTCCGCAGCGTGTGCCGTTCACGCTGGGTTTGTATTCCGCGTCGCTCATGGCGGGCGGTGGCGTGGCGGCCACGCTCAGCCCGCGCATTGCACACGTAGCCGACTGGCACGAGGGCCTTGGCATCTGGGTGTTGCCAGCGCTGGCCGCGCTGGTGTTGTGGGTGACTGCCCGCCCGCGCGAGGCACTGCCAACCACGCAGCACGGGCCCGTGATCAACTTTTTCGGCAATCGGCGCGCGTGGCTGCTGGCGTTCTACTTTGGGGCAACCAACGCTGGCTACACCAGCATGATTGCGTGGCTGCCGATGTTCTATCGCCAACTCGGCTGGAGCGCGCAGGATGCCGGCGGCCTCATCGGCGTGATGACGATCTTCCAGGTGATCGGGGCGTTCGGGGCGCCGTTGCTCGCGCGGCGGCAACCGGATCGCCGCCCGTGGCTGGCGGCCATGTTGCTGGCGCAGTTGATGGGCATGACTGGTCTGCTGCTCGCTCCGCAAAGCGGGACGCTGCTCTGGGTCGCGCTGATCGGCTGCGGCCTGGGCTCCATGTTCTCGCTGTGCCTGACGCTTACGCTGGACCATCTGTCTGATGCACGCGCCGCAGGCTATCTGGCGGCATTCGTGCAGGGCATTGGTTTCATCATCACAGGGATCATTCCCTACGCAGTGGGCTTGCTGCGCGAAGCGACCGGCGGATTCCAGGTGCCATGGCTGATGCTGATCGCCATCGTGATCGTCTCCGTGGCCACGACGCTACGCTTTGCGCCAGCCGGCTATGCGCAGGCTATCGGGCGCCTCTAGCCCGTTTTTCAGCCCGTCCTCCCCAAGGGTTTTCGGCGACTTTCAAAAAAGTCCTTGTAATGCGAATCATTCGCATTTATAGTTTGTCCATCGACAGCGCTGCAGCCGATGGACAAGCCACCAAGCGCAACCTGTCGAACCGAATTCCGCTGTGAGTGTGCCGGCCGTTGAATGCCTAGCGCCCCAGCAACCGATCTTTTGTGGGGACCGCTCTGACACACAGAGCGTTTGGCAGTAGCAAGCCGCCCGACAGTCGGGAAAGCACTCAGACCCCGCTTTCCCGACTGCGACTTTCCCGGGCCGCCAGCCATGCCGTCTTTTTTCGGAACCCCCGTCTGCACGATTGCGACGCCGCTTCCGGCCCTGCTGCGCTGTCTACGCTGACCTCCTTGCCTTACGCCCCCGAACGCCATGCCAAACTCGACCGACCTGCGCCGTGCTGGGCTCAAAGCCACGTCACCGCGCGTCAAGATTCTGGAAATCCTTGCTGCCGGCACGGACCACGGCCGTCACCTGAGTGCGGAAGACGTCTATCGTCAGCTACTGACGTCGGACCTCGACGTCGGCATCTCGACGGTCTACCGCGTGCTCAACCAACTGGTGGATGCCAGCGTGCTGCTGCGTCATACATTCGAGGCCGGCCATGCGGTGTATGAGATCAACGAGGGTGCGCATCACGATCACCTGATCTGCATGTCGTGCGGCCGCGTGGAAGAGTTTCACGACGATGCCATCGAGGCCCGTCAGGAGCGTGTGGCAAGTGAGCGCGGCTTTGTGCTGCGCGATCACGCGCTGGCGCTGTATGGCGTGTGCCCTGCATGCCAGGCCAAAGCAGGTGCGCCGTTGGCTTCGGAGCGCGCTTCACATTGATGTGATCCCGTAACGCCTGGAAACATCATCGGCGGGATCGTGGCGAAACTCATCCGCTGCCGTGGGTTCCAACACATCGTGTTACCCAGGAGATGCCGATGCAACGCCGTCTGAAGTCCGAAGATGAACTCAAGACCCTGCTGGCCCGCTGTGTTCAGCAGCATCCGGAATGCGCCAACTGCGAGTTGCGCACCATGTGCATTCACCGGCCCGATCACACCGGCTGCAACTGGAGCGCCGAATTCGATTTCCCAAGCGATGACGACGCGGCCGCCATTCGCGGCCTCTCGGTCGCCAAGCGTCTGCTGACGCGGGCGCGCACCCAGTACAACGTCGTGTCGTAACGCTCAGGTGTGGGCGTCGTCAGCCCTTCGCCTGTCGGGCGATGCGCTCGAGGAGTGCGCGGGCGCTTTCGCCGTGTCCCTGCTGTGCCAGCAGGCGCGCATTCAGCACGAGATTTTCCAGCACCAGTTTAGCGATGCTCGCCGTGAGTGAGACGATCACCTCGTCCTGGCTGAAGTGGGCATCTTCCATTTGCGTGAGCTGGCGCGAGACCAGCTTGCAGACCAGGTCGCGCAGCATCTGCTCGTCGAAGGGCAGGTTGGCGAAATCCACCGGGTCTTCCTTCTCGACTTCCGCAATCAACTGGACCAGCAGTTCTTCGGTCATGACGCGTCCCCCGTTCAGGTTTGGACCAGTCTACGCCTGCGTTCCACAAAAATAAAACGGGCCCGCATGATGCGAGCCCGTTGGTGTTGTGATGTTGCGTCGGCCGTTATTTGCGGCGCACGAAATGGATGGGTTGCTCAACCGCGGCAGCGGATGACGATTCGCCCGATGCACAGCCGCTGCAACCACTGCCGCATGCGCTGCCCGAGAGCGCATCGGAGTGGCATGACGGCGATGCTCCCGGCGCAAGCAAGCGTTGCCCGAAAGCACGCATCCAGTCCGGTCGCGATGGCCGATCACACCAGCCTGCCACACGCGCCATCGTGCGCGCACGCATGACCGGTGCATAGCGGCCGGTAATCGACAGCGCGCTCAGCGCCACGACCGTAGCAACAACGCCGGTTTCGACAACGTGGTACACGCTCATGTCAGCACCCGTGCGATCTGGTAGGTTGCAAAGGCGGCCAGGTAGGCCAGCGCAAACAGATAACCCGCGGTGGCTGCCATGACCTTCCACGAGTTGGTTTCGCGGCGGATGGTGGCCAGCGTCGAGATGCATTGCGGCGCATACACGTACCACGCCAGGAAGGCCAGCGCCGTGGCCAGCGACCATTGCTGAGCAATGATCGGCGCCAGCTGCGCAGCCGCATCCTCATGCGTGGCCGACAGCGAGTACACCGTTGCCAGCGCACCCACGGCCACTTCGCGCGCGGCCATGCCAGGAATCAGCGCAACACACATCTGCCACGTGAAGCCGATCGGCGCGAACACGACTTCCAGCGCCCGGCCGATCATGCCGGCAAAGCTGTAATCGATGGCCGGCAGGGTGGCGTTGGCGGGCGGCGACGGGAACGTCGACAAGAACCACAGCACCACCATCATCTTCAGGATGACCGTGCCGATGCGGCGCAGGAAGATACGCGCGCGCTCGACCAGGCCAACGATGAGGTTACGCACGCTGGGCAGTCGATACGATGGCAGTTCGAGAATGAGCGGGTGCTCGTTGCGATCGCGCTTGAGGTACTTGAGCACGTAGGCCACGACCAGCGCCGACACGATGCCGGCCATGTACAGCCCGAACAGCACCAGCCCCTGCAGGTTGAACACGCCCCACACCTGACGCACCGGAATGAACGCGCCAATCAGCAGTGCATACACCGGCAGCCGTGCCGAACACGTCATCAGCGGTGCCACAAGAATCGTCACCAGCCGGTCGCGCGGGTCCTGAATCGTGCGCGTGGCCATCACGCCGGGAATCGCGCAGGCAAAGCTGGAGAGCAGTGGGATGAACGAGCGCCCCGACAATCCGGCGCCCGCCATCAGCCGGTCAAGCAGGAAGGCCGCGCGTGGCAGGTAGCCAGACTCTTCCAGCGAGAGGATGAAGAGGAACAGGATCAGGATCTGCGGCAGGAACACCAGCACGCTGCCCGTGCCGGCGATGATGCCGTTGACCAGCAGACTCTTGAGCATGCCGTCGGGCATGACCGTGCCGACCCACACGCCCACGGCTTCCACGGCACCCTGAATACCGTCCATGAGCGGCTGCGCCCAGGAGAACACCGCTTGGAACATGAAGAACATCAGCACGGCCAGCAGCAGCAGGCCCAGCACCGGATGCAGCACGATGCGGTCGAGCCGGTCATCCAACTCGGCGGTGCTGCGCGGCATGGTGACGGCAGCGTCGAGCAGGCGTTTGACCTCAGTATGCGGGTCGGCGTCGGCGGGCAGCCCCACCGGAACGGCCGGCAGTTGCCCGTGATCGATATGGGCGACAAGCTCTGCCGCGCCATTGCGCTTGATGGCCACGGTCTGCACCACGGGCATGCCCAGCGCGGCTTCCAGCTTGGCGCGGTCGATGCGGATGCCGCGCCGTTCGGCAGCATCCACCATGTTCAATGCCAGCACCATCGGCAGGCCCAGTCGCTGCAACTCAAGCACGAAGCGCAGGTGCAGACGCAGGTTGGTGGCGTCCACCACGCAGATGAGCATGTCGGGGCGCGGTTCGCCACGGAACGTGCCTAGGCAGATATCGCGCGTGATGGCTTCGTCGGGGCTGGTGGCGACCAGGCTGTAGGCGCCGGGCAGGTCCAGGATCTGTACGTGCCGGCCCGACGGCGCGGTGAAGCGGCCTTCCTTGCGCTCGACCGTCACACCCGCATAGTTGGCCACCTTCTGGCGGCTGCCGGTCAGCAGGTTGAACAACGCGGTTTTGCCGCAATTGGGGTTGCCGACCAGGGCAACGCGCAATGCTGGCGAGGAAGAGGAGGCGGGAGAGGCGTGCATCTGCATGAAGACCGGATAAGCGGGGCCGGAAAGTGTCGGCGGCGGGCGACGGGCTACGCCGCCTCGCGTACCTGCGCGGGCGGGGCCGCCTCGGTGGCGGCAATCGCCTCAGCGGCGGGTTGCTTGGCCGCTTCAGCGCGCAGGCGAACACGGGCAGCCTCCTGACGGCGCAGCGCAAAGCGCGTAAAGCCGACCTGCACGACCAGCGGATCACCGCCGAACGGGCCTACGGCCACCACGCGCACCACTTCGCCCGTGACGAACCCGAGTTCGCGCAGGCGTTGGCTGATGGGATCGGCGGGCTCACGGTCTTCAACGTGATCCACCACCGCCGTCGCCCGGCGGGAAAGCTCGGAAAGCCGCATCGTGCCTAGTCGCTCACTTGCTGAGTGCGTTGATTACTACGTAAATGCGAATCGTTTTCATTATATCGCAACATCAAGCGTGAGGGGCTGCGGCACCGGGTCGCCGCGATGGTTATTTTGGACGAGGGATTCACGCGGGGGAGGGGCGTTGCGCCGAAGGCACAAAAAGGCAGGGTGCGCGTAAAACCGCTACTGGTACTGGGTTTTTGCCAAATTACCCTATCCTGGGTATTGGCCGGGCGGGGGTCATTGCCTATCCTTCAAGTGCGCTGAACTTCCCCGTTCAAAGCGTATTCTTGAAGCCACCGGATACCGCTATCCGGTGGTTTTTTCTTTGGTGCCTGCCGAGTGTAGGGTATTCAGTCGCTGGCGATCGCGCCGCGGCCTTCGTTCTTGGCGCGGTAGCAAGCGGCGTCCGCACGTGCCAGGAAGGTGCTCACGTCGGCATCGTCTGCATGCAATTCAACCACCCCCTGCGAAAGCGCAATCTCTGCCCGTGCACCGGCGGCCAGCAGTGGCTGACGGGCCAGCGCCGCGCGGATGCGGTCGGCAAACGTAACGGCAGCCTGCATGTCGCAGTTGGGCAGGATGACCGCGAACTCGTCGCCGCCCAGGCGGGCCACGTAGTCTTGCGTGCGGGTGTTCTGCACGATCAGCTCGGCCACGCCGCGCAGCACGTCGTCGCCGGCGGCATGGCCATAGCGGTCGTTGATGGTCTTGAAGCCATCCAGGTCGATCATGATGAGGGCCAGCGGCGCACGCGTGACTGGGTTGCCGCCACGATGCGCTTCGACCTGCGCGCGCAAGGTCGCATCAAAGCCGCGGCGGTTCAGCAGCCCGGTCAGCACGTCGTGCGTGGCATCCCAGGCGATACGTTGCACGGTCTCTCGCGTGGCCGACACATCGCGCAGCACCAGGACGCCGCTGCCCGATGTGCCTGGCAGCGGGCCCCATGACAACTCCACATCGTGCCGGCGCCCGTCGGCGCGTTCCAGCCGCAGGTTGCCCGAGAGCCTGCCGCCCGAGCGCAACAACTGCGTGGGGATGACGCGTCTGCCGCTGTCGTGCTCCACCAGGTGCAGCAGGCGGTTGATCGATTGGCCGACCGCGCGCGCGGGGTGTGTGCCAACGAGCGTTTCAATGGCGCGGCTGGCGTGGGTGACGATGCCATCGCCGTCGATCGTGAGCAGCGGCTCCTGAATGGCATCGAGCACCAGCAGCGCGGCGCGGACCTCCTGTTCGAGCGCCTCCTTCGCGCGTTGCTCGCGCGTGCTGTCGACCACGGCGACGATCCACCCGGCCAGCGGCGCACCGGCGCCACCGATGGGCCGCGCCGTCAGCAGCACCGCGCCAATAGCGGCACCTTGCCCCGTGGCAATCACCACCGGCTGATCCGCCAGTGCCAGCGGTGCGCGCGGCAGATGGGCAAGCGCGGTGGCCACGGCCCGCGCGGCAGGTGGAACCGGGTCGCCCTCCTTGGCCTGCAATGCCAGGCTGATGGCCTGCGCACTCGCGCCCAGCAGCCGTTCGAAACGCACGTTGGCAAACGGCACCGCCAGCGCGCGATCCAGAAACGCCAGCCCGACCGGGGCCTGCTCGGCCAATGCGCGGAAGAAGGCGACGTCCTGCTCGCTGATCTCCAGTGCCTGTTCCCAATACTTGGCGAGGTGGCCGACACGCACGGCCAGCGCACCGACCTCGGTGGTCGGGTCAAACGTGGAGACCTGCGGGTCTGCCAGCTCGCCCAGGCGGGTGAGCGGGCCGGGCGGGTGGGCATCGTGCAAGGGTGGGCGGCCGGAAGTGGGCGTGACCGGGTGGATCGGCAGGCCGCCTTCCACCTCATGGCGTAGGCGCTCCAGCGGGCTGACCGCGCGCTCGATCCAGAACCAGGCAAACAGCAGGCAGACGGCGCCGAAGGCAATGCCGGCCGCGATGAGCGTGCGCGCCGTACGTGCCGCGCCCGCGTAGGCTTCCTGCACCGGCCACCAGACGCCCACGCTCCAGGGCACGGCACTCAGCCGGCGATAGCCGACGATGACGGGAGCCTGCCCCGGCGGGGTGAATTCAGCGCCCTGGCTCCAGCCCTGCGCGAGCGCGCGCGCCGAAGTGGGCAGGGCGGCCAGATCCGGTGCTTGCTGCAGCAGGCGCGAGCGATCCGGCGCAACAATGTATTTGCCCCCTTCCGACACCACCACCAGGCGCCCGGTGCGTCCCATCCGGACGGCTTCCAAGTCGGCGAGCATTGGATTGCGCGACAGCTCGATCGAGCCGATCACCAGCCCCGCAAAGCTGCCGTCATTGCCGTGCAGCGGCGCCGCAAATGAGGCCACCGGGCGTTGGCCCGACGGTGCCAGGAACGGCTCCGGCATGTAGAGCCGGCGCGTGTCGCGCACGGTCTGGAAGATGGGGGGGTCGGCCATGTTGTCGCCGCGCCGTTCAGGCAGCGCCGGTGCGTCGGCCAGGAGGGTGCCGTCGGCACCGACCACCAGTACGTTGTCGAAAGCGCCGCGCAAGTCGGCATGCGTGTCGAGCCAGGCTTGGCCGTCGGCAGGCTTGTGCAGGTTGCTGGCGCCCTCGGTGGCGGCGGAGAGGCGGTCGATGATGCTGGCCAGCCGCGCGTCGATCGGGCGGGCCGCCTGCGATATTGCCTGGTCCAGGCGGCTGTCGATCTCCTGCCGGGTGTCGTCGTACACCGTGGAGACGGCCACCGCAATCAACCCCGCAAACGGTACCAGCGCGGCAAACACCACGCCCGGCAGTAGGCGGAACAACAGGCGGCGTGGGGCGGTGCCTACGGGGCGAAATTCGGGCGTATTTGGCATGTGGCCGGATTTTAGAGCGAGTCGGCCCCGTGGAAACCCCGAAACGTCAACAAAGCTACCTAGATTGCAACAGTTGCGTACACAGTTTCCACAAGTTGCGTGCGATAGGAATTGCAAGCAAAATGCTTGCGCACTGCGTCAGCCGTCAGCCGGCACGATGCCGCAACTGCATCGTGTGCCTTGGCGTACGGCCTCTGAGCCGCATGTCGTGCCGTCACTGAGGTGCAGCCGCAGAGTGCATCCGCTCTCCACACCAAGGCTCTACCGGTCATTCAAGTGCCGAAGCACGCTTTTTTTCCCACCACGCTGCGCGGCCGTTTGCTTGCACTGGCTGCGGTGGCCGCCTTGCCGGCCATTGTTGTGGCGATTGCCGGCGTGGCGCTCTACCGTGACCGGCTCAACGATCATCTTGCCCAGCGCCTGACCCACGAGACCGAGTCCGCCGCCGCGCGCGTCGGGATGGTGCTGTCCAATGCCAACGAGCTGCTCTCCGTGCTGGTGGCCGACGATTCGGCCCTGCGCATGGACCAGCAGGAATGCAGCCGCTTCGTCAACCGCGTTTTCCATAACCAGAACGAGCTTTCCAACCTCGGCGTGATTGACGCGCACGGCAAGCTGGTGTGCACGCCCGATCCGGCCAGTCTCGGTATCGACGTGTCGGATCGTGAATATGTCCACGAGGTTCTGACGACCGGTCAGCCGGCGCTGTCGACCTTCGTCATTGGGAGGGCGTCCAACCAGGCCGTGATCGTTTCTGCGCGGCCGGTGGTGGCCGTCGACGGCGCCATCCGGGGCGTGGCCTATGCGGCCGTGCGGCAGAGTGCCCTGATTGCGGCAGCCTCCGGTGGTATGCCGGGTGCGCCGGTCTACCTGATCGACGCGTCCGGCAACGTGCTGTCGATCAACGCCACGATGACGCCCGGGCAGGCACCCACGATTGCAAAGGGAACGCTCGTGGCGATGGCTGGCCAGCAGCCGGGCGACCCCATGTTGGTGGACGACACCGATGGCGTGAAGCGTGCCTATGCCGCCATGGTGGTGCCGCATGCTGCCGCCGGGCGCCTGCGCATCGTGCGAGGGGTGGACGCGACCGACATCATTCGCCAGCAGCGTGACATCGCGCTGGCCGGCGGCGGTGCCATCCTGTTGATGATCGTGCTGTTGCTGGCGCTGATTCAGATAGCGATGCGGCGGCTGGTGCTGCCGCGCGTCGATGCGCTGGTGGATGCGGCGCGCCACTACGCTGCGGGTGATTTCTCCGCGCGCGTGGTCGAGCAGGGCACCACGCGCGATGAGCTGTCGTTGCTCGAACGCACGTTCAACGAGATGCGCGCGGCCATCCAGCGGCACGACGCCACTGTCCATCGCCTGACCGAGCGTTTCCAACGTGTGGCACGTGCCACCAACGACTGGATTTTCGACTGGGATATCGCCACCGGAGAATCCTGGGCCAATGCCAGCCTGCACCGGCTACTGGGCAGCGACGCGCTGCTGGGCCCCGGCGAGGACGACGGCATGGGTGGCGGCACCTCGCGCACGCTGACTTTCCACCAGTTCGTGCATCCCGACGATGTGGATGCGTTCGGCCAGCAGCTGCGTGCGGTGCTGCATTCAGACCGGGGTAGCTGGCACAGCGTGTGCCGTGTCATCGACGCCAACCGCGCCACGCGCACGGTAGAGATCCGCGCCAGCATCTATCGCGGCAATGATGGCCGGGCCGTGCGCATGGTCGGTGGCGTGAGCGATATCTCGCAGCGCTCGGCCATGGAGCAGGAACTGCGCGCGAGCGAGGCCAACCTGCGCGTGGCCGAACAGATCGCGCAACTCGGCAGCTGGCGCTGGGACGTGTTGCGGGACTCCACCACGTGGTCTTCTGGCATGTACGTGCTGACCGGTGTGCCGGCGGGGGCGCCGCCCACGTTTGCGCAGCAATCGCAGTTCTTCACGGCCGACAGCTTCAACCGCCTGCGCGAAGCCGCCAGCCATGCCGTGACCGAAGGCGAGCCCTATTCGCTGGAACTGGAGATGATCCGACGCGATGGCGAGCATCGGTGGGTGCTCTCGCGCGGCAACATCGAACGCAACGAGCGTGACGAGGTCGTGGCGCTCTTCGGCACCATGCAGGACATCACCGAGCGCCGCGAGTCCGACGAACAGTTGCGCCTGCTGCGCCGTGTGGTGGAGTCCGTGCCATCGGGCATTGCCGTGGCCGATGCGCAGCAGCCCGACATGCCGCTGGTCTACGTGAACCCCGGCTTCGAGCGCATGACCGGCTACCGCGCCGATGAGGTGCTGGGCCGCAACTGCCGCTTCCTGCATTCCTCCGAGCCGGGGCAGCCGGCGCTGAACGAAGTGCGCACCGCCCTGCGGGATGCCAGTGAGATTCGCGTACTGCTGCGCAATTTCCGCAAGGATGGCCACCCGTTCCTGAACAACTTTCTGCTTTCGCCTGTACGCGATGCCAAGGGCGCGGTCACGCACTACGTCGGCATCCAGGACGATGTGACCGAGCAGGAGATGACGCGCGCGCGCCTGGCGCAGCACGCCACGGTCGACCCGCTCACCGGTCTGCCCAATCGCACGCTGCTGGCCGACCGTGTGCAGCAGTCGGTGGAGATGGCCGCGCGCCAGCGCAGCCGCTTCTATGTGGCGCTGGTCAATATCGACCGCTTCAAGGTCATCAACGACAGCCTGGGGCATCTGCTGGGCGACGAGGTGCTGCGCCGTGTGGCCGAGCGCCTGCGTGACGCGGCCGATACGGTGGATACTGTGGCGCGCTTTGGCGGCGACGTGTTTGCGCTGGTCATCTCCCATGCCGGCTCGCACGGCGTCGATTTCGGCTTCGATCTCTTTGCCGAGGCCATCCGCGTGGAAGGACATGAAGTGTTCGTGACGGCGAGCATTGGCGTGGCGGAGTACCCCACACACGGCTCGGATGCCGACACACTCATCCGTCATGCCGAGATGGCGATGTACTACGCCAAGCAGAACGGCCGCAACCGGCTGGAGTTCTTCGCGCCCGAGATGGACATCGGCGTGTCGTACCGGTTGAACCTGGAGCACCAGATCCGGGCCGCGCTGGAGCAGGGCCAGTTCCGCCTGCTGTATCAACCGCAGATCGACACCCAGACCGGCCGCGTGTGCGGGCTGGAAGCACTGATCCGCTGGATTCACCCGACGCGCGGACTGTTGCCGCCGGCAGCGTTCATTCCGGTGGCCGAAGAGAGTGGGCTGATTGTCGATATCGGCAACTGGGTGCTGGCCGAGGCAGCGCAGCAGCGCGCGGATTGGCATGCGCGCGGCTTGGCCGACGACCTGACGATTGCCGTGAACGTGTCGCCGCTGCAGTTCAAGCGCGGCACCGTGCTGCCGACGCTGCTCAAGCTGCAGCGCCAATACGGCCTCGGCTCGGGCTTCCTGGAGCTGGAAGTGACCGAGTCGATGCTGATGGAAGGTACCGAGCGCACCATCGAAGACCTGACCGCCATCCGTCAGCTTGGCGTGCGTATCGCCATTGATGATTTCGGTACGGGGTATTCGAGCCTGGCGTATCTGAAGCGCCTGCCGATCGACCTCATCAAGATCGACCGCGCCTTCGTCAAGGACATTGACCGCGACTCCAATGACGCCGCCATCTGTACGACGGTGGTGGTGCTGGCCCACAACCTGGGCGTGAAGGTGTGCGCGGAAGGGGTGGAAGACGCTGCGCAGGCCGTATTCCTCACATCGCACCAGTGCGACGTGCTGCAGGGTTACTACTTCAGCGAGCCACTGCTGCCCGATGCCGTGGCCGCGCTGCTGGAACGCGACGGGCGCTTTACCATCTAGGGCCTGGGGCAGGTGCACGCAAGGTGCGCCTGCCCTGCTGTCACGCGCGGAACACCGCCACCGCGTGCTTCAGATCTTCCGACTGCCGCGCCAGCACCGAGGCTGCTGCTGCGGCTTCTTCCACCAGCGTGGCGTTCTGCTGCGTCACCCCATCGAGCTGTGAGACCGAGGCGTTGATCTGCGCAATGCCGCTGCTTTGCTCGCGCGAGCTGGCCGAGATTTCCGACATGAGCTGCGTGACGGTCTGCACGGACTGCACGATCTGCGTCATGGTGGCGCCGGCCTGGTGCACCAGCGCCACGCCATCGCGCACGGATTGATCCGACGCGCGAATGATCTCCTTGCTCTGGGCAGCAGCCTGCGCGCTGCGTTGCGCGAGGCTGCGCACCTCACCGGCCACGACGGCAAAGCCGCGGCCTTCTTCGCCGGCACGGGCGGCTTCCACCGCGGCGTTGAGCGCGAGGATGTTGGTCTGGAAGGCGATGCTTTCGATGGTGGCGATGATCTCGGTCACGCGCTGGCTGTCAGCGCGGATGGCGTCCATGGTCTGCACGACGCGCTGCACGACTTGCCCGCCGTCGGCTGCGATGTGGGATGCCTGTTCGGCCAGTGTGCTGGCTTCGCGCGCGTGATCGGCATTCTGCGCAACCATGGACGTGAGCTCTTCCATGCTTGACGCGGTTTCTTCCAGCGCGGCGGCCTGCTGCTCGGTGCGGGCCGACAGGTCATGGTTGCCGGCGGAAATCTGCAGCGTGCTGTGCGCGACGTTGGTGGCGCCATCCTGGATGTCGCGCACGATGGACGACAGGCTCGCGCGCATGGTGCCCATGGCGCGCATCACTTCGCCCAGCTCGTCGTTGGAGCGGACTTCCACGGCCGTGGTCAGGTCACCCGCGGCCAGGCGCGTGGCCAGCGTGGCCGCTTCTTCCAGCGGGCGGATCAGCGTGCGCGCCAGCAGCACGCCTGACATCGTCGCCAACCCCGCGCAGCCCACACCGGTCAGCCACAGCCAGTCTCGGCTGAGTACCAGCCACGTTTTGTCGTGCAGGTCCGCTGCTTCCAATGCGATGTGCGCCCACACCGTGCCGATCAGGATGGCCACGGCAATCAGGCTTTGCAGCCCGATGACCTTGACGCGCAGGCTGTCGTGCTGGAACAGATTGACGGCGCGCCGCCAGCCTGTGCGCAGGATGCGTCCCGCGCGCACGGTGTACGACGTGTCGCCTTCGTTAATGGCGGCGTAGGCGCGTTGCGCGCGTGCAATCTGCGAGGGCGTGGCCATCGAGCGCACGGACGTATAGCCGACGACGTTGCTGCCCTGGAACACGGGCGTGACGTTGGCGAGCACCCAGTAGAAGCCGCCGTCCTTGCGGCGGTTCTTGACGAAGCCGCGCCACGGCTTGCCGGCTTGCAGCGTGGCCCACAAGTCCGCAAAGGCGGCCTCGGGCATGTCGGGGTGGCGTACGAGGTTGTGCGGCGCGCCCATCAGCTCTTCGTGCGAGTAGCCGCTCACGCGCACGAACGCCGGGTTGGCGAAGACGATGCGGCCTTTGAGATCGGTGCGGGAGATGAGGTAATCGGTGGGGGCGAGTGCGGTTTCGGCTTGGGTGACCGGGAGGTTCGTGCGCATGATGTGCCGCGCCTTATGGGCGCGCAGGTAAGCGGAAATCAGCAGGAATGGGCGGGAGTCCTCCTTTGCAACGGCACGCCTGGCGCGGTGCTAAAGGGCGAAGAAGGCTGAAATGTGACGCGACTTGATCCAGATCAAATCGGCGAGTGGTTCCTCCAGTCGCCCAGAACGGGCAGGCGTGGGCATAGCCATTGCTAAATCGAAGGCAACGGGCGCATCTGCCGAAGAGGGAGGAACACGGTGGTCAAGATCTGTGGAGACGTGGAGATCGTCCCTCGCGTGATCCCGGTGGGCGAGCGTGGTTGGGAGGCCCGTATCGACGTGGTTTTCCGTAGCGCGGAGGGGCAGTCGCTGAGGGGCTCGCAGCCCGTGCTGCCGAGTTGCACGTTCGGCTCACCGCGTGAAGCGATGGATGCCGCGCTGCTGTATGGGCAGCGCGTACTGAGTGACTGGGTGCGCGGCGCGGCGTGAACGCACCGGCCCCCGAAAACGTCAGGTGGGTTTAGCGGCGCTCTTGCGCCTTGCGTTGCTCGCGCGTGAGTCCGGCTGTCCAGTAGCCTTTGGCATCGATGGCGTCACGCGGTACCGCCCAGGTGTCTTCGAGCAGCGTGCGCACCTGTTTGAGCAGTGACGCTTCGCCCGCCAGAAAGACTTGCGGTGTGCCTGTCGGCAGCGTCTGCGCGCTCAGCGCACCCACCACCATGGCGCCTGCGTGTGCCGTGTCCGCTTCGATCCAGTGGATGTCGTGACTGCGCGGGTGGCCTGCAAATGCACCTTCGAGTGGCAGTCGCGCCCGGGCATCGCTGATGGCGATAAAGGCATGTACGGGCGTGCGCTCCGGCAGGCTCTCCAGAATGGCGAAGATGGCCGGCAGCGCGGTTTCATCCCCCACCAGCAACGTCCACGGTGCAGCGGGATCCGCCTGGAAGCCGCGTTTGGGGCCGGCAAACTCCACTTCATCGCCCGGGGCGGCGTGCTCCAGCCAACGCGCGGCGGGGCCGTGTTGCGCGGTGGGTGTCTCGTCGTGCACGACAAAGTCAACCTCCAGCTCGGCACGCTCGGCGTGGTAGCGGCGGATGGTGTAGGCGCGGCCCAGTGTGCGATCGGCGGCGCCGTTTGCCTTGAGTGGAAACATCAGTTTGATTGCGGCGCCCGGCGACATGTCGGCCAGATCGGCAAGGTCGGTCGGCGAGACACCGGTAAAAACCACACGGCGCATACGCGGCGACAGCGTGTGGATGGCGTGCACGCGCACACGGCGCGTGGCGGGTTTGAGAGGGCTAAGCAGCTGCGACATGAGACCTTGTGTGCGGTAGAAGGCGAACATAGTTGGGCTGCGGAAAGGCAGGGAGACATGGCTGCGCAGGTGTTATCCAGGTGGCGGTAGGCCACCCCGGATCAAGGCTGCACGGCTCAACGTTCCCCGGTGATTTCCTTGAGGGCGCGTAGCAGGATGTCTGCCACGCGTTGTTGCTCTTCGCGCGAGGCGAAGCGTTTTTCCATGATGGCGAACTTCAGGCGCCAGCGTGCGGTGCGCAGCGGGTCGTTGCCGGTGTCGGCCCATTCAGCCGAGCCGTCGGTTTCGCGGTCGAAGGCCATGGCTTCGTTCATGCGTTTGACGCGTTCACCCATGGCGCGCAGTTGCGCGAGGATGGCGTCTGCGCTGTGCTGGCGTTCGGCCAGCCAAGCCTCGCCTTCGGGCGTGATGCCGTAGCGCTTTTTGTTGCCCTCGGCCGTGACGGAGGCGAAGCCGTGATCTTCCAGATACGACAGCGCCGGGTAGACCATGCCAGGGCTCGGTGTGTAGAAACCCAGCGAGTGTTCTTCTACGGCCTTGATGAGCTCATAGCCGTGACGCGGGCTGCCTTTGAGCAGCGCCAGCAGCACGAGCTGCAGGTCGGCCGAGCTGAGTCGCCGGCCGCGCCAGGGGCTGCCGCCGTCGTCATCGCCCTCGCCGTAGCCGCCCGGGCCGCCAAAACCACCCACACCGCCCATCCCACGGCCAAAACCACCGCGGCCGTGGCCGTGCCGGCCCATCATCATGAAATGCTTTTCCATCCACATTTTGTGGTGGCGTCCAAACCATCCGTGCATCGTCACGCTCCTGCTGAACATCATTCGATATATCTTAAGATACATCGAATGATAGTGACGACCGTCCTGAAGTCAAGGATGAGGGCGAAAAAAGTTTGAGAGGCAGGGCGTTAGGTTGCCGCTTTGTCGCTGCCCACCATGGCCGCGTGCACCAGCCAGCGCCGCACGACCTGTTCTTCTTCGGGCGTGAAGCCTTCGAGCAGTTCCTGTTCAATGCCGCCGGATCGCTTCCGGCAGGCGGCCAGCAGGGCTGCGCCTTCTGGCGTCACGTCGATGTGCTGGATGCGGCCGTGCACGGCATGCGGCCGGCGCGTGATGGCGCCGCTGCGCTCCAGGTTGGCGACGATCACGCTCACGGTTTGCGGAGTCAGCATGGCCAAGCGGGCGAGGTCGGCGTTCGAGACGCCGGGGTAGGCGCGGATCATGGTCAGCACCAGGAACTGCGGCAACGTGACACCCACGTCCGTCATGGCGCGCTCCATGCGCAGGCGGTGTGCCGCGCTGGCCTGGCGCAGCAGGTAGCCAAGATAGCCCTCTTCACCGCGTTTGCCCTGACCGGGCTCGGGAATGAAGGGTGTGTCCAACGTGTTGCCCGCGTTGGTGGTAGGGGCGCGCTTGCTCATAATGTAAGAGTTCGAATATGATGTTCGTGCACTGATATTACCACTCCGACAACTTCGTCACAGACAGCGCACAAAACAGGAGCCCTACATGCACGATCTCTCGCCTCGCATGGACTACACAGAATTCGTCGCCACCGCCGTTGGTGTGCCGGCCGCATTGCAAGCATTGAGCAAGGCGGTGGACGCCTCCGGGCTGGAAAAGCCGCTGACCGAGCTCATCAAGGTGCGCGCTTCACAAATCAACGGCTGCGCATTTTGCGTGCAGTTCCACCTGAACCTGTCGCGCAAGCTTGGGGTGGCATCTTCCAAGCTGGACTTGGTGGCCGTGTGGCGCGACACGCCGGCGGTGTTCACCCCGCGCGAGCGCGCTGCGCTGGCCTGGACGGAAGCGTTGACGGCTTTGGCGCGCCCGGTCGATCACGGTGTGGAGGACCACGCGTACGATGCCGTGCGCGAGCATTTCTCCAAGACCGAAGTGGCATTCCTGACAGCCGCCATCGCCAATATCCAGGCGTGGAACCGCATTGCCGTGTCGTTGCGCTTTGCGCCGCCGGTGCCCGCAACTACCCCGGATGCATCGCAGGAGGCATGACCATGGACACCATCCGCCCCGTTGAAGACGAAGCCGCGCTGCGTGCGTGCTTTCCCGTCATGCATCAGCTGCGGCCGCATCTGGCCGACGCCGATGAGCTGGTCGCGCGCTGGCGCCGGCAGGTCGAGGACGGCTATCGCCTCATCGCGGTCTGGCGTGACGGCATGCCTGTCGCTCTGGCGGGTTATCGCTTGCAGGAGAACCTCGTCTACGGCCCCTTCCTGTACGTCGACGATCTGGTGACCGACGCCAACCTGCGCAGCAGCGGTTTGGGCAACGTGTTGATGGATCATCTGAAGGACACGGCACAGCGCCTGGGATGCGCGCGGCTGGTGCTCGACACGCCCTTGTCCAACGTGCTTGGTCACCGCTTCTACTACCGCAATGGCCTGCTGGCTGGTGCACTGCGTTTCGGGTTCAACACGCCGGCAAGAGGCGCCGCATGACGACGCTGCTGCATGTGGCCGTGAGCCCGCGAGAGAGCCGATCGCACAGCCGGCGTGCTGCGCAGCTGATGCTCGATCAACTGGCGGAGGCCAACGCTGGCTTGCGCATCATCGAGCGCGATCTTGCGGCAACGCCGCTGCCGCATCCCGATGCCGCCTTCGTCGAGGCCAGCCTGATGCCCGACGCCGATCGCACCCACGCACACCATGCGGAACTGGCGCTGTCCGAGACGTTGATCGGTGAACTGGAGGCGGCGGATGCTGTGTTGATCTCCACGCCTGTGCACAACTACACCGTGCCGTCGATACTGAAGGCGTGGATCGACCTGGTGGTGCGGCCCGAGCGCACGTTCCGCCGTACGCCGACAGGCAAGGTGGGCGTGCTGGCGGATCGCTCGGTGCTGGTGGTGTCGGCATCGGGCGGCAATTTTGACGGTGCCCACGCGCAGACGGATTTCCTGATGCCGTATTTGCGCTATGTGTTTGCTACCGTGGGCATCCAGCAGGTGGAGGGCATCCGCTTGCAGAACACGGCGCGCGGTGCGGATTCGGTGGTGCAGGCGTTTGAGGTTTTCCGCCAAGAGTTGGCGACACGCAGGTTGCTGATGCCGCTGGTGGCGTAAGTCGCCCGCGGCCAAAAAAACAGGCCAGCGCTTGGCTGGCCTGTCTTGACTACTTCAGCACCGGCGGCCGGGAGGGCAGCCGTGGATGCGGTTCTTGGGGTGACCGTGGTTACGGTCCCAGCCACCTTGACGCATTTCCCAGCCATGGCGACCGTGCACCCAATGTGGGGCCCGCCAATGTTGGCCGGGGCGCCCGCGCATCTGATGGCCAGGGCGCCAGACGTAACGGTTGCCGTGCAATTGCCAGTAGCCAGGTGCCCACACGTAGCCCGGTGGCAGTCTCGGAATCCGCTCGTGGCGTGGCGGCGGCGGTGGGCCGATCCGTACGTGCACCGACACCTGCGCCTGTGCAGGTAACGTGATCGAACCAAGCGCGCCTGCAACCGCCAGGCAGATGCCGAGCATCCATGCATTCTTCTTCATGTGAGGATCCTCGCGAAATGAAGTGTCGCCTGGATCGTAGCATCGGGCGCCGCGTCTGCCCTAGTGCACCGCACCACCGCTCACCTTGAGATCAGCACGCGTGGCGAGCGCAACGCTAATCGCCGTGCGTATCCCTTTGACCTGCGTATCGAGCGACAGGCTTGGCCGGCCTGCATGCCGCGCCGCCAGTTCGGGCGTGGTCGGCACGTGGATGAAGCCACCGCGCACCTGCGGCGCGCGCGTGGCGATGTGGTGCATCAGACCGTAGAACAAGTGGTTACAGTTGTACGTGCCGGCACTTTGCGACACCGCCGCGGGCACGCCCGCCTCGCGCAGCGTCTGCACGATCGCCTTGATCGGCAGCGTGGAGAAGTACGCCGTCGGCCCGTCTACCACCACGGGTGTGTCGACCGGCTGGTTGCCCG
This sequence comes from Ralstonia insidiosa, assembly GCF_008801405.1. Classification (NCBI taxonomy): domain Bacteria; kingdom Pseudomonadati; phylum Pseudomonadota; class Betaproteobacteria; order Burkholderiales; family Burkholderiaceae; genus Ralstonia; species Ralstonia insidiosa. The sequence goes on along the minus strand of NZ_VZPV01000002.1, from coordinate 402,805 downwards.
CGTTATCGGGAATGCGCGCGTCGATGATGTTGATCGCTACGCGCTCCACCGAGATCTCCGCCCGCCCGCTCGCCAGCCCGAGCGCGAACACCAGCGTGGGCGACGTCTCTTCAATTGCCGCCACCAACTGTTCATTGGCCACGCCGAACACGCAGGGCAACTGCCGCGCCACAATGGTCGCGCCGTCGACTTGCGTGCCATCGAGCGCCTGCGCGATATCCCAGGAGGGGTTGGTCGGGTCGGATTCAAATGGCTCGATGCCGGTGACGAGGACTGTGGTCATGCATGGCTCCTTGCAAAATGCGTAGGGATGCAACTAAATGGTGATAAAAAAAGGCGGCAGATGCCGCTTTGGCTTTTGCTACGTGTTCAGTGCGCTGCGTACGTCACGGAGGGCCTGGACCGTGTCGTCAAATACGTTGGTGCCTACGTGTTCGCGCAAGCGCCGCGCCACCTTGGCGCTGGCCGCCTGCAACGCAGCTTCCATCGCACGTGCGGCATCGGTGGGGAACAGGTTCCACTCGCGGCCGTCTTCCGCTGAGGGCTGGCGTTCCACCAATCCTTTGGCGATCAGGCCATCAACAAGCCGCGTGGCGGTCGGCCGCGCAATGCCCAGTACCTCGGCCAGCTCGCGGTTGAGTACCCCGGGCCGCTTGAGCACCACACGCAGCACGAACCCCTGCGGCGGCGTCAGGCTGAGCGGCGCGTACGCGGCGGTCCATTCGCGCTCGACGGTGCGGGCGAGGGCAGTCGTGTTGAAGTACAGGCAGTGATCGAACATGCGCGGCAGTCTAGCGATAGATCGTTAGGGATGCAACGAATATTTCCGCCGATCCATGGTCGACAGGTTCAGGGTGCAGCCTCGGTTGCCTGCGCAAGTTGCTTGAGTGCTTGCACGAAGTAGGCGCGGTCATGCGGCGCGAGGTCTTGTGTGGTTTCCGACAGCCGCTCCATGGCAGTGCGGGTGGTGGCGTGATCGCCGTCGGCCTTGGCAAACCACGCCAGCTCCAGCAGCAAACCGCTGACTTGCACGTGGCCGTATCGATGGCGGCCGCTGTCGTGCTCGCGCAGGCGCAGCGCCGCCACATCGGCCCAGCGTTGCGGCCAGTAGCGCGCATCGAAGGCTTCGGCAAACGGGCCGGCCTGTGCCCGGAGGTCTGCTAGCGTGAGCGAAGCGCGCGGCGCATCGGCACGCGCAATGCGCATCAGGGCGATGGCGTTCCAGGCCGACTGCAGTGGCCCACCGTTACGCAGCGCTTGCCACTCGCTCATGGCCAGCCAGCGCACGGCATCGGTGGTGCCGTCGGCGGTTGCCGAGTTGCCCAGCGCATCCCGCAGCAGCCAGCATGTCATGCCGAGGTTGGCGGCAACCTGCTGCACGGCGTCGGAGGCCTGGCTTTCCAGCGCGGCGGCCAGGGCAGTTTCGAACTGGGCGACGATGCGCTGCGCTGTTTGCCCCCGCACTTCCGGCGCAACGTCAGCCGTGTCGGCGTAGAGCAACCGTGCGCGTTCGATCAGGGCACTGAGGTTGTTCCACTCAAACCGGATCTGCGGGTGATAGCGCAGCAGGCTGCGGCCGGGTTCGGCGTCGGCCATGCGTGCGAGCAAGCCGGCGGCGAGGTCGAGATCGCGCCGGTCATACGCGCACCAGGCGGTGACGACGTGCTCCATGGCGGCGAGGTAGTCATTGCCCAGCACGTGCCGCTGGCGGCGGTGCGCGCGCAGTTGCGAGAGCAAGGCGCTGGCACGCGTGGAGTCGCCCAGCCGGCGGGCGGCCATCGCCTCGCCCAGGGTGACGAGGGCGCGTTGGAAATCGTTGTCGGCAGCATCCCCCGCGTGGCGCAGGGCGAGCAAGGCACCACCGCGCTCGGCATCCGATGCGCTGCCGGTGTGGGTGCCGGCCCCCAGCGCGTGCAGCAGGCGTCCTTCACGCATGGCATGGCGTGCCGTTAGGAAGGCATGCCAGAACGCGGGGTTGGGTGTACCGGGTGCGGGGCCGGACAGCGCGCTGGCGGTGGCCTCTGCAGCGTTGTCCGTCGGGCATTCTGTGGTGGCGATGCCGAGGAAGGCGCGTACGTCCGTATCGTCGGCAATGCGCCCTTCGACCAGGCAGACGACACGCGCGACGTCTTCGGGTGTGAGCCAGAACGGGCCCTGGCTGCGTTTGTCGGCGTTGAGGAAGCGCGGCGCGCGGTCGCGCTGTTCGCCCCAGCCGGCTTGCACGCCCCAGTTCTGCCAATCGCGAAACGCACGGCTGATCATCATGCGCTGTGTGCTGGCATCCGATACGGCCCCACGCAGATCGGCCAGCCGCACAAAGGGCTGCTCGGGCGACAGGCGGTGCGCATAGGCCAGCCGCACCAACAGCCACAGGCTCTGGAACGGCGCGCGTCGGCCATCGACGGTTTGCGGCGTGGTCAGTTCCAGGTGAAGGGCGGGCAAGGCGGGTGGCTGCATACGGAAACTGCGGTGGAGGCTGTAAGGCAAAAGCGTTGCCGCCATTGTGCGCCAAGCCGTTTGTTACAGGCGTTACGCGTGTGACGTGCAGCATGCCTTGCGCGCTGGAAAGGGCACAGCGCGCTCCCTACGATGCGCAGCGCCGGTGCTTGCCGGCAGCTACCGACAACGTTCAAGGAGTCCCTATGTTCCCTCGCTGGTCAAAGACCTTTGCGCTGGCCCTCACAGCCTATGCGTTCGTGATGGGTGCCAGTCAGGCGCACGCCGAGCTGGTCGTGCGCGATGACCTCAAGCGCGTGTTCGACGAAGCCGGTGTTACCGGCACCTTCGTGCTGATGGACATCCGTGGTGATCGCACCTACGTGGTGGACCCGGCACGCGCCGCGCGGCGCATCCACCCTGCATCAACCTTCAAGATTCCCAACAGCCTGATCGCCTTCGATACGGGTGCCGTGCGTGACGACCAGGAGGTGATTCCATACGGTGGCAAGCCACAGCCCTTCAAACAGTGGGAGAAGGACATGGCATTGCCCGAGGCGATCCGCGTGTCGAACGTGCCGATCTACCAGGAGGTTGCGCGCCGTATCGGCCCCGCGCGCATGCAGGCCTATGTGGATGCCTTTGACTACGGCAACCGCCAGATCGGCAGCGTGATTGACCAGTTTTGGCTGCGTGGTCCATTGGAAATTTCCGCATTTGAAGAGGCGCGCTTCACCAGCCGCCTTGCGCTCAAGCAACTGCCGGTGAAGCCGCGCACGTGGGATCTGGTTCACCGCATGCTGCTGATCGAGAAACAGGGCGATGCCGCGCTGTACGCCAAGACGGGGGTCGCTACCGAGTATCAGCCCGAGATCGGCTGGTGGGTGGGCTGGGTCGAGCGTGAGGGGAAGGTGTACGCGTTCGCCCTGAACATCGACATGCCGCTTGAGGCCGACATGGCCAAGCGCATTCCGTTAGGAAAACGGCTGATGCAGGCATTGGAAGTGTGGCCAACACCCTAGATCTTGAATAACGCGGTATTTTCGATTCTGATGATCAATCGGGAATACCCGTGGTTAAGAATAAGAATCGGATTGTGAGACGATTTTGTATGTAAAGAATTGTTGAATCTGACTGTTACAAAATGGCGGTTAAAAATATGTCAGGTCTGGTCGTCCGTAAACGACTGGATAAAGAACATCGCCCGAGGGTCGGGTACTGGGGGTTGTTATGCACAAGCGTTATACGAGAGGGGCCGTGGCACTGATGGCGGCGATTGGTTTGATGGGGGCGACCGGAGCACTGGCCGCTGGCGGTCAAAGCGGCGGCACGATCCGTTTCACGGGGGCGGTTGTTGCAACCGGGTACAGCGTGCAGGCTGGGCCGCGTGCTGCCGGCACGGCCGATGGGCTGCAGGCCCGTACGGCCGCAACCGGCAATCAAGTGGTCGTGGACTTCAACACACCCGCGGTCAAGCCAGTGCCAGCCGAGGTGTCGGTTATGGCGCGCGGCAAGTCGTCGGGGGTGTGGCACAGGGTTGGTGAAGTCGTGAGCGGGGCACTGATGCGTGCTCGGTATGACGGCTTCAAATCCAACGTGCTGGCGGGCAACCGCGGAAAACTCACGCTCTCACATTCACCTGGCGCCGAACCGGCACTGGCCATCGTGACGGTCGCATACAAGTAAGGCGGGAATTCTCCCGCCTTTTTTTATTCGCTCGCGCTAGCGCTTACGACGCCACCGGCCCCACTGGTGATTGAAACGGGTGGTATTGATACAGCCATGTTTCCGACAGCGGCTTGCCATCCACGCGCAGGAACAGGCGCATGTCCACCGGCTCCTTGCCCTCGACCGTCAAATCGAACTGCGCGCGCCAGTGGCCTGGCACGCCGTTCGGCACCGCTTCGGTAAATACATACGAGAACGTACCGCGCGAGGTGCTCAACACCGCTTCGGGCTTTACGCCAAAGGGCAGCTTCTCCAGCGGGCCGCCCTTGAACTCCACCATGAACTTGCGCACACCGTGCGGACGCGGTTGGCCCGGCTGGCCACCGTTGCCCAAGCGCGTGGCCACGCAGCGCGCCAGCGGCGTCGGATACGGCTCATCGGCCAGCCAGTGCAGGCGGTAGCGCAGGCGGTACTGGCTGCCGGCGCGCGCCGGTGCCTTCGGCACCCACATGGCGACGATGTTGTCGTGAATCTCGTCGTCGGTCGGGATCTCGATCAACTGCACCGCGCCTTCGCCCCAGCCCTCCAGCGGCTCGACCCACAGGCTCGGGCGGCGCTCGTAGTGCACGCCGTCCTGGTAGTTGTTGAAATCGCGATCGCGCTGCAGCAGGCCGAAGCCGCGTGGGTTGTTGTCGCCAAAGGCTGAGGCCATCGTGCGCGGCGGATCGTTCAGCGGGCGCCAGATGCGCTCGCCGCTGCCCGTCCACAGGGCCAGGCCATCGGAGTCGTGCACTTCGGGGCGCCAGTCGGTGGCGGTGCCCTTGGCGGTTTCCGAGAACCAGTACATCGACGTAGCGGGCGCGATGCCGAAGCGGTCGATGTCCTTGCGCAGGAAGATGGCTGTGTCGATGTCCATCACCACGCCCTTCGTGCGATGCATGACAAAGCGGTAAGCACCTGTGATGCTCGGGCCGTCGAGCAGCGTGTAGATCGTCACCGAATCGGCGCGGTTGTCTGCCGGCGTGTCGAACCACACGTGCGTGAAGTTGGGGAATTCTTCCGGCTTGCCAGCCTGTGCGACGTCCAGCGCAATGCCGCGTGCCGACAGGCCGTACTGATACAGCTCGCCGATGGCGCGGAAGTACGACGCACCCAGGAAGGCCACCCAGTCGTTCTTCTTCCAGTCGAGCTTCTTCTGGTCGCCCAGGCGGCTCTCCTGGAAGCGGAAGCCAGCGAAGCCGCTGCCGGGTTTGGTCCCATCGGGCAGCTTGCGTGCGGGGCTGTCGGCGGGCATGTCGAAGTACGACGCGTCGTAGACGACCTCGCGCGCGGCGCCTTTTTCCACAACGTGCATGTGCACGGGCGCGCGGAAGAACGTGCCCAGGTGGAAGAACGTCACCGGAAACTGCCCCGGGCCATCGGCAAACAGCGCGTGTGCCGTGTCGAACTTGATCTTGCCGTGGGCTTCGTAGTCGATCTTGGCGAGGATATCGGCCGGCGCCGTGGCGGGCGGCGTGTACTGCTGGCCGGCCATCGTGCGGGCGCGCTCGATCAGCGCATCGAAAGAAAACGGTGCGGCATCGCCCAGTTTGACGCCGAGTTTGACGCCATTTGCGGCCAGTGCTTCGGGCGTGATGCCGAGCGCTGCCAGCGTGGCGGTCACGGAGGCGGAGGCAAGAAGGGTTCGACGTGTGACCATAGGTGCCTGTAACGTAACTTGAGGATCAGAATAGTCCGACATGGTAACGCGGGCAGGGGTTCCGGACGGGGACTTGGCGTCGCACTTGGTGAGGCCGGTTGGCATGCGACTTATACTTCGCCCATTGTGTTTTCAGAACAAGAACAACATGTCAGTTGATTGGAAGGCCCGCCCCGCGCGCGGTCGTTTTGTCCTCGGCTGCACCGCCCTCGTCGTGATCGGAGCGGTCAGCAGCTATCTTGGTTACCGGGATGGTGAACATCTGACGGCCGCGTGGTCGCGCCTGAGCGTCGGCGCAGCCGTTGCGGCCATTGGCCTGCTCGGCGTTCTGCTGCTGGCCTTTGGCTCCGCAGCGCGCCGTGAGCGCATGCTGTTTTCGAGCGTGGCGGTGCGTTCGCGCCGCGTGCGACTCTCCGGCTGGGTGGCCTCGCTGGTGATCGGGGCGTTTGTGTTTGCCTACGTCTACGCAGCCAACGGCGCGTAACGCGCCGGACGGCCTGCGCCGCCTGGTTCACCGTTCGTCGCAAGCCGCTTGGTTGAAACGATGCGGCTGACGATACTGTGTGCCACCGATCCCATCTGATTCAAACACGGGGGTTTCATGGCGCAGCGACATTGCAGTTCTGGCTGGTTGGCCCGTGCGGCCATTGCGGTGGGTTTGGTCGCCGCTCTGCACGTGGCATCTGCGGCGCCACCGTGCGATGCCCCCGCTCAGTTGAACGATGGCTGGCAGATCGAAGCCAATCCTGCTGCCGCCGGTATTGACGCCGACCGCCTTTGCACCATCCTGCACAGCTTGGCCGGTGGTGAGGCCAACATCCACAGCCTGCTCGTCATCCGCCATGGCCGTCTGGTGGCAGAGGTCTACCATGCAGGCAAAGATGAGCGCGTGAAGGATCTCTTCCGCACCACGCGTACCTTTGACGCTAACAGCCTCCACGACATCCGCTCGATCAGCAAATCGGTGACCAGCCTGCTATGGGGGATTGCGCAGGGGCAGGGCAAGATGCCGGCGCTGGATATGCCCGCGTTGTCACTGTTTCCCGAACTGGCTGCCTTGAGCCGTGATGGCCGCGAGGCGATTACGTTGTCGCAGATGTTCTCCATGTCCAGCGGGCTGGCCTGGAACGAATGGCACGCCACGAGCCCGTTCAATAACGACGAATTCGGGCTGTTCTGGCATACCTCACAAACGCGCTACGTGTTCAACCGGCCAATGGCTGTGCCGGCCGGCACGCAGTTCAACTACAGCGGCGGCAATACTGCGGTGCTGGCCCAATTGCTGGCCGATCGCGTTGGCATGTCATTGCCCGAGTACGCACGCCAACAGCTTTTCGAGCCGCTGGGCATCACCGACTGGGAATGGGTGGACGACTACCGTGGTCGCCCGCTGGCATTTGCGGGGGTGCGCTTGCGCCCGCGGGACTTGGCGCGCATCGGGCAGCTTGTCTTGCAGCACGGCCAATGGAACGGCCGGCAAGTGGTGCCTACTGCATGGATTGCCGAATCGACCCGCCCGCACATCGATACGGGTATCGAGCCGGATTTGCGGTACGGCTACCAATGGTGGCTGGGCAAGGTGGAGGCGGGCGGTGCGCAGCAGGATTGGATGGGTGGCATCGGCAACGGTGGCCAGCGCCTGTGGATCATCCCCGCGCTCGACATGGTGGTCGTGACAACGGCAGGCGATTACAACCAGCGCGGGAGCTGGAAGCAGACGGCAACCCTGTTCAGCGAGGTGATGGCAACAGTGCAACCGGTACCGCCAGCCCTGAGGTAACCGCTGCGCGGCTCAGAGAAACCGATCGAGGATCTTGCGGCTGGGCTTGTCCAGCGCAACGTGATCGCGAATCAGGTAGTGGATACCGTGGCTGTCCGAGATCAGCAGCGTGCTGCCGGTCAGGCGGCGGATATCTTCTTCGCCGCGCAGCACGAGGTCGGTCTGGCCACGATCGGTCTGCACCGTCCACGTGCTGGGCGTGGCATAGGTCGATACGCCGATGATCTTGCGGATCTCGGGCATGAACTCGCGTGTGGCCAGTTCATCGGCGATCAGCACGCGCGTGGGCTCGGGTAGCGCATCCAGCCGCGTGATCCAGGCCAGCTCGCGGCCGTCGGTGCTCATCAGGCTGAAGCCGTCGGCCGCTGCGGAAATCGGAAACGCGCGCACAGGCACCACGCCTTCATGCGAGGTGCCGTCGGCCAGGGTCATGACCAGCTTGCCGAGGCGGTTGCGGCTCAGGGTGAAATCGGGCGTTTGCATTGCCGTGCTCTTCCAGAAACGTGATGGCTGCGCTTATTGCGCGTAAGCCGGTTCGGCAGCGTCCACGCGCTCGCCGTCGCTCGTCATGTCGGTGTCTGCGTCGACATTGCGGGCCTGTGCCTGATAGAGCTTGTAGTACGCCCCTTCGCGTGCCAGCAGTTCATCGTGGTTGCCCACTTCGACGATCTGGCCGCGGTCCATGACGACCAGGCGATCCGCCTTGCGCAGCGTCGACAGCCGGTGCGCGATGGCGATGGTCGTCCGGCCCTGCACGAGGTTGTCGAGCGCCTTCTGGATTTCCTTCTCGGTGGTCGTATCCACGGACGACGTGGCCTCGTCCATGATCAGGATGCGTGGGTTGATGAGCAGCGCGCGCGCAATCGAAATGCGCTGGCGCTCACCACCCGACAGCGCCTGGCCGCGCTCACCCACCAGCGAGTCGTAGCCATGCGGCAGGCGCAGGATGAACTCATGTGCGTGCGCGGCACGTGCGGCGGCAACGATTTCCTCGCGCGTGGCGTCGGGTTTGCCGTAGGCAATGTTGTCGGCAATCGTGCCGAAGAACAGGAATGGCTCCTGCAGCACCAGGCCGATGTTGCGGCGGAATTCCGAGATGGGCAGCGAGCGGATGTCGACGCCATCCAAGCGGATCGCCCCTTCCGACACATCGTAGAAGCGGCAGATCAGGTTCACGAGCGTGCTCTTGCCCGAGCCGCTATGCCCCACCAGGCCGATCATCTCGCCCGGCTGGATCGACAGGTTCAGGCCGCGGATTACCGCCCGGTTGCCATAGCGGAAGCCCAGGTCGCGCAGTTCGATCGCACCTTCAACGTTGTCGAGGTGCACCGGCTTTTGCGGCTCCGGCACGCTCGACACGTGGTCGAGGATGTCGAAGATCCGCTTGGCGCCCGCTGCCGCCTTTTGCGTGACTGACACGATGCGGCTCATCGAATCCAGGCGTGTATAGAAGCGGCTGATGTAGGTCAGGAACGCCACGAGCACGCCCACGCTGATGGCGTCGTGGCTGATCTGCCAGATCCCGAAAATCCAGACCACCAGCAGGCCCACCTCGGTGAGCAGCGTCACGGTGGGCGTGAACAGCGACCACACCGCGTTGACGCGGTCATTGATGGCCAGGTTGTGCTTGTTGGCCTCGGCAAAGCGCGTGACTTCGCGCTTTTCCTGGGCGAAGGCCTTGACCACGCGGATACCCGGGATCGTATCGGCCAGCACGTTGGTGATTTCCGACCAGATCCGGTCGATCTTCTCGAAACCGTGGCGCAGGCGGTCGCGCACCAGGTGGATCATCCACGCGATAAAGGGCAGCGGCACCAGGGTGACGAGCGCCAGCCACGGGTTGATCGAGATGAGGATCACGGCCGTCATCACGATCATCAGCACGTCGGTGGCGAAATCAAGCAGGTGCAGCGACAGGAACACGCTGATCCGATCGCTTTCCGAACCGATCCGGGCCATCAGGTCACCCGTGCGCTTGCCGCCGAAGTACTCCAGCGACAGCTTGAGCAGGTGCTCGTAGGTGGTGGTACGCAGGTCGGCGCTGATGCGCTCGGACACGCGCGCCAGCAGGTAGGTGCGCGCCCAGCCCAGCGACCATGCCACCAGCGCGGCGCCAAAGAGGCCGGACAGGTAGAGGGTGACCAGGCTGTAGTCGATCGGGGTGCCGTTCTGGTACGGGATCAGCACCTTGTCCATCAAGGGCATCGTCAGGTACGGCGGCACCAGGGTGGCGGCCGTGCCCAGCAGCAGCAGGGCGAACCCGGCCAGCAATTGCCAGCGATATGGCCGGGCAAAGCGCCACAGGCGCAGCAGTGCCCAGGTGGAGGGCGGTTGCTCCAGCTCGCGGCTGCACTGGGGGCAGGTGTCTTCATCGGGCGGAAGCGGCGCCTTGCAGGTCGGGCAGACGTCTGTGTCGGCTGGTGCGGGCTCGGCGCCTGCCGTGAGTGCGTTACGGCGCGCGTCGAACACATCGGTCAACCGCAGGGCGTCGGCGTTGTGGCCCAGCGTGTACCGCCAGCTCGCCAGGCGGCGCTGGCCGTCGGACAGCTCCAGCGTGCCTACGCCGGCGTGGTCGGTGTGCGAAAGCGTCATGCCGGGCGCGATGTCCCAGCTTTGCAAGTCCTTTCCGCCGGGGGCCCGCCCGATCAGGCGGCGATGCGTAACAACCAGCCACCCTTGGGTAAAATGCAGCCTTGCGTCCAAATCCAGCTGCAGTCCGGCCAGGACGGTTTCCTCTGGAGCGAGGCTTGAGCCGAGTTCGACACTCCAGGGGTCCTGAGTGCCGGCAAGGTTGGGGGCGGATGTTGGGGAGGACTGGGTCATGAGCGGCGCAAAGAATTCAAAAAGCGCGTCCCAATGGCCCAAAAAACAGCCCAAAACGGGTAAAGGACGAACATAAATCGGAGCAATGGTGCGGCCATCGCGCGCGTTGAGCGTCCGGTGGCCGGCAAATTTTGCTCGCAAGTATACATAGGGGAGCGAGCCAGGAAATTGGTGCGATGCACAACGCACTCCTGGTTCAAGCGGTCAACGCCAAAGCCGTTGTAACGTTATTGAAAGGTAACGCTTCATTTTCTCGGGCATTTCGCCCACTGCTTTCCAAGCTAATTCGATGAAGAAGAAGGACATTGAGATTCTCGATGTCATGTCGCTGCGCGGCCCGAATATGTGGACATATCGGCCAGTGCTGGAGGCATGGGTCGACATTGGTGAATTGGAGGATTTCCCCTCCAACACGATTCCGGGGTTCTATGAGCGCCTGTCGACGTGGCTGCCAACGCTGATCGAGCACCGCTGCAGCCCCGGCGTGCGCGGCGGCTTCCTGATGCGCTTGAAGGAAGGCACCTGGCCGGGTCACATCCTGGAGCACGTCACGCTCGAGCTGCAGAACCTGGCCGGCATGCCGGGCGGCTTTGGCAAGGCCCGCGAGACCCCGATCCGCGGCGTCTACAAGGTGATCGTGCGTGCCTGGCACGAAGACGTGACCCGCGCAGCACTGTTTGCGGCGCGGGACCTCGTCATGGCCGCCATTGAAGATCGCCCGTTCGACGTGGATGCGGCGGTCGAAACGCTGCGCGATATGGTGGATGACCAATGCCTTGGCCCCAGCACGGCCTGCATTGTGGATGCGGCTGACGACCGGGGCATTCCGTCGATCCGCCTGTCGGACGGCAACCTCGTGCAACTGGGCTACGGCGCACGCCAGCGCCGCATCTGGACGGCCGAGACGGACCGCACCAGCGCCATTGCCGAATCGATCTCGCGCGACAAGGACCTTACGAAAAGCTTATTGCAGTCGTGCGGCGTGCCCGTGCCGGAAGGCCGCATGGTCGACAGCGCCGAAGACGCCTGGGAGGCCGCTGAAGACATCGGCGTGCCCGTGGTCGTTAAACCGTATGACGGCAACCACGGCCGCGGCGTGTTCACCAACCTGATGACGCGCGAAGAGGTGGAAACCGCTTACGCGGTGGCCATCGAAGAGGGCAACGGCGTGATCGTCGAGCGCTTCGTCTCCGGCAACGAACACCGCCTGCTGGTGGTGGGCGGCCGTGTGGCGGCGGCGGCCATGGGCGAGACCGCGTCGGTTGTCGGCGATGGCACCTCCACCATCGAGGAGTTGATCGAATCGCAGATCAACGCCGACCCGCGCCGTGGCCCGACCGAAGAGCACCCGTTGAACCCCGTGCGCCTGGATTCCGCCGCGCGCCTGGAGCTCAAGCGCCAGGGCTATGCCGATGGCACCGCCGTGCCGCCCGCAGGCCGCACCGTGCTGATCCAGCGCAACGGCAACGTCGCATTTGATGTGACCGACCGTGTACACCCGAGCGTGGCGGCCCACGTGTCGCTGGCGGCACGGGTGGTCGGGCTGGACATTGCCGGCGTGGATCTGGTGGCCGAAGACATTTCGCGCCCGCTGGACGAACAGCGCGGCGCCGTTGTTGAAGTGAACGCCGGGCCGGGTTTGCTGATGCATATCCGCCCCGCCCAGGGTGAACCGCGCCCGGTGGGCCGTGCGATTGTCGACCACCTGTTCTCCGGCAAGGACGGCGTGCAGGACGACGGCCGCATTCCCATCGTCGGCATTACGGGCACCAACGGCAAAACTGTCGTCGCCAAGCTGGTGGCGCAATTACTGCAGCTCTCGGGCAAACACACGGGCCTGGGCTGCAGCGACGGCCTGTACCTGGACCACCGCCAAGTGGAAGGCACGGCCCGCAGCGACCGCGCTGCCTGGGACGCCTGCCACCGCATCCTGATGAACCGCGCGGTGGAAGCTGCCGTGTTCGAGAACGACAGCGGCATGATCCTGTCGCAAGGGCTGCCGTATGACCGCTGCCAGGTCGGCGTGGTCACCAACTTCGACAAGCCCGATCACCTGGGCGACTTCTACGTCGAAGACGAAGACCGCATGTACAGCGTCCTGCGCACGCAGATTGACGTGGTGCTGAAGACCGGCGTGGGCGTGCTTAATGCCGCCGACGCACGCTTGGTCGAGATGGCCGAGTTGTGCGATGGCGAGGTGATCTTCTTCGCCCTGTCCGGCGACCTGCCGGCCATTGCCGCGCACCGTGCCGAGGGCAAGCGGGCGGTGTTCGTGCGCGACGGCAAGGTAGTGCTTGCCACTGGCCAAACGGAAGTGGCACTGGCCGATGTCTCGGCTATCCCGCTCGCTTACGCGGGCCGGGTGCCGTTCCAGATCGAGAACGTGCTGGCCGCCGTGGCGACCGGCTGGGCGCTGGGTATCTCACATGAGTTGATCCGTGCCGGCATCGTCACGTTTGACGTTGGCCAGGTGGATGTACCGGGGCGCTTTACGCTGTTCCAGCACAACGGCGCCACCATCGTGGTGGATGACGCGCACAACGCGTCAGCGCTGCAAGCGCTGGCCGGTGCGCTGGACAACTTCCCGGCAGAACGCCGGACATTGGTGTTTGGCGCTGGTCTGCAACGTCGCGACGAAGACCTCGTGGCACAGGGCACGGTGATCGGTCAAACGTTCGACCGCGTGCTGCTGTGCGAAGACGCCAGCGTCAAGCGCGCTGATGCCCAGTTCGAGCCCCAGGCGCGTGCGCTGCTCAAGCAGGGGATGCAGCAAGGCGGCCGCGTGGCCGAGGTCGTCATCGACGGGGGCAAACGCCAGGATGCCGTGGAAGCGGCACTGTCGCAGCTCGCGCCTGGCGATCTGCTGGTCCTGCAATGCGACGAATGCGCGATTGATGCCACCGTCGAGCAAGTCCATCAGTGGATGGGCCGCACGGAACACCGGGCCTGACCAAAAGCAGCCCACAGCACAACGGAAAGCCGACTGTATGGAAGTCTCTCGTATCCGGGCCTTGCGCGGCCCGAATCTCTGGTGTCGTCACACGGCCATCGAAGCCATCGTGGCCTGCTCGGACCAATCGCTCCTGTTGACCGAGCTGCCGGGTTTTGAAGACCGCCTGCGTGCGCGTTTTCCGGCCATCGGCCCGCTGCGGCCGGATGACGAAGCCGATGCGCCGTCGATGGCGCACGCGCTGGAAGCTGCCGCGCTGGGCCTGCAGGCTGCTGCCGGTTGCCCGGTCACGTTCAGCCACACTGAGCCAACGCTCGAACCCGGCACGTACCAGGTCGTTGTCGAATACACCGAAGAGGAAGTGGGGCGACTGGCGTTTGAGCTGGCTGGCCAACTTTGCCTAGCGGCGCGTGATGACCAGCCGTTCGATCTGGACGACGCACTGCACCGCCTGCGCGACCTGGATGAAGACGTGCGCCTGGGACCGAGCACCGGGTCCATCGTCTACGCCGCCGTGGCGCGCGGCATTCCGTACCGCCGCCTCACGCAGGGCTCGATGGTCCAGTTCGGCTGGGGCAGCAAGCAGCGCCGCATCCAGGCGGCCGAGACCGACATGACCAGCGCCGTGGCCGAATCCATTGCGCAGGACAAGGACCTGACGAAGACGTTGCTGCATGCCGCAGGTGTGCCGGTGCCGCTTGGCCGTTCGGTGCGCAGCGCCGAAGAGGCCTGGGAAGCCGCGCAGGAAATCAACGGCCCGGTGGTGGTCAAGCCGCGTGATGGCAACCAGGGCAAGGGTGTGGCGGTGCGCATCCGCACGCAGGAAGAAGTGAAGACCGCCTACGAAGTGGCGGCCGACATCTCGTCGGACGTGATCGTCGAGCGCTACATCCCCGGCCACGATTTCCGTCTGCTGGTGGTGGGCAAGCACTTGGTGGCGGCCGCGCGCCGCGACCCGCCGCAAGTCATTGGCGACGGCAAGCACACGGTCCGCGAGCTGGTCGACGAGGTGAACCGCGACCCGCGCCGTGGTGAAGGGCATGCCACGTCGCTCACGAAGATCCGCTTTGACGACATTGCACTGGCCACGCTCGCCAAGCAGGGCCTGAGCGCCGACGCCGTGCCGCCGAAGGGCACGCGCGTGGTGCTGCGCAACAACGCGAACCTCTCCACGGGCGGTGCGGCAACCGACGTGACTGACGACGTCCACCCGGCCATCGCGGCGCGTGCCGTGGCGGCTGCGCAGATGGTTGGGCTCGACATCTGCGGTGTGGATGCCGTTTGCGAAACGATGCTCAAGCCGTTTGAAGACCAGGCTGGCGGCATTGTAGAAGTCAACGCCGCACCGGGTTTGCGCATGCACCTGCAGCCGTCATACGGCAAGGGCCGCGCGGTGGGCGAAGCCATCATTTCCACGATGTTTGCCGATGGCGACGATGGCCGTATCCCCCTGGTGGCTGTCTCCGGCACCAACGGCAAGACGACGACGGTGCGCCTGATCACCCACCTGCTGGCCTCTAGCGGCCTGCGCATGGGCATGACCGGCACCGATGGCGTGTACATCCAGGGCCAGCGTATCGACACCGGTGATTGCAGCGGCCCGCGCAGCGCCCGCAACGTGCTGCTGCACCCCGACGTGGATGCCGCCGTGTTCGAAACCGCGCGCGGCGGCCTGTTGCGCGAAGGCCTGGCCTTCGACCGCTGCGATGTCGCCGTGGTGACCAACGTGGGTGAAGGCGACCACCTGGGCCTGAACTACATCAGCACGGTAGAAGACCTGGCTGTGCTCAAGAGCGTGATCGTGCAGAACGTGGCGCCCAAGGGTATGGCTGTGCTCAACGCCGCCGACCCGATGGTCGCGCGCATGGCCGATGCCTGCCCAGGTTCGATCACGTTCTTTGCGCAGGACGTTGGCCTGCCGACCATGGCACTGCATCGTGCGCAGGGCAAGCGCGTGGTGTTTGTCGATGGCGCAGAGATTGTGGCCACCGAAGGCGCCAACGAAACGCGCATCGCACTGGCCGACATTCCGCTCACGCGCAACGGCACGATCGGCTTCCAGGTTGAGAACGCCATGTCGTCGATTGCTGCCGCTTGGGCGCTCGGCATCGACTGGGCGGTCATCCGCCGCGGGCTGGCCACGTTTGTGAACGACGCCGCCACGGCGCCGGGGCGCTTCAACCTGTTCGATTACAAGGGCGCTACGCTTATTGCTGACTACGGCCACAACCCGGATGCCATTCAGGCGCTGTGCAACGCCGTGGCAACGATGCCGGCCAAGCGTCGCTCGGTGGTGATCAGCGGGGCGGGTGACCGTCGTGATGAGGACATCCGCAAGCAGACGCAGATTCTTGGTGGCGTGTTTGATGATGTGCTGCTGTATGAGGATCAGTGTCAGCGTGGGCGTGAGGATGGTGAGGTGCTGGCGCTGCTGCGTGAGGGGTTGCACGGTGCTGAGCGCACCAGCCGCATTGATGAAATTCGTGGTGAGTTTCTGGCGATTGATACGGCGCTTGGTCGCTTACAGCCTGGTGACCTCTGTCTGATCCTGATCGATCAGGTGGAAGAGGCGCTGGAGCATATTGCTAAGCGCGTTGCTGAGTAAATTAGAACCCCGGTTGAGTGATCGCCGGGTTTTTTTTGTGGTCCATCCCCCCTTTCGTTCCCTGCCGGGACCGACTCACTTTTCTTTGGCAAGACAAAGAAAGTGAGTCAGCCCCGGCAGGGGATGAAACAAGGGATGCACCAACACCCCAAAAAACCAAAAGAAGGGCACCGCTGCCACCAACACATTCAATACCGTTGGCCTATGATGACGCCTCCCCCAGCCTCACCTAGCCATCATGTCCGATCCCATCAAGCTAGCTCCGGTAGAGCTGGCAAAGTCCTATCGCCTCCTGAACCACGGCCCGACCACACTGGTCACGAGCGCCCACAACGGCGTACGCAACGTGATGGCCGCCGCTTGGGCCATGCCACTCGACTTCGACCCACCTAAGGTGCTGCTGGTAGTCGACAGCCGCACTCTTACGCGCGAGTTGATCGAAGCCTCCGGCGTGTTCGCCCTCAATATCCCCACCCGTGCAATTGCCGAAACCACACTGACCGTTGGCACGCTCACCGGCCGCGATGGCGACAAGTTCGATGCGTTAGGCATCGCCACCACGCCCGCCCGCACCATCGACGTGCCGCTGGTGGCCGGTTGCGCAGCGTGGCTCGAATGCCGCGTCATTCCCGAGCCGCACAACGAAAAGCGCTACGACCTTTTCATTGCCGAAGTCACAGCTGCGTGGGCGGACCCTGCGCTGTTCAGCAATGGCCGCTGGCACTTCACAGATGCCGGCAGCAAGACCGTGCACTACCTCGCAGGTGGTGCCTTCTTTGAAACGGGCGATGCATTCAACGTGGAAGCCAAGCAGCCATGAGCGACATCGCCATTCGGCTTAAGTAAGCGCCGAAAACCCGCGTGCGCAACAGCTATATCGCAACGCGGGTTTCGAAACCTTCGGCGTCGAGCGCCGCGCCATGCGTGTCGGAGAGCGCTTCTACGACGAAGAACACATGGCGCTGCGGCTCGACACCTGATCCGTCAAGCGCATGCCATCAGGTCAGCCACGCCCTGGCTGGCCTGCGCGCGGATGCTCGCCACATCCAGCCCGCACACCACACCTTCATCCACCACCACACGCCCACCAATGATGCTGGTGCGCACGGTGATGGGCTCGCCGGCCGCCACGGGTGCGATCGCCGGGTCGTGGAAGCCGTAGAAGCGCGGGTGGTTGATGTCGTAGAGCACCAGATCGGCGGCTTGCCCGACCTGCAGCGTGCCGACTTCGCCCAGACCCAGCACGCGCGCACCGCCGGCCGTGGCCCAGTGGATCACCTCTTCGGCGGTGGTGGCGCTGGCGCCCTGTGCGGCGCGGTGGATCAGCCACGCAGTGTTGACCTCGCCGGTCATGCTGCCCGATTCGTTCGACGCTACACCGTCCACCCCCAGCGACACCGGCACGCCGGCCGCGGCCATTTGCGGCACCGGTGCGATGCCGCTGCCCAGCCGGCTGTTGCTGACCGGGCAGTGCGCGACGCCGGTGCCGGTTTGCGCGAGCATGCGGATCTCCGCCGGCTGCATGTGCACCATGTGCGCAAACCAGACGTCCGGCCCCAGCCACTCGTGTTCAGCCACGAACTCCACCGGCAGGCAGTTGTATTTCTCGCGGCAGAAGCGCACGTAGTTGTCGGTCTCAGACAAGTGCGTGTGCATGCGCAGGTTCATGGCGCGTGCCACGTGTGCCATCTCTACCAGCAGCGCGGGCGGCAGCGAGAAGGTGGGCGTGGTCGGTGCGACCACCACACGGCGCATCGCGTCAGGCGCGTCGTCGTGATAGCGATTTTTGAGCCGCTCGATGTCGGCCACCATCTGGTCGAACGTCTCGGGTTGCAGCGCCGTCTTCGAGAAACCCGGGTGGCTGTTGGCCGATTCAACCGCACCACCGCGGCACAGCACGAAGCGCATGCCGAACTCGTCAGCCACGTCGAACAGCATGTCACCCGACTCGGTGCCGCCACCGGCGTGATAGAGGTAGTGATGGTCGGCACAGGTGGTGGCCCCCGACAGCAGCAGCTCTGCCATGCCCAGGCGCGCAGCCGTGCGCATCAGCTCTGGTGTGAACAGCGGCAGGCGCGGATACGGCACGCTGGCCAGCCACCCTTGCAGGTCCTGGTTCATGCCTTCCGGCACGGCCTTGAGCAGGTTCTGGAACAGGTGGTGGTGCGTGTTGATCCAGCCGGGGTAGACCAGGCAATCGCTGGCGTCGATCACGCGCTCGCCGGGGCGGGGCGTGAGGTCGGGGGCCATCTCGGCGATGCGGCCGCCGACGATGCGGATGTCGACGGCTCCCGCGCGCGCCGCGTCGCCACGCAGGCCGGTCATAACGGCTATGGGGCGGCGGATCAGGATGTCTTGAGGCGTGTTGTGCATGGAGGTGTCCAGTGGAAAGTCAGGCACGGCCAGCCGTACGCACGATGTTGGATGGCACGTGCGCTTCTTCGGTACCGTTGAGCAGCAGGTTCAGTGCCACCGACACCAGGCAGGCGATGACCACGCCGCTGTGCAGGAACGGCTGCGCCCAGTCGGGCATCTGCTTGAACAGCGCCGGGGCGAGCACCGGGATCAGCGCGGCTGCAATCGTGAAGCCCACGATCAGCACGTTGTAGCGGTTCTCTTCGTAGTCCACGCGGGCCAGCGTCTGGATGCCCGCAGCGGCCACCACACCGAACATGGCGATACCGGCGCCGCCCAGCGCGGCCGGCGGCGTGGCGGCAATCACAGCACCCGCCTTGGGCACCAGCGCCACCAGGCACATCAGCACGCCGCTCACGGCCACCACCCAGCGGCTGCGTACGCCGGTGAGCACCACCAGCCCGACGTTCTCCATGAACGCGATGAACGGGAAGGCCGCGAACATGCCGGCAATGGCACTGGCCAGGCCGTTGGCGCGCAGGCCGTTGATGGCTTCTTCTTCCGCGATGGGCTTCTCGACGATGTCGCCGATGGCCAGGAACAGGCCCATCGATTCCACCATCTGCACGATCATCACCACGATCATGGTCAGCGCCGGCACCAGGGCAAAGACAGGCATCCCGAAGTGAAACGGCACCGGCAGCGTGGCCCACGGGGCGTCTGCCACGCCGTGGAAGTCGCCCATGCCCAGCGCGCAGCCAAGCAACGTGCCGACGATCATGCCAATCAGCACCGCGAGGTTGCGCAGCAGCGGCGTGCCAAAGCGGTTGATGAGGAGGATGGTGAGCACCACGACCACCGCCACCATCAGGTACAGCGGGGCACCGAAGTTGGCGGCGTTGCGCCCGCCGCCCACCCAGTCATAGGCGACCGGAAAGAGCTGCAGGCCGATGACGGTCACGATACAGCCCGTGACCACCGGTGGAAAAAATCGCCGCAGCCGCCCCACCAGCGGTGCGGCGAGCAGCGTAAACAGACCGGCCGTAATGACCGCACCGCACACGCCCGCGAAACCTACGGCAGGGTTGGTGCCGATGGCAATCACCGGCCCCACGCTGCTGAACGCGACCCCCTGCAGGATCGGCAACCGTACACCGAACTTCCAGAACCCGATGGTCTGTAACAGCGTGGCGATCCCCGAGCAGAACAACGTGGTGCTGATGAGGACAATGGTGTCCGCCTGCGACATCTTGAGTGCCGATGCAATGATCAGCGGCACCGCGATGGCGCCGATGTACGACACCGCCATATGCTGCAAGCCCAGCGTCAACATCTGTCGGGTCGACAGAATCTGGTCGACCGGGTGTACGGCTGTTGTCATGGTTGTCTCCTATCGTTGTCATGCCCGGGGCATGCCAGGGGCTGCCCGCGGGTCAGGGGGATGTCATGTCATGGCATGCTCACGCCGCCAGACACGCGTTGAAACCGTCCTGCAGGGCCGCGCGATCAAGGTCGCGGCCGATGAAGACGATCTTGCTGCTGCGCGCTTCGCTGCCCCAGGGCTGCGTTGCGCGAAAATCGATGAGGCTGTGCACACCCTGCAGCACGTAACGCTGCGCCTGGCCCTGCACGGCCAGGATGCCCTTCATGCGGTACAGCGTTTCCGCCTGCTCGTTGCGCAGGGCTTCGATCCAGGTATGGAAGCGGGCGAGGTCCACGTCGGCCGGCACGTCAAAGCCCACCGAGCTGACACTCGGATCGTGCTGGTGGTCGGGCTCGTGATCGTGTGCATCAGCGTGAACGTGCTCATGGTCGTGGGCATGTTCGTCGTGATCATGGTGGTCATGATCGTGATGCTCGCCATGCTCGGCGCCGATCTCCAGCAGCTTCTGCGTGGCTTCGAACGCGCCTACACCGATGATCTTGTTCAGGTCGATCTCGGCATAGCTGGAGGTGACGATGTCGGCCGTGGCGTTCAGTCCGCGCACGCGACCGCGCAGCGCGTTGACGGCTTCGGCGTCGACCAGGTCCACCTTGTTGATGACGATGCGGTCTGCGCAGACGATCTGGTCGACGGCCTGGTTGTCGACGCCATCCAGTTGCAGGTCGTCCAGATGCGCGCCGATGTGCTTGGCATCAACCATGGTGACGATGGCGTCCAACTCCACGTGCTCGGCGATCGGGTCGTCGATGAAGAACGACTGCGCCACCGGATACGGATCGGCCAGGCCGCTAGTTTCCACCAGGATGTGGTCCAGCCGCTCAGGCCGCGCGACGAGCTGGCGCACGATGCGTACGAGGTCTTCGCGCACTTCGGCCGTGCAGCACACGCAGCCGTTGACCATCTCGTAAATCTCCTCGTTCTCCGAGGCCATCACCAGGCCACCGTCGATCCCGACCTCGCCGAATTCGTTTTCGATCACGGCAATCTTGCGGCCGTGGTTTTCGCGCAGGATGTAGTTGAGCAGCGTGGTTTTGCCGGCGCCCAGGAAGCCGGTCAGGATGGTGACCGGGATCTTGGTGTTCGGGCCGGGAAGCACGGCGTTCGGGTGGGCATGGGTGGTCATACGGACTCCTTGTCAATCGTGGGTGGGGTACGGACTAAGGTTGGTAAGGCGTGTTCGCCCCAGCGCAGGGCGGTGCCGGCATCGAGCCCGAAGAGGTCGAGTACGCGGCCGAGGGTGTGGTCGATCATGTCGTCCAACGTATTGGGTCTTGCATAGAAGGCCGGCACGGGCGGGGCGACGATGGCGCCCATCTCCGTGACGGCCTGCATGTTGCGCAGGTGTGCCAGCGTGAATGGCGTCTCGCGCGCCATCAGGACCAGCGGGCGGCGCTCCTTGAGCGTGACGTCCGCCGCGCGTGTCAGCAGCGTCGACGAGACACCGGTGGCGATCTCCGCCAGCGATTTCATCGAGCACGGCGCCACGATCATCCCGAGCGCGCGAAACGATCCGCTGGCGATGCCGGCGGCCATGTCGTCTGCCCGGTGGTAATGCGAAGCGAGGTCGATCACGTCGGCCAGCTTGTACGGCGTTTCGTGCGTCATCGTCAGCAGGGCGGACCGTGTGACGACGAGGTGCGTCTCCACCTCCAGCGCCCGCAGCAGTTCCAGCAGACGCACGCCGTAGATAAAGCCCGACGCGCCGCTGATGCCGACCACCATGCGCGGGGGCGCGGGGCGGAGGTGCTGAAGGTTGCGCGCGTTCATGATTGCACTCCTGCCTGGCGGAGGATGTCGCTGGCGCGTGCAATGACGGCCGGATCGAGGCGCGCGCGGATGCCCTCGAAGCTGGCACCGCGCGTGGCATCGATGCCCATGCGCGATGTCGTGCCGTGCACCGACGACGACGGATCAAGCGGGCTGCCCGGCAGGCCATCGATCATGAACAGATCCTGATGCGGCTGGAAATGCGTGGCCATAGCCCACAGCACCTGTTCGTCCTGCTGCAGATCGATATCCGAATCCACGGCAATCACGGTCTTGAGGTACGGGTCCCAGCCGAGCAGGGCCAGCATGATCTGACGTGCCTCACCGTCGCGTGTCGGGTTGAGCGCCACGTAGCAGTGGAAGTGCGTGCCGGAGTTCGGGTAGTGCAGCGCTGTGACCGACGGGAAGCGCGCCTTGAGCTTCTCGCTCATCTCGGCTTCGCGCGGCAGGCGGGCCAAGGTGAGGTGCTCCGCGTACTGACCGCCCACCACGTCGACTAGCCACGCATCGCGCCGGCGCATCAGTGCATCGATGCGCAGCACGTTGTTGGTGGAGCGGTCGGATGAGTAGCCGGTGAACTCGCCGAATGGGCCTTCTTCCGCATAGGCAGCCGGGTCGATGGTGCCTTCTAGCACGAACTCGGCTGCCGCCGGCACGCCAATGCCGTAGCGCGGCGTGCGCACGATATCGAGCGGCGCGCCAAGCAGGCCACCAGCCACGGCACGCTCGTCGGCGCCGAAGGGCAGGCGCGCAGCGGCGGCCAGCATGAACAGCGGGTGCGCACCCACCACCATCGCCACGCGCAGCACGTCGCCGCGCTCGCGCGCGGTCTGCAGCATGCGCCACAGATGCCCGCGCGAGTGCAGGCTGGTGGCCAGTGCGTTGCGCGCGTGGCGCATCGAGCGGTGATAGCTCATGTTCGCCACGCCCGTCACCGGATCTTCGGCCACGATGATGGCGTTGGTGACGTAGGGCGCGCGGTCGCTCTCGAAGTGCTTGATCATCGGCAGCAGCGCAACGTCCACCGCATCGCCCTCGATCACCTCGTCGGTGATGGGGCCGTGTGAAACGACACGCGGTGCGATGGGGGCATTGGCACGCGCCTGGAAGGCGTCGTGCAGTTGATGCGGCTGCACGTCGAACAACCGTGCCAACCGGGTGCGCGAGGCAAAGACGTTGGTGACCAGCGGCACCTGCAGGCCGCTGACCTGCTCGCAGACCAGCATGGGGTGGCGGTTGCGCGCAGCAAGCTGGTCGATGACGGCGGTGACATCCTGATCGGCGGAAACACCGTTGTGCAGGGTCAGCACATCATCGGGATACAGCTCGCGATAGAGATTGGCGAAGACGTGGAAATCCTGGCCTTCGCCAAGCCGGGTCATGCTCATGGCACACCTCGCTAGAGGCGGGCGCCGACCGCCACAGAGGCGCGGCGCCCGCGGGATCGGCGCTCAGGCCGCTTCTGCTGTCTGGACGTAGGTCGACTTCAGGCGCAGTTCCGCCTCGGCCAGGTCCTTGGGCGGCTTGGTGGGCTCGATGCCGACCAGCCGCGCAATGTTGTTGCCCAGATAGTCTTCGAGGTGGTCCTCGTCGATGCCCAGCCCTTGCGGCGGCGCCGAACACAGCACCTCCAGCTCGCGCAGCCACATGCCGGGCTCGTTGGGCGGCGAATCGGTGCCGAACACGATCTTGTCGCGCGGCAGTTGCTTCGCAAACTCAACGATGCGCGACTGGAAGCACCAGCCCGATTCGCAGTACACGTTAGGCGTGTCCATCGCCATCCAGAATGCTTCGAACGAGTAGTTGCCGCCCGTCTGGATCCCGAAGTGGCCGATGATGAAGTTCACCATCGGGAACTCGCGGATGATCGGGTAGAACATCGTCGGGATGGTGTACGGGCCGTCGCCGGTGTGGATCAGCACCACGATGTTGTACTTGGCGCAGACCTTCATGGCCGGGCGCAGCCAGTCCAGCGCGCGGTCGGGGCGGTAGCCGTGCATGTTGGCGTGCAGCTTGACCATCTTGAAGCCGTATTCCTTGATGTGGAATTCCAGCTCCGCCGCGCCGTTCTCCGGGCCCCAGCGCGGGTTGTAGGTGAAGTTGCCGATGAAGCGGTCGGGGTACTTCTGTGTGAGCTCGGCGATGTACGACATGTAGTCGCGAATGCCTTCACGGCCACGGCGGTTGCCGTCGCGGTAGCCAGTGTTGCCCGGCGGCGGCTGGATGAAGCCCATGTCGATGCGGCGCGGCTTGCCGTTGATCATGTAGGGGCCATCCATCAGCTGGATCATGCGCTCGCCGTTGAAGGGCGTGCCGGTGTGGCGCCAGGCCTCGTCAACGAGGTTGGTCGGGTGCAGATGGGTATCAATAATCATGTGTGCGCTCCGTGCGGTCTGCGGTGGCTCAGGCAGCAGCCAGCGCAAGCTGCGCTTCGGCTTCGGCCACGGTCTTGGGCGGACGGGTCGGCTCCAGGCCGATCATGCGGGCGATGTTGTTGCCCAGGTAATCCTCGAGCGTGTCTTCATCGAGGTTCAGACCCTGCGGCGGGTCCATGCACAGCACCTCCAGCAGGCGCAGCCACATGCCGGGCTCGTTGGGGGGCGTGTCGGTGCCAAACAGGATCTTGTGCTTGGGCAGCACCTTGGCAAATTCAACGATGCGCGACTGCAGGCACCAGCCCGATTCGCAATACACGTTGGGCAGTTCCATCGCCCACTGCATCGGCTCGAACACGTACACGCCGCCGGTCTGCACACCGAAGTGCGCCATGATGAAATCGACGTTCGGGAACTGCTTGATCATCGGAATCCATTCCGATGGGATGCTGTAAGGGCCGTCACCCGTGTGCAGCTTGACGGGCACGCCCAGCTCGGCGCATTTCTCGAAGGCCGGCATCACCCAGTCCAGCGCGCGGTCTGGCCGGTAGGCGTGCATGTTGGCCTGCATCTGGACCATCTTGAAGCCGTGCTCCTTGACGTAGCGCTCGATGGCTTCCACGCCGTTCTGCACCCCACAGCGCGGGTTGTAGACGAAGCAGCCGATGAAGCGGTCCGGATACGTCTGCACCATCTTGAGGGTGTACGCCATGTAGGCGTCGATGGACTCGCGGCCCGTGAGCTCGCCGTCCGTCCACGTATAAATGGTGTTGCCCTGCGGTGGCTGGATGAAGGCCTTGTCGATACGGCGTGGTTTGCCGTTGATCATGTAAGGGCCGTCCATCATTTCGAGCAGGCGCTCGCCGGTAAAGGGGTCGCCGTCGTGCCACCACGCGAGGTCCACCAGGTCGGTGGGGTAGCAGCTGATGTCGATGATCATCGTTGGATCTCCTGATGACTGGGAGGAAGCGCGATGGCTTCCCGGTGAGGGCAGGCACGTCCTGCAGCGCGGCGTTCTTGCTAGGCGTGTGCCTTCCCCTCGCCGGATCGCGTTGATTCGCGTTGATGCCGGATGCGTGCTGCTTGGGGCGCAGTATCGGAGTCGGGGCCGGGGGCCGGCCAATACTATTTGGCGGCGGTCTTGATACGTTGCCGATATCGGCAACGCGGGGGAGGAGTGGGGAGGAGAAAAGCGGCGGCTCAGCCGCCCAGCGTGTCGCGTGCGAGTTGCTGCACTGCGTTCACCACGGCCTGCGCACGTTCGCCTTGGCCGCGTTGCCAGACGGCATACAAGTTGTAGTGCGCCGGGATGGCCACGTCCGTCAACTGCACGAGTCGCCCTTGCTGCAGTGCATCGGCAGCCAGCAGGCCGCGCACCAGTGCCACGCCGATGCCGGCCTCAGCCGCGGCAACCATGTTGGCCGCGTTGTCGAAGGCGGCCACCACGGCGGGTTCCAGCGGCTCCAGCGCGGCCGCGTCCAGCCAAGGAATCCACGAGCGCCGCGTATAGCCCAGCAGCGGCAGCGTCATCACCGCCGACGGCGCCAGCGGCGCCTGCACACCATGTCGCTCCAGCAGGGCCGGCGCAGCCACGGCGGTGACGTGGTCACCACAGATCGGTGCCATCTCGCAGTCGTCCCACTCACCGTAGCCGTAGCGCAGCGAGACATCCACCCGCTCGAATGAGGGCCGCTCGCCGCGCGTGGTCGACAGGAACATCACCTGATACCCCGGCAGCGCTGCCAGCAACTGCGGCAGCCGCGCGTTGAGCCAGCCCTGCGCCAGTTCGCTGTCGACATCGACGATCAACGTTTGCGGCACGCGTCGGTTGCGCACGGAAGACAGCGCCCGGTCTACCTGCCCAAAGCCGTCGGTGAGCATGCTGGCGAAGAGCTGGCCGGCATCGGTCAGCACGATGCCGCCGGCCTCGCGCACAAACAGTGGTTGGCCAATGAACTCCTCCAGAGACCGGATCTGCTGGCTGATGGCGCTGTGCGTCAAGTCCAGTTGCTGCGCGGCCTTGGTAAAGCTGCCGGTGCGGGCGGCTTGCAGGAAGGCATGCATCGACTGGATCGACGGATAACGCTTGTACATGGCGGCTGTTGGCTGGCTGTTAGTTCGACTTACATGGTCCGGCAGAAATCGTCGCTGGCGGGGTGCCGGGGCGCGGCTTCATATTGCGGCCAGTAGCGGCCGCACAAGACGGCCCGGTTTCTGGAGGAAACAATAATGACCGACATTCTGGTCAATGGCACCCCCCATGCGCTGGATGATGCCGACGCTGACATGCCCCTGCTGTGGGTGTTGCGCGACCGGCTCAAGCTGACCGGCACCAAATTCGGCTGCGGTGGCGGCTTCTGCGGGGCTTGCACAGTCCACCTGGATGGCGCGCCGATCCGCGCGTGCATCACGCCCGCCTCGGTCGCGGCCGGGCACAAGATCACCACCATCGAAGGGCTGTCCAAGGACGGCACGCACCCGCTGCAGCGCGCCTGGGTGGCTGAGGACGTGCCGCAGTGCGGCTACTGCCAGTCGGGGCAGATCATGTCGGCAGCGGCGTTGCTGGCTTCTGGCAGCCCCGTCAACGATGAAGCCATCACCAATGCCATGGCCGGCAACATCTGCCGCTGCGGCACTTACGGGCGCATCCGCAAGGCCATCAAGCGCGCCGCCGACGAGGGAGGCAAGGCATGAATGCGCCGCGTGAACCCCTTGCACACATGCCCGACGCGCCCTCGCGCCGCCGTTTCCTGCAACAGAGCGCATTGCTGACGGCTGGGCTGGCGGTTGGCTTTCGCCTGCCGGATGCGCTGGCCGCCGGCAAGGACGCCACTGCCGGCGAGTTCGAACCCAACGCCTGGGTGCGCGTGCTGGCCGACAACACGGTCAAGATCGTCGTGCACAAGCATGACTCCGGCACCGGCACGCAAACCGCGCTCGCCGCCTGCGTGGCGGAAGAGCTGGATGTGGACCCGATGCGCATCGCCGTCATCACGCCGGAAGATCCGTTCTTCCAGGACTACATCCACCCGATCTGGAAGGTGTATTCCACCGGCGGCAGCACCAGCGTGTCGCTCGAATACACGCGCCTGCGACAAGCCGGTGCCACGGCACGCGCGATGCTCGTGAGCGCTGCGGCGCAACGCTGGGGCGTACCGGTGGCCAATTGCAGCACGACGGACGGCACCGTCATCTGCAACGCCGATGGCCGCAAGGCCACCTATGGCGAACTGGCCGACGCGGCAGGCCGCCTGCCCGCGCCTGCCAACGTCACGCTTAAGAACCCGGCGGATTTCAAGTACATCGGCAAGCTGCGCCACAAGCGCGATGCGCTGGCCAAGGCTACCGGCCAGTTCCACTACGGCATGGATGTCTCGCTGCCCGGCATGCTGGTGGCGGTGGTGCAGCGTGCCCCCATGCCCGGTGCACGCGTGCGGCATATCGACAGCGCCGAGACGCTGAAGGTGCGCGGCGTGCGCCAGGTCATCACCATTCCGCTGCGCTCTGATGTGCTGGGCGGCAACCAGGAGGGCGTGGCCGTGCTGGCCGATGACTACTGGGCAGCAAACAGGGGGCGCGCCGCGCTCAAGGTTGAGTGGGACGACAGCGCCTTCGCCGATTTCGACAGCGGCCATGTCGCCGCGCACCAGGCCGCGTGGCTCGCCAGCGGCAAGGCCCGCGTGGTGCGCACGGTCCAGTCGGGCAATACCGATGCGGCAATCGCGCACGGCGCCAAGCGCATCAACGCGGCCTACCGCATGCCCTACAAGCAGCAGAACCCGCTGGAGCCCGTCAACATCACCGCTTGGTTGAAGGACGGGACGATCCAGTACTGGGGCGGCATCCAGGTGCCATCCACCGCCATGGAAGCGGCCGAGACGATCTGCGGCCTGCCGCGCGACAAGGTGGTGCTGCACGAGATGGTGTCGGGCGGCAGCTTTGGCGCACGCGAGAGCAAGTACTGGCTGTTCGAGGTGAGCTATCTGGCCAAGAAGGCCGGCGTGCCCATCAAGCTGATGAACAGCCGCGAAGACGAAATGCGCGCGCTGTACGGCCATCCGGCCACGTATCACCAGCTTGAAGGCGCGCTCGATGCGCAGGGCAGGTTGGATGCGCTGCGCATCCGCGCGGTGTCTCCTGCCTCCCCCGAGCAGTGGGAGCCCGGCTACTTCGACCGCCCCGACCGCATGGACTACAGCACCACCGAGGCCATCTCGAAGTGGGATTTTCCGTACCGCGCCAACCACATGGACATCGGCTGGGTGCGCCACGAAACGGGCATCCCGACGGGCTGGTACCGGGCTGTCAGCTTTATCCCCAACGTGTTCGCCACCGAGAGCTTCATGGACGAACTGGCCGCGGCGGCCAAGCGCGATCCGGTGGAATTTCGCGTTGCCCATATGGCTGACCGCCCACGCCATGTGGAGGTGCTGCGCACCGCCGCACAGCGCGCCGGGTGGGGAAAGACTGCTCACGGGCACGCGCTGGGCGTGGCCACGCACCAGGCCTATGACAGCTACATCGCCGTGGTGGCGCAGGTGGCGCGCAAGGATGGCCGCGTGGTGGTGGAGAAGCTCACCTGCGTGGCGGACGTCGGCTTGGCCGTCTCGCGCACCGGCGTGGAAGAACAGCTCTATGGTGGCCTGATGTGGGGTCTGGGCCATGCACTGTTCGATCGCATCGACATCCAGGGCGGGGCGGTGCAGCAGAGCAACTTCCACGACTACCCGGTGATGCGCATGTCGGACATGCCGGCCATCGAGATCGTGGTGGTGGACGGCAACCGCGACAAGCCGGGCGGCGTGGGCGAACTGGCCAACCCGCCGGTGGCGCCCGCCATTGCCAACGCCATCTTCCGGCTGACCGGCAAGCGCCAGCGCGAGACGCCGTTCAAGCTCGACCTGCAGGCATAGCGCACATCATGGACATTCGCCTGCTGCGCTACTTCTCGGTCCTGGCCGACGAACTGCACTTCGGGCGGGCAGCGGCGCGCCTGTTCATGTCGCAGCCGCCGCTGAGCCAGCAGATCCGCCTGCTGGAAGACGAGATCGGCACGCCGCTGTTCGTGCGCAGCCACCATCGCGTGGAACTGACGGCCGCCGGTCGCACGCTCAAGGAGCAGGCGCCGCTGGTGTTCGAGCAGTTGAATCGCGCACTCGATCTCACGCGGCAGGCCGGCCGTGGCCAGGTGGGCGAGCTGGAAATCGGCATGATCAGCTCGGTGATGGTGGGGCTGCTGCCCGAGGCGTTGCGCCAGTTTCGCGAGCGCTATCCCGGTGTGGAGTGGCGCTTGAAAGAGATGACGCCCGCCGCGCAGGTGGCCGCGCTCAAGGAGCGCCGCATCGATGCCTGCATTTTCCGCCTTGGCCATGAAGACCCCGCCGTGCGCAGCGAACTGCTGCAGCAAGAGCCGATCGTGATGGCGCTGCCCGCCTCACATCGGCTGGCGGGGCAGGCCAGCCTGGCGCTCGGCGACTTTGCTGGCGAGCCCTTCGTCGCATTCGAA
The DNA here is from genome assembly GCF_008801405.1 of Ralstonia insidiosa. NCBI lineage: Bacteria > Pseudomonadati > Pseudomonadota > Betaproteobacteria > Burkholderiales > Burkholderiaceae > Ralstonia > Ralstonia insidiosa. The sequence goes on along the minus strand of NZ_VZPV01000002.1, from coordinate 373,397 downwards.
TCCAAGCGCTCCCGCTTTGCTGACCACCTGATGCATCTGTGCATCCAGGCGGGGTTTGCGCCGCTGGTGCGCCAGCAGGTGACCGAGGTGCAGACACTGCTGGCGCTGGTAAGCGCCGGCTTTGGCGTGGCGCTTCTGCCTGGGTCCACCGCCAACCTGGCGCCGCCGGGGGTGGTCTTCAAACCGCTGGAGCCCGCACTGCCGGCCGTGCCGCTGTACGTGCACTACCGGGTGGACGACACGTCGCCAGTGCTCAAGCTGTTTCTGGAGACGCTGCGAGAGGTGAGCGGCGCGGGGGCGGTCGTCTGACGTATCAGGCGGGTATGCCCGGCAGGCTGGCGCCCACCGCATGGTCGATCAGGTAACGCCAGGTGCCATCTGGCTGCCGGCGGCAGACCTCTGCGCTGCTGCCGGCGGCAATCCGGTGGCCGGCATCGTCTTCGATATGCCAATCCGCGCGCAGCAGCGCAATGTCGCCATGGATCAGGCAATACACGTTGCGCGACGTCATCGTGCCGCGCAGGTCGAGCAGCGGTGTCAGCGTGCGCGCAATGTCGGCCTTGCCGGTGATAATGCGCGACGCATCGTCCGTACACAGCAGGGCATCGTCTTCGTACAAGGCGAGCAGGTTCTCGAGCTTTCCGCTGTTGAGCGCCTGGGCAAAGGCGCCATTCATGGCGGCGGGGTGCATGACAGGTTGCATGCGTGTCCTTTGATGTGAAAGGGTTGCGATGCAAGAGAGTGAAACAGTCGCCCGCGACGCTATCCAAATGGAAATCCATACGCAGATCGATGTGCCGTCTCCGGTGCGCCCTGAGCGCTGCCCGGTGGAAGACTGGCTGGCTTTTCTGGGCCACCGCTGGAATGCCCTGGTGCTGTGGCACCTGCGGCAGCAACCGCTGCAGCACGGCGAACTGCTCGACCGGTTGCCGGGCGTGACACCGAAGGTGCTCTCAGCGCGGCTTAAGGCGCTGGGCGGACGTGCGCTGATCGAGCGTGAGGTGTTTGCCGCGTTTCCGCCCACGGTGGTCTACCGGCTGAGCGCACGTGGCCATCAGGTGGTGGCGATTCTGGACCAGCTCGAAGGCGTGGCGAAGCTGGCCGCGCAGGAAGAGGCTGAGACGAGCGGTGCGTTACTTCAGGTGCTGTTTCCCGCGGGCTAGCTCAATCCTGCGCCAGCCGGTAGTCCGTGGGCCGCATGCCCGTCCACTTGCGGAAGGCGCGGTGAAATGCGCTCGGCTCTGCAAAGCCCACGGCGACTGCAATGTCGGCAATCGTCCGGCGCGTGTCCTGCAGCTGGCTGATGGCGATGTCGCGCCGCAGGTCATCCTTGATGGACTGATAGGTGTGGCCTTCCAGCTTGAGGCGCCGGCGCATGGTGGCCTCGGCCACGTTCAGCTTGAGCGCCATCGCGTCTGATGCCGGCCAGCTTGCCACCGGCAGGTTGCGCAGCATCTTGCGCACGCGTGCCGCGAATGAATCCGGGTTGCGATACTTGACGATGAAGCTGCCCGGCGCATCGCGCAGAAAGGTCTTGATGGACGCAGCGGTCTGAATGACCGGCAGGTCAAGAAAGGCAGGCGATAGATCGACATAAGACGCGCTGTGCTTGAACGCCATGTCATCGCAGAACATCAGCCGGTATTCCTGCACGTCCTGCGGCTCTGCACACCGGAAACGCGCGGCGATGAACGGAATGCGCCGCCCGACCAGCCAGCAGACCAGCCCGTACACCATGATGAGCCACGTGGCGTAGGTGAACATGGGCGGCACGCGCGTGCCCTTGCGGTGCGCGAACACCAGGCGCACGCGCTGCGCATCTTCTTCAATCTGCACGTGCAGATCATCCAGCACCAGCCGCAGGAAACCGGTTGCGCGCTGCAGCGCTTGGCGGCCGGTGCGCGCGGTGAGCGCCGCCTGCGTCATCGTCACGAAGCTGCCCCAGCGCATGGGGTGGGCGTCCTGCCCGAAGAACTCATCGTCCATCGCCTGCGCAATGCCGGCCCACAGCGCGCCGTACTGGGCAGACGACACGCGGCTGCGTGGTGAGGCGAGCATCTGCGGCGTAATGCCGGCGGCCGCCATGATCGGCAGCGTGTCGACACCGTGCGCACGTGCGCGTGTCACGGCCTCGTTGACGAGGCTGACGGAGACGGTCCCTTTTTCGTTGTTCTTCATCGTCGTAGCGAACGTTGCGGCAGCGCAGTATGGCAAATCCGCTCACGCAAGTTGAGCGTGACGGGCATCGAAGCTGGCGCGCCGCGTGCCTACACTTTTTCCCCATCGAATGGCCGCGTGAACGCCACCCTGATGGGTTGCACAGTGTAAGGCGCCCATGCACGCACCGTCACGCAGTCGGCAAGCAGAGAGCAAGCGATGGACGATTTCTACACGGAAGAGCAGCGGATGATCCACGACGCTGCACGCGACTTTGCCACCGAGCGCCTGGCGCCCAACGCGGCGCAATGGGATCGCGATGGTGCACTGCCAGATGACGTGGTCCGCCAGATGGGCGAACTGGGCCTGCTGGGCATGATCGTGCCGCCCGAGTGGGGCGGCTCCTACACCGACTACGTGGCCTATGCGCTCGCGCTGGAAGAAGTGGCCGCCGGTTGCGCCGCCTGCGCGACGATGATGAGCGTGCACAACTCGGTCGGCTGCGGCCCGATCCTGAAGTTCGGCACCGAGGCGCAGAAGGCGCGTTACCTGCCGGACCTCGCCACGGGTCGGGCGATTGGCGCGTTCTGCCTGACCGAGCCGCACGCCGGGTCGGAAGCCAACAACCTGCGCACGCGTGCTGTATTGCGCGATGGTAAGTGGGTGCTCAACGGCAACAAGCAGTTCGTCACCAACGGCGCGCGGGCCGACATCGCCATCGTGTTTGCGGTGACGGACCCCGAGGCGGGCAAGCGTGGCATTTCCGCCTTTATCGTGCCGACGGACACGCCGGGCTTTCATGTTGGGCGGCCGGAACACAAGCTCGGCATTCGCGCGTCGGACACCTGCCCGATCACGCTGGAAGACTGTGCCGTGCCCGAAGAAAACCTGCTGGGCGGGCGCGGCGAGGGGTTGAAGATCGCGCTGTCCAACCTGGAAGGCGGGCGCATCGGCATTGCCGCGCAGGCCGTGGGCATTGCGCGCGCCGCATTCGATGCCGCACGCAACTATGCGAACGAGCGCATCCAGTTCGGCAAGGCGCTGCGCGAGCACCAGACCATCGCCAACATGCTGGCCGACATGGCTACGCGCCTGAATGCGGCACGGCTGCTTGTTCACCACGCAGCGCGCCTGCGCAGTGCGGACAAGCCCTGTCTGTCTGAGGCATCGCAGGCCAAGCTGTATGCGTCGGAACTGGCCGAGGAAATCTGCTCCAACGCCATCCAGATCCACGGCGGTTATGGCTACCTGGCCGACTACGCCGTCGAGCGCCACTATCGCGACGCCCGCATCACCCAGATCTACGAAGGCACCAGCGAAGTCCAGCGGATGGTGATTGCGCGGCACGTGTAGTACGCCCCGCACAGCATCGGCCAACACAAGAGAGCGCATACGCGCCGACCAGGAGACGACGATGAACGAAGTGGCATCTGCAGCAAAGGGGTTTGTCGAGGCGCGCGATTTCCTGCTGCGCCATCGCACCGACTACGACCGTGCGTATCGCGAGTTCACCTGGCCGAAGCTGGACACGTTCAACTGGGCGCTCGACTACTTCGATGTGATGGCGCGCGGAAACGACAACCCCGCGCTGTGGATCGTCGATGACCTGCAGGGCGAAGGGTTGAAGCTCTCGTTCGCGCAGATGTCCGAGCGCTCGTCGCGCATGGCGAATTTCCTGCGCGGCCTCGGCATCGTGCGTGGCGACCGTCTGCTGCTGATGCTGCCCAACCGCGTGGAACTGTGGGACGTGATGCTGGCGGCCATGAAGCTGGGCGCTGTCGTGTTGCCCGCTACGACGCAACTATCGCCGGACGACGTGCGCGATCGCGTGGAACTGGGCGGGGCGAACTGCGTGGTGGTTGATGCGGCGGAACTGCACAAGTTCGATACGGTGGATGCTGGCGTCAAGCGGATCGCTGTGGGTGCGCAGCATGAGGACTGGATCGATCTGGCCGATGCCTACAGCGCACCGGCCGAGTTCATCCCTGATGGCGCGACCAAGGCCACCGATCCGCTGCTGCTGTATTTCACGTCCGGCACCACGTCCAAGCCCAAGCTGGTGGAGCACACACACCAAAGCTATCCGGTGGGACACCTGTCGACCATGTACTGGATCGGTCTCCAGCCGGGTGACATCCACTGGAACATCAGCTCGCCCGGCTGGGCCAAGCATGCGTGGAGCTGCTTCTTTGCGCCATGGAATGCGCAGGCCTGCGTGTTCGTCTACAACTACGCGCGCTTCGTGCCGAAGGACACGTTGGATGTGCTGGTGCACTGTGGCGTCACCACGCTGTGCGCGCCGCCCACCGTGTGGCGCATGCTGGTGCAGGAGCCTCTGGCGTCGTACGCCGTCAAGCTGCGCGAGATCGTCGGCGCAGGCGAGCCGTTGAACCCCGAGATCATCGAACGCGTGCGCACCGCCTGGGGCGTGACCATCCGTGATGGCTTCGGCCAGACCGAGACCACCTGCCAGATCGGCAACACGCCGGGCCAGCCGGTGGTGCCGGGCTCGGTGGGCCGCCCGCTGCCGGGCTACCGCGTGGAGCTGGTCGATCACGATGATCAACCTGCCAGCGAAGGCGAGATCGTGCTGCCGCTCTCGCATCGCCCGCTGGGCCTGATGCAGGGTTACGCCAACAACGCCAAGGCAACAGCCGAAGCCACGCGCAACGGCTACTACCACACGTCTGATGTGGCCATGCGTCGCGATGACGGCTACTTCGTCTACGTGGGCCGCACGGACGACGTGTTCAAGTCGTCCGACTATCGCTTGAGCCCCTTCGAGCTGGAGAGCGTGCTGATCGAGCACGAGGCCATTGCCGAAGCCGCCGTGGTGCCGAGTTCCGATCCGCTGCGCCTGTCGGTGCCCAAGGCGTTTGTGACAGTGCGCCAGGGCTACGAAGCTGGCCCCGAACTCGCACGCGCCGTGTTCCTCTTTTCGCGCGAAAAGCTCGCACCGTACAAGCGCATTCGTCGCCTGCAGTTCAGCGAGTTGCCCAAGACCATCTCGGGAAAGATCCGCCGCGTTGAGCTGCGCCGGCTCGAACTGGAGCGCACGCCTGAACCTGCCCGCATGCCCGGCGAGTTCTGGGAAGAAGACTTCGCCTGATTCCGGATTCCGCTGATCCCCATTGAACCCCCGCCATCGAATTGCCTAGGAGACCCATATGAGCGCCGTTGCCTCTCTCGCTTCTGCCAAGACTGCCGCACACCAAGACACCCCGCCCACCGTCAAGCTGTTGATCGGCGGTGAGTTTGTCGAGTCCAAGTCGAAGGAGTGGCGCGACATCGTGAACCCCGCCACGCAGGAAGTGCTGGCGCGCGTGCCGTTTGCCACGGCGGATGAAGTGGATGCGGCCATCCAGTCCGCACACGCTGCGTTCGCCACCTGGAAGAACACGCCGGTGGGCGCGCGCATGCGCATCATGCTCAAGTTCCAGGCGCTGATTCGCGAGCACTCGCCGCGCATCGCCCGCACGCTCACGGCCGAGCAGGGCAAGACGTTGCCTGATGCCGAAGGCGACATCTTCCGCGGGCTGGAGGTGGTGGAGCACGCGTGCTCGATCGGCTCGCTGCAGCAGGGCGAGTTTCTGGAGAACGTCGCCGGTGCGGTGGACACCTACACGCTGCGCCAGCCGATTGGCGTGTGCGCGGGCATTACGCCGTTCAACTTCCCGGCGATGATCCCGCTGTGGATGTTTCCGATGGCCATCGTGTGCGGCAACACGTTCGTGCTGAAGCCGTCGGAGCAGGACCCGTTGTCGACCATGCTGCTGGTGGAACTGGCGCTGGAAGCCGGTGTGCCGGCAGGCGTGCTCAACGTCGTGCACGGTGGCAAGGATGTGGTGGATGCGCTCTGCACGCACGAGCATGTGAAGGCGATTTCGTTTGTCGGCTCAACCGCCGTGGGCACGCACGTGTACCGCCTGGGCAGCGAGCACGGCAAGCGCGTGCAGTCAATGATGGGCGCGAAGAACCACGCCGTGGTTCTGCCGGATGCCAACCGTGAGCAGACGCTCAATGCGCTGGCCGGTGCGGCCTTTGGTGCGGCCGGGCAGCGCTGCATGGCGACATCGGTGGTGGTGCTGGTGGGCGCGGCACAGCAGTGGGTGCCCGAGCTTGTGGAGAAGGCCAAGACGCTCAAGGTGAATGCCGGCGTGGAGCCAGGCACGGACGTTGGCCCCGTTGTTTCGCGCGCCGCCAAGCAGCGCATTCTTGGGCTGATCGAGTCGGGCGTGCAGCAGGGTGCCACGCTCGCGCTGGACGGCCGCAACGTCCGCGTGGCCGGCTATGAGGACGGCAACTTCGTCGGCCCGACCATCTTCACCGATGTGACGACCGATATGGACATCTACACCAACGAGATCTTCGGGCCGGTGATGGTGGTGCTGACGGCAGCGACGCTGGATGAAGCCATTGCGCTGGTCAACGCCAACCCGTTCGGCAACGGCGTGGGCCTGTTCACGCAGAGCGGTGCGTCGGCGCGCAAGTTCCAGAGCGAGATCGATGTCGGCCAGGTCGGCATCAACATCCCGATCCCGGTGCCGGTGCCGTATTTCAGTTTTACCGGTTCGCGCGGTTCCAAGCTGGGTGATCTGGGGCCGTACGGCAAGCAGGTCGTGCAGTTCTACACGCAGACGAAGACCGTGACCGCCCGCTGGTTTGACGACGCGGTCGATGCCGGCGGCGTGAACACCACCATTAGCCTGCGCTGAGCGGCCAAGGAGCGTTGTCATGAAGATCGCATTCATCGGCCTGGGCAACATGGGCGCCCCGATGGCGCGCAACCTGCTCAAGGCGGGCCACGCGCTCAACGTGTTCGACCTGAACGCGCAGGCAGTCGGGGCGCTGGTGGAAGCCGGCGCCGTGGCGGCTGCCTCACCCAAGGAAGCGGTGACCGGGGCAGAGACCGTCATCACCATGCTGCCCGCGGCTGCACACGTGCGCAGCGTGCTGACAGCGGAGGACGGCGTGCTGGCCGGCATTGCCAAGGGCGTGCCCGTCATCGATTCGAGCACCATCGACCCTGCCAGCGTGAAGGCGTTTGCGGCGCTTGCGGCCGAGCATGGCAACACCTTCATCGACGCGCCGGTCTCGGGCGGTACGGGCGGGGCGGCTGCGGGCACGCTCACCTTTATGGTGGGCGGCAGTGCGGCGGCGTTCGAACAGGTGCGCACGGTGCTCTCCGCCATGGGCAAGAACCTCGTGCACTGCGGTGATACGGGCGCGGGCCAGGGCGCGAAGATCTGCAACAACCTCGTGCTCGGCATCACCATGGCGGGCGTGGCCGAGGCCATGTCGCTGGGTGAGGCGCTGGGCATCGACCCAAAGGTGCTGGGCGGCATCATCAACACGTCCACCGGGCGCTGCTGGAGCTCGGACACATACAACCCATTCCCCGGCGTGATCGAGACCGCGCCATCGTCGCGCGGCTATACCGGTGGCTTCGGCACGGACCTGATGCTCAAGGATCTGGGCTTGGCGGGTGATGCGGCCAAGTCCGTTCATCAGCCTGTCTACCTGGGTGCACTCGCGCAGCAGCTCTATCAGACCGTGAGCAGCAAGGGCGACGGCAAGCTGGATTTCTCCGCCGTCATCAAGCTGTACCGGAAAGACGGAGCCGCATGATGATCGAACTCGACTTCCTCCACGACAACACCATTGCGCTGCTGACACTCAAGCGTCCGCCCGCCAACGCGTTCACCCCCGAGGGCTTGCTGCAACTGCAGTCCACCGTAGAACGCCTGAACGCCGATGCACGCGTGCGCGCCATCGTCATCACTGGTGATGGCCCGAAGTTCTTCAGTGCCGGCGCTGATCTCAACACCTTTGCCGATGGCGACCGTGATGTGGCACGCGAGGCCGCTGCACGTTTCGGCGCGGCATTTGAGGCGCTGCAGAATGCGCGCCCTGTGGTCATTGCTGCCATCAACGGCTTTGCAATGGGCGGCGGACTGGAGTGCGCACTGGCTTGCGACATCCGCATTGCCGAGGCCCACGCCAAGCTCGCTGTGCCCGAAACCGCCGTCGGCCTGCTGTGCTGCGGTTGCGGCACGCAGACGCTGCCGTGGCTCGTGGGCGAAGGCTGGGCCAAGCGCATGATCCTGACCGGCGAGCGCGTCGACGCGCAGACCGCCCTGCGCATCGGCCTCGTTGAAGAGGTGGTCGAGACCGGTGCCGCGCGCGAGGCCGCCATCGCCATGGCGCTGCGGGTGACGACGCTCAGCCCGCAGGCCGTGACCTTCAGCAAGCAGTTGATCCATCAGGCGCGCAACGGTGTGCCGCGCGGTGCGGCGCTGGCTGTGGAGCGCGAGCGTTTTGTTGATCTGTTCGACCACCCTGATCAGCGCGAAGGCGTGAACGCTTTCCTGGAAAAGCGCACGCCGCGTTGGCAGGCACACACCGCACATGAATCGGAGACGCTGCAATGAGCGCAGTCCAGATGCAGGCGACGCCGCCTGAGACCGCCACCGAACCCGAAGTGCTGATGCACGTGGTGAACCGCGTGGCCATCATCACGTTGAACCGGCCGTCTGCGTTGAATGCGCTGTCGCATGGCATGGTGAGGCAGTTGGCCGTGCTGCTGGAGCAGTGCCGCCACGATGACAGCATCGTCGCGCTGGTGCTGCGCGGCGCGGGCCAGAAGGGTTTCTGTGCGGGCGGCGACGTTCGCGCGCTCTACCAGCTTGCCAAGCAGGGTCGCAAGGACGGCGATGACGGCTGGCTGCAATTCTTCATCGACGAATACCGGCTCGACTACGCGCTGCACCAGTTCCCGAAACCCATCGTCGCGCTGATGGATGGCATCACCATGGGCGGCGGCATGGGCCTAGGGCAGGCTGCGCGCCTGCGTGTGGTGACTGAGCGCACGAAGATGGCCATGCCCGAGACGCGCATCGGCTTCCTGCCCGACGTGGGGGCGACGCGTTTCCTGAGCGTGATGTCGCCCGAGCTGGAGTTGTATGTCGGGCTGACCGGCGTGACGCTTTCCGGCGCCGACGCATTGCATTGCCACTTAGCGGATCTGTGCGTGCCGGCGGAATGGCTGGCCACGTTTGAAGACCGCCTGCAGCGTATGCAGCACGACGGTGATCTGATGCAGGCCCTGCGCCGCGTGTTCGAGCCGCCGTGCAACATCGTCCCGCATGCTGCGCTCGCCACGGCCATGCCGTGGGTGCTGCGCTATTTCGATCGGCGCTCAACGGTCGATCGCATTGTCGCCACGTTGCGCGAGAGCCTTGAGCGCGAATCGGCCCGCGAGCCTCGCCAGTGGCTGCAAGCCACGCTGGACGCGATGACCACGCATTCGCCGACCATGCTGCACGTCACGCGCGAGGCGTTGCTGCGTGGGCGGCAACTGTCGCTGGCCGAGTGCTTCCAGATGGAGCTGGGCATCGTGGCGCGTGGGATTGAAGACGGCGATTTCTGCGAAGGCGTGCGCGCGTATCTGGTCGACAAGGACCACCGCCCGGGGTGGGCACCGTCCACGCTCGCTGCTGTGCGGCCGGAGCGGGTGCGGCACTTTCTGTCGTCGCCGTGGCGGGCAAGTGCGCATCCGTTGGCGGGGCTTGAGGCTCACGCGCAAGCAGGCCACATCGCTTGAATATGTGATCTACACATACACATCCGCCAAGAATCCCGCTTTTGGTCGGCAGTTTTGCCCTAAAAGCGGCGATTAAGACAGTCGCGTGACATTTTTTTGTCATAACTTACGGGTAACTTACGCAGGCGAGGAGAGGTCTCCCCTCACGTTCTCATCGTACGCAGCGGTTTCCGCTGCGTTTTTTTTGCCCGCCGGAAAGCGCGACCGTATCCACGTGTACGCGAATTCTTGCAGATCCGATTGAAACGTCGTTGAACGCATCGCCCGTAAACCCGCATGGCGCCTGCAAAATACGCCGTTTGCGTCAGAGGATTGTCACGATCGCGGTGCTATAAAAACTGGATGCTTTGCCACCCCAGGAGACCCCCATGGCGACATCCGTCGATTCATTCCAGGTGAAGGTGTATCAGGGCGACAGCGCGGTGCTGTTTGCCTTTGACGTGGCCGATGCAGACCGTGCTGATCTGGCCGGTTTTGCCATCCAGTGCACGCCGCAGGGCGGTGCGCCCTACTGGGTGCCCAACCGGTTGACGTTCGACACGCCCATCCACGCGGATGCCCCCCTGCAGGCCGGCAAATACGCCGACTCCATCGACGCGCCATTCCAGTCGTTCCACTGGGTCCACTTTCCGCCGCACGCAGCCGGGCAGTACACCTACACCGTGCACGCGCGCTACTTTGCGTCCACCAACCCGGTGCAGCTTGAAACACGCGCCACACGCAACGTGAACGTGACCTTGCATCAACCCATGAGCGACTGGGCCACAGTGGGTATGGTGCGCGGCTATGTGTCGTCGCAGGCGTTCATTGACCACTACGGCGGCAACACGGCGCTGGCGCCCGACAAGCGCGCACAGACCAAATCGCCGCTGCTGTATGACACGCGGCCGTACCAGAACAAGTACGCCTACCTGGGGGCCACTGGCCGCCGCCTCATCATCGATCTGCTCAACCAGTGCCAGGCATCCGACGGCTATGGCATCGACGTTCTGGCCTATGACCTAGACGAGCCGGACATCATCCGCGCCATTGCGTGGCTCGCGCAGAACGGCCGCAAGGTGCGCGTGATCCAGGACAACTACATCGGCACAGGCGCGCACCCGACCGGGCACGGCACCGACGACGCCTTTGAAACGCAAGCTACCGACTACTTCAAACAGGCCGGCGCGGATGTCCGCCGCACGCACCTTGCACGCTTCCAGCACCACAAAGCGATTCTGCTGCGCGACGCCGCCGGCAAGCCGGTGCGCGTGCTGGCGGGCTCGGCCAATTTCTCGCTGCGCGGGCTGTACGTGCAGGCCAACAGCGTGCTGGTGTTCCAGCAGGACGCCGCGCAGCTCTATGCGCAGGTGTTCGAGCACATCTGGGGTTTGATCGGCCAATACGGTGAAGACGCCGCCGGCAGCCGCAAGGTGGCCACGGCCTTCCGCACCGATACGCTGGCCGCCAACTGGCAGGCCGTGCCACAGGGCGGCGCGCCGCGTGCACGCTTCGGCTTTTCGCCGCACCAGACCGATGCGTTGCTTTCCGAGGCGGCCGATCGTGTGAAGGGTGCGTTGTCGTCCGTACTGTTTGCGGTGATGGCCACCGATGGTGGCGGCGAGATGCTGACCACGCTGGAACAGGTCGTGCCGCACAAGGCAGGGCTGCTCTCGTTGGGCGTGATCGACAAGGAGGGCGGCGTGGATGCCTTCGCACCGGGCCGCGACGTGCCATCGCAGACCGTGTCGTTCGCCTACCTGAAGGACGAGGCACCCGCGCCGTTCAAACAGGAAGTGGATGCCGGCACCGGCCAGCACATCCACCACAAATTTGTCGTGTGCGATTTCAACGGCGACGAGCCGGTGGTGTTCTGCGGCTCCTCCAACCTGTCGAAGGGCGGCGAGGAGCAGAACGGCGACAGCCTGATCGCCATTTACGAACCGGCCATCGTCACGGCCTACGCGATCGAGGCCATCCGCCTGTTCGATCACTACCGCTTCCGCGCGGGCGAATCGAAGGCCACGGCCGCCAAACCGCTGGTGCTGAAGACAACTGGCGCGTGGGCCGACCCGTACTACGATCCGCAGAACACCAAGTTCACGGAGCGCACGCTGTTTGCCAAGTCAGGCGCGGCACAGGCTGCTGCGGTTGCTTGACCCGCGCCGGCAGCGGTTCGGGCGTCAGACGCGCCGCTGCCGGTCGCCCCACCATGCATCGCGCAGGCGGCGCTTGGCGATCTTGCCGTTGTCGTCGCGCGGCAGGGCGGCCGTGAACTCGATCTGGCGCGGGATTTTGAAGCCGGCAATCTGGCCGCGCAGCCAGTCGATCACGGGCTCGGCCTGCAGCCCTTCGCGTTCGGTCTGCACCACGGCGACAAGGCGCTCGCCGTACTCATCGCACGGCACGCCAAAGACGGCGCAGTCCACGACATCAGGGTGGCGCAGCAGCGCGTGTTCGATCTCGGCCGGATAGATGTTCACGCCGCCCGAGATGACCATGTCCGAGGCGCGATCGCACACGTACAGGTAGCCGTCTGCGTCGAGGTAGCCCATGTCGCCGAGCGTGACCAGACCGTCGCGCTCGATCTTGCTGCGCGCTTCGTCATTGCCGCGGTAGGTGAAGTCTGGGTAGGCGGGTTGGCGGCTGTAGATCAGGCCGACCTCGCCGGTGGGGCAGGGCGTGCCGTCTTCGCGCAGGATGCGCACCTCAGCATCGCACACCGGGCGGCCGGCGCTACCGGGGCGGGCGGCGGCATCGCGCGGGTCCATCACGGTGATCATGCCGGTCTCGCTGGAGGCATACGTCTCATAGATGACGGGGCCCAGCCAATCGATCATCTTGCGCTTGATCTCGGGTGCGCACGGCGCGCCGGTGGAAGCCACAAAGCGCAGTGAGGAGAGGTCGTAGCGGTTGCGCTCTTCTTCCGTCAGCTTGAGCAGGCGCACGTACATGATCGGCACGAGGTAGACGGTGTCGATGCGGTAGCGCTCGATCTGCTCCAGCACGCGCAGCGGATCAAAGCGCGGATGCAGGACGAGCACTTCGGCCATCTGCGCGGCTTGCTGGGCGAAGAGGCTGGGAGCGCTGTGATACAGCGGCGCCGGCAGCAGCGCGCGGCGGTCCGGCACGATGCCGAAGGTGGCAGCCACCACCGCACGCGCTTGTTGCAGGTGGGTGTCGAGTTGATCCAGCGGCACGGCTTGGCGCACCACGCCCTTGGGCCGCCCCGTAGTGCCTGAGGTGTAGGCCATGTGCCCGCGCGGCGAGACCATCGGCCCGTCGTACGGTGTTTGCAGCGCGAGCCAGTTGGCATAGCCGTCCGCACGGTCAGTACCTTCAGCATCCACGCGCAGCAATTGCACGTGCGGCAGCAGCAGCGGCTCCACCGCATCCACCAGGTCACGATGGCCGATCAGCACCTTGGCACCCGAGTCACGCATGAGGAATTCCACCTCGGCCGGCGTGAAGTGCCAGTTGATTGGGCAGAAGTGGCAGCCGGCAATGCGGCACGCATGCATTACGTCAATGTAGGCCGGCGCATTGCGCATCAGCACGCCGATCACATCGCCCTCTTGCACACCCATGCGGCGCAATCCACCGGCAAGGGCCGCGCCACGCGCGAGCAGGGTGTCGGCATCGACGGGGCGGTCTTCGAAGATGAGGCTGGCGGTCATGCGTGTCTCCTTGGGGGCAAGGTCTCGTTATTGGGTTGGACCTCTGCTTGATCTGCGCAGCATGCCGGATTGAATCGCACTGAACAATCCGCTTAGTATTGCGCACACTGGTGAATGCCATTGAACAACACTGCCCGTCGATTTGCAGCCCGCTTCCATCATGGACCTCAACCTCATCCACCTGTTTGTCGAGATTGTGGAAGCGCGCAGCTTTACTGCTGCCGCGCAAAAGCTGGGCATGACGCGCTCCAACCTGAGCAACCGCCTGAAGGTGCTGGAGCGTGAAACCGGCGCGCAACTGCTGCGCCGCTCCACGCGCAGCCTGGAGCTGACGCAGGCGGGCGAGACGCTGTTCGAGCACGGCCGCCGCATGCTGCAGGAGGTGGAGACCGCGCGCGCCTCCATCGACGGCCTGGGCCAGACCGTGCGCGGCCACGTGCGCGTGAGTGTGCCGACGGGGCTCGGCCGCTTCTTCCTGGGCGACATGCTGCTCGAATTCGCGCGCGAGCACCCGAACGTGACGTTGCGCGTGACGTTCAACAACCGCGTCAATGACCTGATTGCCTCGGAGATTGACGTGGCATTCAAGATCACCTCCGCGCCGCCGCAGGACACCGTTGCGCGCGAGGTGTGCCCGATCGGCTGGAGCCTGTTCGCGACCAAGGCCTATCTGAAGACGCATGGCCCGGTGGCAACACCCGAGGGGCTGGTCGAACAAGCCATTGTTTGCCCGCCCATGCCGGGGCGGCGCCTGACGCTGGCGCTCTCGCGCACTGTGCGCGGCAAGACCACCCAGCACAGCGTGACAGTGGAGCCGCGCATGCAGTCGGAGGATTTTCCGTTCCTGGCCGATGCGGTTGCGCGCGGCATGGCCATCGGTTTGCTACCCAATTACGTAACACGCGCTACGGCCACACCGTTCGAGCGCGTGCTGCCCGGCTTCGAGGTGGGCGGACTGGGCACGCACCTGTTCATCCTCACGCTGCCCAATCGGTACGCTTCGCCCGCCATGCGCGCGCTGATCGATTTTGTGCGTGCGCGTGTCAGCGCGCAGGCCGCAGAGTGGCGCTAAACGCAGCCAACGCAGCGGTCGTGCACTGCTGCGTATGCACAAAATTGTGCCAAGGCAGATAACGTCCGCCAAATAGACGATATTCGGCATCGCGCCTTGTCTTGGGTCAAGGCGAATACCAAAATCGAAAGAGGCGGAGCCGCCTGGCAATCACTTGCACCCAGGCTCCCCATCCCTCCCCACGCCACCCGCCGAACGCGGGTGCGCCGTAGCATTCCTTCGAGGAAGAAGTTCATGCCGCTTACCCATCCGTCGCGCCGCGCTTTCCTGAAAGCGACTGTCGTGGCCGGCGTCTCGGTGGTTATCGCACCGTTGGGCGGCCGCGCATTTGCGGCTCTGTTTGAAGAAAAGATCCTCACCCCGGTCCAGTGGGACCCCAAGACCAGTACCCCAAAGTTCCGTATTGACGGCATTGCCAAGGTCACGGGCGACAAGGTGTTTGCCCGCGACATCCGCTCGCGCGACATGCCGCACTGGCCGCAGCAGCAATCGCACGCATTCATTCTGCGCACCACGCTGGCCGACCGCACGTACGAGGGCTTTGACCTGAGCCTGCTGGGCGACGAGTTGAAGCCCGATCGCGTTGTGACCGCGGAAGACCTGGCGCGCGACGGCGTAGCCTTCCCCGCGTTCTATGGCGACGACATGCTGCTGCCGACGGGCAAGACGCCTGCGTATCACGGCCACGCGGTCGCTATCCTGATCTATCACGACTTCGCGCGCTTCCGCTTTGCGAAAGACAAGCTCAAGTTCCAGGACAAGATCATCCGCTACGGCGCGGTGACCGGCCCGCTGGAGCGCGACCCATGGGGCACCTTCCGCTTTGTGCGCGTGGGTGGTCAGACGCCATATGACGACGACGTGTTCTCCAGCCTGAAGAACGCGCCGATCTTCCCCAGCCAGATGCGCAAGCACGAGCCCGTGTGGCCCGATGGTGTGGACCACGGCAAGCTGGGCGAGCAGGGCATGTTCTACGCCGGCCAGATCCGCGACGAACTGGCCAAGCCGCCTGAAGACTGGCTGGTGCTCGACCGCGAGTACAACACGCAGTCCATCGACACCGCCGCGCTGGAAGCCGACAACGCCAACTGCTGGTACGACAGTGCCTCGCAGACGCTGCACATGGTGGTGCCCACGCAAAGCCCGATTGAAGTGGGCGAGAGCACGGCCGAGATGCTGGCCAAGGCCCGCGGCGCCTTCCCCGTGAAGCAGGTGATCGTGCACCCGTGCTACACGGTCGGCTACGGCTCGAAAGACCACTACAACTTCCCGTTCTATGGCCTGGTGACGGCGCTGTACGCAGACGGCAAGCCCGTGCGCCTGGCCAATGACCGCTACGAGCAGTTCCAGACCTCCATCAAGCGCCACGCGTTCAAGATGCATTACCGCATCGCCGTGGACAAGAAGACGGGCCTGTTCCAATCGTTCCAGGGCGATTTCGAGGCCAACGGCGGCGGGCGCTGCAACTTCTCGCCATCGGTGGCGATGGTGGGCGCCACGGCTGCGCAGTCGATCTACTACTTCCCGAAGAACGACCTCGCCACGGTGGCCATTGCCTCGCGCGCCATCGACGCGGGCTCGGCACGTGGCTACGGCACGCTGCAGAGCATGGCTGCGACCGAAATGATGGTCGACGAGTTTGCCGAGCAACTGAAGCTCGACCCGATCGAGTTTCGCCTGAAGAACGCGCTGCGCTCGGGCATGAAGAACACGCAGGGCGCGATTCCGGCCGGCGCCATCCGCGTGGATGAAGTGCTGGAGGCCGCCAAGGTGCACCCGATGTGGGTGAACCGCGCGAAGAAAAAGGCCGAGTTTGAAGCGGCGCACCCGGGCAAGCGCTACGGCGTGGGCTTTGCGTGCGTGCAGAAGGACTTCGGTACGGGTGCGGAAGCCTCGTTCGCCAAGGTGGAAATCCGCCCAGACGGGCAGATCGTGCTGAACCATACGGGGGCCGAGATCGGTACCGGCATGTCGACCTCGCAGGCGATGGCGGTGGCGCGCTGGCTGGGCCGCCCTGCATCGGAAGTGCGCGTGGCGGTGACGGACTGGGCAGACCTGCCCGTGACCACCAGCGGTGATCCGTACATCATGAGCCAGGCCGATCAGGACAAGCTGGCGGCCAACCCGCGTTGGTCTCCGGCCTATGCATCACCGGCCAGTGCGACCAACTCGGCGTACTACTTCACGCACAGCACGCGTGAGGCGGCACGCATCGTCTTCATGCACGGCCTGTGGCCGGCAGCCATGGCGATCTGGAGCCAGGGCATTGGCGGTGGTCAGGCGACTTCGCTGGTGGTGCGCGTGGAAGACGCGCGCTGGGTGGACGGCAAGCTCACGGCTGGCGGCCTGGAGGCGCTGCCCTACGAGCAGATCGTCAAGAAGGCGCACGACCTGGGCCTGGTGACGGGCGCTGTGGTGCACGTGTTCAACCGCTGGCAGTGGAGCGAGGCGGACTTCGATGTGAACGGTACGGCCACGCGCGTGCCGATCGACGGCCTGTCCGTGCGCTACGGCGAAGGTGCCGATGCTGCGTACAAGGCCAAGATGACGACAGCCGGCGGCTACCACGTGCTCGATCGCAAGAAGGTGTACATCGCGCCCACGCAGCGTAACAACGCGTCAGTCACGTACTACAGCGCGGTCGGCACGCTGGTCGAGCTGTCGGTGCATGAGGCCAGCGGCAAGGTGGAACTGCTGTCGCACCACTCGATCATGGAGTGCGGCTCGCAACTCTCGCCGCAGCTCGTGTCGGGGCAGTTGCAGGGTGGTCTGGCGATGGGCATCGGGCACGCGCTGCACGAATCCCTGCCGCTGTATGAAGACGGCCCCGGCAACGGCACCTGGAACTTCAACCGCTACCAACTGCCGCGCGCCAAGGACGTGGCTGTATGGACGCAGACCGGGACGGTGCTGCCGCCCCTGTCGGAAACCGATCCGCCCAAGGGCATCGCCGAGGTGGTGATGATTCCGGTGGTGGGCGCCATTGTGAACGGCATCGCGCATGCCATCGGACACCGCTTCACCAGCCTGCCAGTGACCGCGGAAAAGATTCAGGAGGTACTGGCATGAGCAGCATCACCACCCAACCGATCACCTTGCACCTGAACGGCAAGGACGTGGGCCCCGTGCAAGTGCCCGAAGGTCTGATGATGATCGACTTCCTGCACGAATACACCGGCCTGACGGGTTCGCGCCTGGGCTGCGGGCAGGGCGTGTGCCGCGCGTGCACGGTCATCCTCGACAAGCCAGACGGCACCAGCGAAGAAGTCCGCACGTGCATTACCGGTGCGCATTTCTTCCAGGGCAAGAAGGTGCGCACGGTGGAAGGCCATGCCACGCGCAATGAGAAGGGCGAGGTGGTATCGCTCTCGCTGGTGCAGCAGAAGTTTCTGGAGCACTTCAGCTTCCAATGCGGCTACTGCACGCCGGGCTTCGTCAACGGCGCGACGGTGCTGGTGGAGCGCCTCAAGCGCCAGCCGGTGGCGCGTGAGCAACTGGACGAGACCATCACCGAAGCGCTGAACGACCACATTTGCCGTTGCACCGGCTACGTGCGCTACTTCGAGGCCGTCAAGGACGTCGTCCTGAGCACGCCCGGACTCGTCAAGGACGGCAAGTGATGACGATGACCATGGCTCAACCCAACCATCGCAATCTGTTTCGCCTGGCTCGCCTGGCCGTGTTGCCGCTGCTGGCGGCCGCCACGCTGGCCGCCTGCGGTGACCGCTCCGCCGACATTCCGGCCGCTGCCGATCAACCATCGCCCACCAAGCTAACCGGTGCAGACCTGATCAACCGCGGCCGCTATCTCGTGCGTGCGGCGGACTGCGCGGCCTGCCACACAGCCAAGGACGGCGCGCCGTTCGCGGGCGGTGTGCCGCTGGCCTCGCCGTTCGGCACGTTCTACGGCACCAACATCACGCCCGACAAGGACCACGGCATCGGCAAGTGGAGTGCGGACGCGTTCTACAAGGCGCTGCATGATGGCGTATCGCCCGACAAGCATCTGTATCCGGCGATGCCGTACACGTCGTACCGCGGCCTGTCGCGTGGCGATACCGATGCGATGTACGCGTATCTGACCCAGCAGGTGAAGCCGGTGGCAGTCGCCAACCGCGAGCATGAGTTGCGCTTCCCGTACAACATCCGCCTAGCCATGGCGGGCTGGAACCTGTTCTTCCTGAAGGACGCGCTGCCGGATGCATCGGTCGGCAATGCAGCCGCGTGGCAGCGAGGGCGTTATCTGGCCAACGCGCTGGGCCACTGTGCGGAATGCCATAGCCCGCGCGGGTTTGCCGGTCAGCTTGATGCCAGCAAACCACTCGCCGGTGCTGCACTGGGCCGTGTGGTCGCGCCGGACATCACGCCCGCCGGCCTGGCGGCGCGTGGCTGGACGCAGGCCGATCTGCAGACGTTCTTCGGCGTTGGCATTGCGCCGCAGGGCTCGGCCTTTGGCGAGATGTACCCGGTGGTCCACCTGAGCACGCAGTACCTGAATCAGGCAGACCTGGGCGCGCTGGCAACGTACCTGCTGGGCGACAAGGCGCCCGCGCCGCAACCGCTCAAGCCGGTGGCCGCCACGGCGGACAACGCCGACCAGCTCAAGGCCGGCCGCGCGAGCTACCTGGCCGTTTGCGCCGGCTGCCATGGCCGCGATGGCGAGGGCAAGCCGCACGTTGCCGTACCGATGCTGGGCAACGCCACCGTGCGCAATGCTGATGCGCACAACCTGCTCGTTGCCATGCTCGACGGCATTGAGGCGCAGCGCTTCCCGGGCACGGAAGCCCTGCAGGAGATGCCGGGCTTCGCGCAGATGAGCGACACGGAACTGGCCGCACTTACAAACTACCTGCGCACGAACTTTGGCGGCCAGCCCGCTGATATCACCGCAGACAAGGTGATGGGTCTGCGGCAGTAAGCGGCCAGCCTGAAGCGACAAAAGCCCGCCCCGGTGTCATGCCTGGGCGGGCTTTTCTTTTGGTGCGCATGCTGGCGCCTCCAATCAACGGCCGTAGATTCGCTCGCACAGCGCCGCACTTGCACCGAGCTTGCGCGACAGGTCGGACGCCGCCTGCAGCTGCAGCGCGACGACGTCACTGGAGGTGCGCGCCGCTTCGAGCCGGGAGGCCGCGCCAGACAGCGTCAGCGCCGCCATGAACTTGTCGCCGGAGCCGAAGACGGGCGTAGCAAACGCCGCCGTGTGCTGGTCGCGCGCGCCCGAGGTGAAGAGCGGCAGCGCGGGCGCTTCGTCATACAGCGCTTCGCCCAGGCCCCAGTAGCGGAGCACGTGGCTGATGGCCGTGTCGTCCAACGGCAACGAGGTACCGGGCAGGCGCGTCTCGCGCAGGCCCTCCGATGGCTCCGCGCGGAACAGGCACAGCCGCCGGCCGTGATCGATGACGTAGTACGATGCGCTCTCCCGTGTGGCCGCCGCCAGCGCATGCAGCACCGGTTCAACCACCGACGACAGGTGGAAGGACTGCTCATAGAGCTTGCCCAGATACAGCAGGCGCGGCCCGAGCGAATACGCGCCAGACTCCGAGCGAATGACATAGCTCATGCGCTCCAGCGAGTTCATCAGCCGGTACACCGTGGTCTTGTGCATGCCCGAGGCTTGCGCCAGGGCCGCCAGTGTTAGCGCTTCCGCCCCCGGCTTGAAGCAATCCAGCAAGGCCAGCGCCTTTTCCACTGCGGCGACGCCGTCGTTTCCCATTCCCAACTCCCTGAACTGATGAACAGGATGATTGTACTGTGTACAACACAGTTGTATAGGGCGGACGGGTAAACGCTAGTGGATCGTCTCGCTTGCCGTGGCTATAGTGATTTCACTGAGTACACCACTGTTGTACATAGTACAACGCTAAAGACAGAGGCAAGCTTTTCATGAGTACCCCTTCGCATACCACTTCCACCATCGTTCGCGACATCGAGCGCGTTTCCCCCCACCTTGTGGAGGCGGCTGCCCGCTTCCAGGCCGCCATCCTGGCCGACGTGGCGGGCCGCCGCGGCACGTTGAACAGCCGCGTCAAACCGCTCGCACCGACGATGAAGGTGGCCGGGCCGGCCGTGACAGTCGAAGTCCGCCCCGGCGACAACCTTGCCATCCACGCCGCCCTGGCCGTCGCCAAGCCCGGCGATGTGATCGTGGTGGATGGCAAGGGCGACCAGAGCTGCGCGCTCATCGGCGAGATCATGGCCACGCAGGCCCATGCCACGGGCATCGCCGGGTTTGTGATCGACGGGGCGGTGCGCGATTCGCACGAGCTGGCGCACGGCACGTTCCCGATTTTTTCCGCCGGGCTCAACCCGTGCGGGCCGACCAAGAGCGTGGCGGGGCGCGTGAACCTGCCGGTGTCTGCTGCCGGCGCGACCGTGCACCCCGGTGATCTGGTGGTGGGCGATGCGGATGGCGTGGTCGTCATCCCGCGTGAAGACGTCGAGCGCATTCTCGTGCTCGCACAGAAGAAGGTGGATGCGGAAGCTGCCCGCATTGCGGCTATTCGCAAGGGCGACACACGCCCGGGTTGGCTGGAGAAAGAATTGCGCGCTGCCGGCATGCTGGCCGAAGGCGAGGCACTGTGATGAGCGCGTCTGCACACAAGCCCGTTGTACTGGTGACGGCGGCCGATCTGGCGCCGCAGGCGCTCGATATGCTGAGCGACTTCGAGGTCGTGTTTGCCGGCAAGCAGCCCACCGAAGATGACATCGTCGCGCTCTGCGCGCGACACAAGCCGGTGGCGATCATCGTCCGCTACGGCAAGGTCAACGCACGCATCATGGATGCGGCCGCCAACCTGCAGGTGATTTCCAAGCATGGCAGCGGTATCGATGTCATCGATCAGGAAGCCGCTGCGGCACGCGGCATTGCGGTACGCGCTGCCGTGGGTGCCAATGCGGCGGCTGTCGCCGAGCATGCGTGGGCGCTGATCCTGGCGTGCGCCAAGGCCGTCCCACAACTCGACGCGCGCATGCGTGCCGGGCATTGGGATAAGGCGACGCACAAATCGGTCGAACTCGATGGCCGCACACTGGGCCTGGTCGGCCTGGGCGCGATCGGGCGCCGGGCGGCTGCCATCGGGGTGGCGTTCGGCATGAACGTGATCGCGTTTGACCCGTATTCCAAAGAGGCACCGGCCGGTGTGAAGTTGGTCAGCCTGGGCGAGCTGTACGCACAGTCGGACGTGGTCTCGCTGCACTGCCCCCTGACCGCTGAGAACCGCAAGATGCTGAACCGCGATGCGTTCAGTTGCTTCAAGCCGGGCGCGATCCTTGTGAACACGGCGCGCGGCGGACTCATCGACGAGGCCGCATTGGCGGAGGCACTGGCCAGCGGCCAACTCCGTGCGGCCGGGCTCGACAGCTTCGATGTGGAGCCGATGACCACGCCGCACCCGTTCCAGGACATTGCGAACGTCATCCTGTCGCCGCACATCGGCGGCGTGAGCGATGCGGCTTACGTGAACATGGGCAAGGGCGCAGCGGCCAATGTGCTCGCGGTGATCGAGGAGCGCGCCCGCACGGCGGCGTGATAGCCATGTTCCTGCTCTCGCCACCTGTTGTGCGTGAAGCTGAAGTCTTCACGCGCATGCCGGCCAAGTTTCGCAAGCCCGAGGTCCAGACGGACTGGGCGCGCGCCAATCGTGGCGGGCAAGCCACCGACTCCTTCCTCGAAGGGCCGGTGTGGAGCCCGGATAGCCAAGGTCATGGCTGTCTATACGTAACCGACATCCCGCATGGCCGCATCTTTCGCATCTCTGCTGCGGGCGATTGGGAGCTGGTGGCCGAGTACGACGGCGAGCCCAACGGCATGAAGCTGGTCGACGATGCGCACCTGCTCATCACCGACTACCGCAACGGGCTGATGCGGCTCGATATCAAGCGTGGGGAAGTCACGTCCTATCTGCAGCGCCGCAACTCGGAGCGTTTCAGGGGTGTGAATGACCTCACGTTCGATTCGCAAGGCAACCTGTATTTCACCGACCAAGGGCAGACGGGTTTGCACGACCCGACGGGCCGCGTCTATCGCCTGTCGGTGGACGGCAAGCTCGACATGCTGCTCGGCAATTGCCCCAGCCCGAACGGGCTTGTGCTGTCGCCCGACGAGAAGGTCTTGTACGTGGCCATGACGCGCGGCAACTGCGTGTGGCGCGTGCCGCTGCAGGCCGATGGCTCCGTCAGCAAGGTCGGCCAGTTCTTCACGTCGTACGGCCCGAGCGGCCCCGATGGCTTGACGATCGACACGGCAGGCCGGTTGTTCGTGGCCAACCCTGGCCTTGGCCGTGCGTGGGTGCTGAACCACCGCGCCGAGCCTGAGGTGATCGTCACCAGCCCGGAAGGCGCCTCGCTCACCAACCTGTGCTTTGGCGGCCCTGACATGAAGACGCTCTTCATGACGGAGTCGGTGTCCGGCACCGTGCTGAAAGCCGAGATGGACATCGCCGGCCCGCTGCCGCATCGGGCAAAGCAGGCCAGGCCCCAGCACTAGCGCATCGATACGTAACCCCTAGCGCTCACAGAAGCGCGATGGAGGAGACCATGCAAATGTCCCACACCTTAGGCACCCTGCGCGCCGCCAGACCCTCCGACGGCGCGGACGTGCGCGCAGCTGCCACGCTGCCCGACGCGGACTACCAGGCGAGCGAACGCACGCTCGCCAAGGCGTTCCGCCGCATCCTGCCGTTCATCTTTGCCTGCTATGTGATCAGCTATCTCGATCGCACCAACGTGGGCTTTGCGGCGCTCACGATGAACAAGGACCTCGGCCTGACCGCCGAGCAGTTCGGGTTCGGGGCGGGGCTGTTCTTCATCGGCTATTTCCTGTTCGAGATTCCGAGCAACCTCATCATGCAGAAGGTGGGTGCACGCATCTGGATCGCGCGGATCATGATCACGTGGGGCCTGTTCTCGATGGCCACGGCGTTTGTGGTCGGGCCCAAGAGTTTTGCAGCGGCGCGCTTCCTGCTGGGCCTGGCCGAGGCCGGGTTCACGCCGGGCATCTACCTGTATTTCACGCACTGGTTTCCGGGCAAGTGGCGCGCCAAGGTGACGGCCGCATTCCTGGTCGGCATTCCGGTGGCGAACATGATCGGCTCGCCGATTTCCGGTGCGTTGCTGGAACTCGGCGGGCTGTATGGCCTGCGCAGCTGGCAGTGGCTGCTGCTGATCGAAGGGCTGCCTGCCGTGGTGCTGGGTATCGCGTGCCTGTTTGTGCTGGCGGACCGTCCCGAGAAGGCCACGTGGCTGAGCGATGACGAAAAGGCCGTGCTCGCGCGTCGCCTTGCGATGGAGCAACGCGACATCGCCAGCAAGCACGGCGCGAGCCTGCGTGACGCCATGACCAACTGGCGCGTGTTCGTGCTGGCGTTCATCAACTTCTGCGGCATCGTCGGCTCGATCGGCGTGGGGCTGTGGATGCCGCAGATCATCAAGCAGTTTGGCGTCGAGCATGCGGTGGTGGGTTGGCTCACGGCCATTCCGTACGCGATGGGCGCGGTCGTCATGCTGTGGTGGGCGCGTATGGCGAACCGCGCGCAGAGCTGCATCCCGTATGTGGCGGGCGCGCTGGTGGTGGCAGCGGTCGCTCTGGCGGCCAGCACGGCGCTGGATGCGCCCGCGCTCAAGCTGGCGGCGCTGTGCCTGACGGTGAGCGGCATCCTCGCATTCCAGGCGACGTACTGGGCGATTCCCTCCAACTTCCTGACCGGCCGTGCAGCGGCCGGCGGCTTGGCGCTGATCGTTTCCGTGGGCAACCTGGGCGGCTTTGTGGGCCCGTCGATGATCGGCGCCATCAAGCAGTTTTCGCATGGCTTCACGGCGCCGCTGCTGGCGGTGTCGGCTGTGCTGCTTATCGGCGCGCTGGCCATCGCCTGGCTGGGTGATCCGGGCGCCGATGCGGGCGAAGCGGTCGCCCATTGATGGCCTGATCGCAGTACCTTTCTTTCTGCACACCCAACAGCGCCGCAAAACACACGACGGCGTCAGGAGACATACATGCAAGTGACGGGCAGTACCGGTGTGACCGATCTCGAACAGCGCACCCTGCGCAAGGTGGTCTGGCGGCTCGTGCCATTCCTTATGGTCTGCTACCTGCTGGCTTTCATCGACCGCGGCAACGTGGGCATGGCCTCATTGCAGATGAACCATGACCTCGGGCTCACAGCCAGCGTGTTCGGGTTCGGCAGCAGCCTGTTCTTCGTGTCGTACTTCTTCTTCGAGGTGCCGAGCAACCTTGCGCTGCAGCGCTACGGCGCGCGCATCTGGATCGCGCGGATCATGATCACGTGGGGGCTGGTCTCGGCCGCAACGGCGCTGGTGCGCGGGCCGGCCTCGTTCTATGCGCTGCGCTTTTTGCTCGGTGCGGCAGAGGCGGGGTTCTTTCCCGGCGTGCTGCTGTATCTGTCGTACTGGATTCCGGCCACGCACCGTGCGCGCATCGTGGCAACGTTCATGGTGGCGATTCCGGCCGCAAGCTTTATCGGCTCGCCCATCTCGGCCGCGCTGCTGCAGATGGATGGCTTTGCCGGGCTGCGCGGGTGGCATTGGTTGTTCCTCCTCGAAGGCATTCCGACGGTGCTGCTGGGCATCGCCTGCCTGCGCTTGCTGACCAATCGCCCCGAAGAAGCCAAGTGGCTGTCGACCGAAGAGCGCAATTGGCTCACCAACACGCTGGCAGGTGAAGCGCGCGGGCCCAAGAAGGTCGCGCAGATGTCGCTGGCCAAGCTGTTCTGCAACCGTTATGTGCTGTGCCTGGCGCTGGTGGATGTGTGCGCGTCGGCCGCCGGCAGCACGCTGTCAGTGTGGCAGCCGCAGCTGCTCAAATCGTTCGGGTTGACCGTCATGCAGACGGGGCTGCTCAACTCGGTGCCGTATGCGGTGGCATCGGTGCTGATGGTCTACTGGGGCCGCCGTTCGGATCGACTGAAGGAGCGCCGCTGGCACACCGCCATCCCCATGCTGCTGATCGGGCTGGGTCTGTTTGGTACGTCGCTCAGCGGGTCGTTGATGCCGACCATGATGATGTTGTGCGCGGTACTGGTGGGCGCGTATTCGTTCAAGGGGCCGTTCTGGGCACTGGCCTCGGGCATGCTCTCCAACTGCGCGGCAGCGGCGGGGCTCGCCACCATCAACGCGATCGCCAACCTCATCGGCGGCGGCCTGATGGTGAACGTGTACGGGTGGGTCAAACAGTCCACCGGCAGCTACGCATTGGCGTTGATGCCGCTGGCCGTGCTGACACTGGTGAGCGTGGCGACGCTGCTGCTGTTGAGCCGGGCGAAGCCCGAAGGGCAGTTGCTGAACAAGACGGAGACGGCCTGACCATGCGCGCGTTCAGCAGAAGGCAGTTCCTGCAGATGGCAGGTGCGGGTGCCGTGGCAGCAGCGATGCCAGCGTTCGCAGAGGCCGACGAGGTGTGGTCTAGCGGCAGCGACAAGCCGGCATTCAAGCTGCCGGCCGGGGCGGTGGACTGCCACATGCATATCTACGACGACCGCTTCCCCAGCGCGCCAGGCACCACGCTCCAGCCACCCAACGCGAGCATCGATCAGTACCGCAAGGTGCAGGCGCGCCTGGGCGTGCAGCGCAACGTGGTCGTCACGCCCTCCACCTACGGCACCGACAACCGCTGCACGCTGGATGCACTCAAACGCTTCGGCCCCAACGCGCGCGGTGTTGCGGTGGTCGATACGTCGGTCACCGACGCGCAGCTCACGGAGATGCACGCGGCGGGCGTGCGCGCCATCCGTTTCAACCTCAGCTATCCGGGGGCCACCACGGTTGACATGCTCGCGCCGCTGGCCGCGCGCATCGGCGCAATCGGGTGGCATATCGAACTGGTGGTGCAGGGCGCAAAACTGCCGGAACTGGAGCCCCATCTGCGCGCGCTGCCATGCCCGCTCGTCATCGACCACATCGCGCACGTGCCGCAACCGGGCGGCATGCAGTCCGACGCCATGCGGACCGCGCAGCGCCTGGTCGACAAGGGCAACACGTGGATCACACTCTCCGGTCCCTACGTCGACAGCAAGACCGGCGCCCCCGCCTATGCCGATGTCGAGCCGGTGGCCAAGGCCTTCATCAACATGGCCCCCGAGCGGATGCTGTGGGGCACCGACTGGCCGCATCCGACCGAGAAGACGCACAAGCCTGACGATGCTGCGCTGGTCGACACGATGGCCGTGTGGATCGGACGGGCCGATTGGCAGGAGATGATCTTCGTTGCCAATCCGGTCAAGCTCTACGGGTTTGTGTAATGCCGGAACTGCGCCGGCGGTGGCCAAAGCGGTCTCAATGACTACGTAGCTTCCGGACCGCGGAGTTCGCCCGACGGCGATGGTGGCAGCACCACGACCCTGGCCAGACCGAAATGGTGCTGGGTACCAATGTGCAGAACCAGAAGTCGTGGGTGATGGTGCGCATCAGCGGGTTGCCGCATATCGTTGATTTCAATACCGCCACCATCAGCGCTAGCTCCACGGCAACAGGCATGTGCTTCTGAGCGCCGTACAGCGTATCGCAAACAGGCCACTGTCGACTCTCACTTGACAGTGTGTTTCGCCCGCCGGGGCTGTTCGCGACGGATGGTGTCGATACCATGTGCTCCAAATAGGTGCAGCCACTGGCATGCACCCACAACAAAACACATCAGGAGACACACATGCACGCACGCCGCGCCACGGTTGCGGTGGCCTTGGCCATCGCCTCCTTTTTCGCTCACGCACAGGTTTCCGACGACAAGGTCAAGATCGGCTTCATTACCGATATGTCCGGCGTCTATGCCGATCTGGACGGCCCCGGCGGGCTGGAAGCCATTCGCATGGCGGTGGCGGACTTCGGTGGCAAGGTGCTGGGCAAGCCCATCGAGATCGTCTCGGCCGACCACCAGAACAAGGCCGACGTAGCAGCCTCCAAAGCGCGCGAGTGGATCGACCGTGAAGGTGTGGACGTGCTCTTTGCCGGCCCGAACTCGGCGGCGGGCCTGGCGATGAATCGCATCGCGGCAGAGAAGAAGCGCGTATATATCAACCTCGGCGGCGGCACGCCGCGCCTGACCAACGAGGAGTGCACGCCCTACACCGTGCACTATGCGTACGACACCAACGCGCACGTGCGCGGCACCATCGGCGCACTGCGCAAGCAGGGCGTCAACTCGTGGTACCTGCTGTCGGTCGATTACGCCTTCGGCAAGGACATGGATGCCGAATCGCGCCGCGTGATTGCGGCGGGCGGCGGCAAGGTGGTGGGCGGCACCAAGCATCCGCTCGGCGCGCCGGACTTTTCTTCGTATCTGCTGCAGGCGCAGAGTTCGGGTGCGCAGGCCGTGGCGCTGGCCAATGCAGGCGGCGACACGATCAACGCCATCAAGGCCGCCAAGGACTTTGGCCTGGACAAGAAGATGCGCGTGGTCGGCCTGGTCATGACCATCGACGAGATCCACTCACTCGGCCTGCAGACCGCGCAGGGCATGCAACTGATTGACCCGTGGTACTGGAACTCCAGCGACGCCGCGCGCAAGTTTGGCGAACGTTTCTACGCCAAGTACAAGAAGATGCCGAGCGCCCTGCAAGCTGCCGATTACTCCGCCACGCTCACGTACCTGAAGGCCGTGCAGGCCGCCGGCACAGATGACTCCGATCGCGTGATGGCCAAGCTCAAGTCGATGAAGATCGACGATATGTACACCAAGGGCGGCTACGTGCGCGCTGACGGCATGATGATCCACGACATCTACCTGTTCGAGGTCAAGAAGCCGTCGGAATCGACGCGCCCGTGGGACTACTACAAGCTCGCGCAGACGATTCCGGGTGAGCAGGCGTTCAATACGCTGGCGGAATCAGCTTGTCCGTTGGTGAAGAGGTAAGCAAGCGCTAGTTGCGCGCGCGACGCTGCAGCGCTTCGGAGTCTCGCCGCATCTGCTTGCCGATTTCGACCAACTGCGTCTTGATGCTGGCCAGACGTTGCGGATCAGGCGAGGTGATGCCGGCGCTTTCCGGCACCGCCATGACGGTCAGGTTCATTCCTTCAATCATGAGATCCGCACAGAGCGTGGCGTTGCGAACCAATGCAGCGCGAGGGTCATTCTGCGGCAGATTGGCGGCGTGCAAGGCCTGCGCCGCGCGCCGAATCGCCGGCATATGCACTGTCTGATTGCGTTCGATTAACTGGCGGGCAGATAGCTTGCCAGCGGCAAAGGCGTGTTCGTCCGCTTGCAAGGCTTGGACTGCGTTGCCGAAGGAACTCAGGCCGTGAACAACAGCCGTGCTGTTCGCAAAGAACTGACGGTGATCAAGCGTTGCGATTGGCGCAAGGAAGGCCAGCAGGCTAATGCCTGCAACCGCCGCCGCCAGGGCGATAGCGCAACGACTACGCAGCACCTCGCGGTAGCGCTCCATGTTGAACCGAGCGGGCAGGATATAAGCCAGCGCACATCCACCGACCAGCCCCCCGATGTGTGCAGCGTTGTCGATGCCGGCTGTGATCAAGCCCTGCACCAGCGAGTAAAGGATGAAGGAGCCCAGTTGTGTGAGGAGTCGCTTGCTTAGCGCCTCCGGCATCTCGTCGCGGTATCGGCTCACCGCGACCAGCCAAGCCCCGGCGACACCAAATACTGCGCCAGATGCACCAACGCCAATCGCATGCTGTGCCGAGAACGACAGGCTCAACGCGCTGCCGAGTAGGCCGGCGCCCAGGTAAATCAAGACGTATGCGACAGGTCCGTAGATGCGCTCGACCGCGACGCCTACGGAGTACAGCCCGATCATATTGATCACCAGATGGACGACACCTGCGTGCAGGAAGATGGCGCTCAACAGGCGCCACCATTCGCCGTGCTGTACTTCGTAGGCAGCGTTTCCACCGAGGTTGAACAGTGTGTCCAAAGGGGTTTGCAAAACGCTTCCACCAAGCAACAGCGTTACCAACCAGACCAGCATATTGAGTGCGATCAGGATGTAGGTGATGCGAGGTTTGGGAGCGAGTGCCTTGAGCTTTTCTTCGAACTTGCGCTCGACTGCAAACTGGTTAACCGGAGTCGACCGATCAATTGCGCCGCCCTTCTGTAGTTGCAGGTGGATATGGATAGAGTCAAGCAGGCGCTCACGGTCGGCGGCATCAAACGATGAGAGCACCAGCCGCCGCTTGGAAGGGTCTCTGCCAAATCGAAAGCCCCGCTTTTGCGCCGCGCCGGTCGAGCTGTTCAATCGAAACAGAAGGTACGACGTGCCCTGCACCGTTTGTACGATCACACTTTCGATATCGCGCCAGAGATAGCGTTTCTGCTTGCCGGGAAACAACCCAGAGGTGATATCGCTTCGAGTGAGTGTGATCAGCGGCTGCCCACCACCCTGCTGCCGACGTAAAAACCAGTCGAGGGCAAGCAGGAGCGGCAAGATCACCCCAGCGGCGATGAGCTGGGCTTTTGTGCGGCCGTTCAATGCAAGCAAGCTGATGGCGAATGCGCAGCCGAATCCGATCCAGATCGAGATGCGCGTGGTTTTCAGCGGGTTGCGTTTGGACGGGAAGAACGTTTCTTGCCGTGGATCGGGTGTTGCGATACCGCCAGACTTCACTTGATCCATCGTCCCCCCGGAGCTTGGATGTTTAGTCAACTGAGTCGCCAATGGTAAGACCTTCAAACTGGCGCGTCATGTATCCGAACGTTGGTGTCAGCTGCGTTCTGAGGCCGCATTGCCAGACACCATTGCCGCTGCGTGAGCTGCTCAGGAAGGCATCGGTAGGTGCATGCATCCGCCGGCGGCATACCGCCCCGGCGTGATGCCGAAGGTTGCACGAAACCGGGCAATGAACGCGCTGACGTTGTCGTAGCCGAGATCGAGTGCCACTGTCGTTACCGGCGCGCCGGCCGCGAGCTTTTCCAGCGCGCACATCATGCGCAGTCGGTGGCGCCAGGTTTCAAATGCATAGCCGGTTTCGCTGGCAAATCGCCGGGTGAGCGTGCGCGGGGCAACAGCGGCCCAATCGGCCCAATCCTGCAGACGCCGGGTGTCGGACGGGGCGGCAATAAGCGCGTTGGCGATCTTGCGCAGGCGAGTATCGATGGGCATCGGCAAGGCCGTGGGTGCTGGCGTGAGCGCGCGGATTTCATCGGCAATCACGGCAGCAATGCGTTGCTGCGCCGGGTCGAGCACGTCGTCAGCCCACGTTGCCGCACGGGAGATTGCGGCACGGAGCAGCGCAGACATCGACAGCGTGCGCGGCACATCCGGCAAGTCTTCGCATGCGTCGGGCGCGAGGTAGGCGGCCCAGCCTACGAATGGTCCGTGCGTCTCTGCGCCGTGTTCTACGCCGGGCGGAATCCATATGACCTGTCCCGCAGGTACGACGCTACGGCCTTCCGCCGTCTGCACGGTCAGTACGCCGGCATCTGTCCCGAACAACTGTCCGCGCGCATGGCTGTGTGGGGCGGTGGCGCGTGGCGAATGGCTGGTCTGATCGACCGCGTAAAGCCATCGGCCATCGGTCGATTGCACACGCTGGGCAGGAAGCAAGGGTTGGGATGGCATGGCCTGAAAAGCGTATCAAATGGCCTATATGGCTGAGTCAGGCCAATTTATCGGCTCTACAGTGGTGCGGTCAATCACCCTTGGAGCACACCATGCGACCCGAAGATGTTTTGTCCGATACCGCCAACTTTGCCGACTTTGATGGACTGACGATCCGCAAAGGTACGGTGGCGGCCTTCCTGGCCAACGCGCAGGCGTGGTTTGACCCTAAGGCTGATGCTGCTGAGCGTGCTGAGGCGGAGCGCTTGTTGCTGGAGGCTGTGCCGGCGCTGCGGAAGCTTGGGGTGTTTGCCGTGCTGGAGATTCGCGATGCGGCGTTGCGCAGGTTGGTGGAGGGTGCGCCTGGGTAGGCCGCTGGCCGTTGTTTGGGGCCGACCCTGACCGCTGCCGCCGTCGCCACTTTCCGCGCCGGAGCGGTCACGGTCGGCAGTGGAGAGAAGCGCTTGGCTGGTGCGATCAGGCACGAGCCCTCGACGCATGCAGCGATGAAGCTCAATACAATGCCGCTGAACGAACCATTCGAGGTGCATGTTGAGAATCGATTGCGCTCCAACGTCTGGCTACCCTGGCATCACGCTTCGGCAACTTGAGCGCGCCGACATCGACGCTTGGTATGCGTATCTGAAGCTCCCCCAGGTCTTCGAGCACACGAGCTGGAACCTGTCGTCTCCAGCCGACCTCAACGCGCAGTTCGAGGGCTATGCGTCCACGTCACCCGAATCGATCCGCCGCATGGCTGTAGTGGACGAGAGCGCGGGAGCGTTGATCGGGACGATCGGGTTTCACAGCATTTCCGACGTGAACCGGACGGCGGAGATCGCCTACGACCTTTGCCCGTCGCACTGGGGCAGAGGCATTGCGCATGCAATCTGCACATCGGTCACCGCGTGGGCGTTTGTCCAGTACGGCTTTCTTCGCGTGCAGGCGACGGTCTTGACCAGCAATGCGCGATCGGCACGCGTACTGGTGGCGTGCGGGTATCAATACGAGGGGCTGTTGCGCTCCTATCGCATGGTTCGGGGAACGCCGGGAGACTTCGTGCTCTACTCAAGACTCGCCACGGACTAGGGCGGTTGTCTTTCGGGCTGCGCAAGGGGCACAACGCCGCTCAAGCTGCCACGGCATAAGCAAAGACAAAAACGATCGTTTGTGCGCCGCAGGGCTGCCCATATGCTCGCCGGATCAACCCTCCGGAGACGCAACGATGACGCAGCCCACGACGTCCACCTCGCCCAACTGGAAACTCGACACCCTCGCCGTCCACGGCGGCTACAGCGCCGACCCGACCACGCGCGCAGTGGCGGTGCCGATCTACCAGACCGTCGCCTTTGCGTTTGACGACACGCAACACGGTGCTGACCTGTTCGACCTCAAGGTCCAGGGCAACATCTACTCGCGCATCATGAACCCGACCAACGACGTGCTGGAGAAGCGCGTTGCGGCGCTGGAAGGCGGCATTGGCGCGCTGGCGTTGGCTTCCGGGCAGGCGGCCGTCACGTATGCAATCCAGACGATTGCGGAGGCGGGCGACAACATTGTCTCGGCCAGCACGCTGTACGGCGGTACCTACAACCTGTTTGCGCACACGCTGCCGCTGTCGGGCATCACCACGCGCTTTGCTGACCCGCGGGACCCGGCCTCGTTCGAAGCACTGATCGACGATCGCACGAAGGCCATCTTTGCCGAGACCGTCGGCAACCCGCTGGGCAACATCACCGACATTGCTGCGCTGGCGGAGATTGCGCACCGGCATGGCGTGCCGCTCATCGTCGACAACACGGTGCCGACACCGTATCTGGTACGGCCGATCGAGCACGGCGCCGACATCGTTGTGCATTCGCTGACCAAGTACCTGGGCGGACACGGCACCAGCCTGGGTGGCGCGATTGTCGATTCGGGCAAATTCCCGTGGGCGAAGCACAAGGCGCGCTTCAAGCGCCTGAACGAGCCGGATGTGAGTTACCACGGCGTGGTCTATACGGAAGCGCTGGGTGATGCGGCGTACATCGGCCGGGCGCGCGTGGTGCCGCTGCGCAATACCGGCGCGGCGCTGTCACCGTTCAACGCGTTCCTGATCCTGCAGGGCATCGAGACGCTGGGCTTGCGCATCGACCGCATCACGCAAAACGCCGCACGCATTGCACGTCATCTTCAGGGGCACGCCAAGGTGGAGTGGGTCAACCACGCCAGCCTGGACGATCACCCCGACTATGCGTTGGCGAAGAAGTACCTCTCCGGCAAGGCACCGGGGCTGCTGACGTTTGGCGTGAAGGGCGGGTTTGCGGCGGGTGCGCGCTTCCAGGATGCGCTGCAACTGTTCACGCGGCTGGTGAACATCGGCGATGCGAAATCGCTCGCGACGCATCCGGCATCGACCACGCACCGGCAGCTTTCAGAGGCGGAGCTGGCCAAGGCCGGCGTGCGGCAGGAAACTATCCGGCTGTCGATCGGCATCGAGCACATCGATGACCTGCTGGCCGATCTGGATCAGGCGTTGGCGCAAGCCTGATCCGTGGGCGAGGGCGGGCATGCCTTGTGGCTGCCCATCGCCCTCGCGGCTTATCGTGCGGTCAGTTGATACGACTCCAGCTCTGCCGTGAAGCGCTGGCTGCGTACGCCGCCGCTGTTGTAGTACTCCTCGATCGACTTCACCCAGCGGCCCACTTCCGGCACGTACCACATGGCCTTGTAGGTGCGCCCGGTTGCCTTGCCTGGCTGGGTGCGTTGCACCTGCGTGACCATCGTGGTGCCACCTGCTGAGGTGTTGGCGGCTTGCGTCACGTTGCTCATCGGCGCCAGTTCCGCATTCCACTGGCCTTCGGCTTCGATCTTGATGGCGTTGAATTTGCCAGCAGGCACTTCCACTGTTTCGTAGCCGATCACCTTGTAGTGGGTGTCCAGCTGCTCAACCGTGTGGGCCTTGTTGGGGTTGTGTTCGGTGAAGGACACGTCCCAGGTCTTGCCAGGTTGCAGGGGGAACGCGAGCGAGCGGTTGACCGTGGTTTCCTTGCCATCCACGTTGCGGATGCGGCTCCAGTCCGTGCCGGCAATGACCTCAACCGGCCCGGTCGGTGCGCCCTTGGCCTGGACGGTGTAGTAGATGCTGGATGACGTGGTTCGCACGACGGTGATCGTGTCGTGCGACTGCTTCCAGCCGGAAGGCCCGGTCTCGACGGTGTTCTGATACGTCCACTGATCACCACTCTTGACGACCGGCGCATCGGCGGACTGCGCCGCGGCAATCAGCGGCATGGAGAGGGCAAGAGAGGCGACAACCAGCTTGGCCGAGATCATGGTCAGGAGTTCGCTAAGCGTTTCGTAAGATTGCGATCCTATCTCACAACCCCGCCAAACGCGTGTCAGCCGGGCCATCAAGAAGAGGGGTGTCGCGCCCGAGCGACTACTTGCGCCGCACCCAGCGGAACACCACCGCCATCACCACCAGAAACGGCACCCCCACCACCAGCGTCATGCGGAAATCCGCCATCCATGCCGTGCTGACGATGATGACCACCATAGCGACGGCGCCCATGAGGGTCAGCACGGGGTAGCCCCACATCCGGAACCGCAGCGCACGCCCTTCATGCTCCACTGCACTACGGAAGCGCAAGTGCGTGACGAAGATGACGAGCCACGTGAACAGCGCGCCGAACATCGCCAGCGACATCATCAGAAGGAACGAGTGGCCGGGCAGCACCACGCTCAGCACCGCCGCCAGCGCCGCGCCGGAGCTGGACACCGCCAGCGCGCGCAGCGGTACGCCGCGATTGCTCACCACACCCAGCGCCCCTGGTGCCTGCCCGCCGCGCGCGAGGCTGAACAGCATGCGCGTGGACACATACAACTGCGCGTTCATCGACGACAGCGCCGCGGTCAGCACCACGAAGTTCATCACACCCGCACCGCCGGCAATGCCCAGGATTTCCATGACCCGCACGAACGGGCTCTTGCCGGTGCCGGCCTCCTGCCAGGGCACCACGGCCAGCATCAGCGCCAGCGTGCAGAGGTAGAAGAACACCAGCCGGAACAGCGTGGAGCGGAACGCGCTGGTGGCAGCGGCCTCGGGCTCGCGAGCCTCACCGGCGGCCACGGCAATCAGCTCGATGCCGAAGAAGCTGAAGATGCTGACCACCGCGCCAAACCACACGCCAGACCAGCCGTGCGGCAGGAAGCCGCCCGCATCCACGTAGTTGTGGAAACCGATCGGCCCGCCATCCGGTGCGCGATAGATGGCATAGCTCGCCACGGCCAGAAACGCGACGATGGCCACCACCTTGATCATCGAGCACCAGTATTCCGCCACGCCAAATACGTCGACGCTGCTCGCATTGATCCACACCAGCACCGCCGAGAACCCGACGATCCACACCCACGCCGGTACGCCCGGAAACCAGTACGCCATATACACCGCCACCGCCGTCACTTCCGCGCCGATCACGAACACAACCGCTGCCCAGTACGCATAGCGCACCAGGAAGCCGGCGAGCGGGCTGACGTAGTGCTCGGCATAGGCACCGAACGAGCCGGTGGTGGGGTGCGCGACGACCATTTCGGCCAGGCAACCCATCAGCAGCAGGGCGATGACCGCGCCGATGGCGTAGCTGGCAATCACGCCGGGGCCGGCCAGCTGGATGGCCGCACCACTGCCCAGGAACAGGCCGGTGCCGATCGCGCTGCCGATGGCGATCATGGTGAGTTGCGCGGAAGAAAGACGGTGCTGCAAGCCGCCTTCGCGTGCGGCGAGTGCTTCAAAGCTGCCGGAGGCCTGGGTCATGGTACGAGGCTCGGTAAAAGGTCGGGATGATACGCCCTCATGCAAAACGCCCCGCTCGGGGCGGGGCGTTTGCTCAATTGCATGCCGGTTAGGCGGATCAGCGCGCCACGGGCTTGGCGTACCGCACCGGCACATCCACCCGCGCTTGTGGCAGCAGCTTCCTGATCTGCGCACGTGCATCCACCGCGTCCTGGAACGATGCAAACCGCAGCGTGCTGATGCTCGTGTGGCCGTAGTACTCCGCCGATACGGGCGTGACTGCCAGCCCCGCCACCGCCTGGCGCACGCTGTCGACCGCCACCTGCGAGACGACGACCTCGTTGCGGCTCTCGCCGACCACGCCACGCTCGTTGGCCACTTGTGTGACGGCTGCAGAGGTGGCGCCTGCGGACTTGGTGCGTGTACCACTGGAGAGCACCTTGAACGACTGCGATTCGATCTGCACCACCGGTGCGCTTGCATATTGCGCCAGCTCCTGCGTTGTCAGGTGCTTGCCGACCACCAGGTCTGCCGCCTGGCATGCCGAACCCATCGAAAGGAGCGCCGCCAGCGCCACGGTTTTGATAACAGTTGGATTGATCATGTTGAAAGGTCTCCGAGCGTGCTTACTTGGCGGCAATCACGCGATACTCCACGGCCAGCGGCGTGGCCAGGGTCACGGTGTGCGTACCACCCTGCGGCTGATAGGTCGAACAGGTATTGGTCGGCACGCCGCTCACGGCGTAGACCTCCCACGTGCCGGCCGCGTTCTCGCCATAGAAGGCATAACTGCCCAGGCCGTACTTGTTCACGGCACTGGCGCCGTTGTTGTAGTAGCCGTTGTACGGCAAGGACAATGCCGACACCGTGCCTGCTGGCGATTTCACGAAGAAGCCGACACTGCCCACACACACCGAGCCCGACACGCGCAGTTGCAGCGCATCGACCTTGTCGCTGCCCGACACGTTGAACTGGCCCAGCTTCTGCACCGAGCCGTAGTTCAGTTGGTTGACGTTGCCAAAGGCCGCCGCAAAATCCGGTACCGAGAGGGCGGCAGGTTTGTACGCGGTGTATGCCTTGGCCATCTTGACGGCTGCCGAAGCATCCACCAGGCCGAAGCCGTACCACGTGGAGTAGGCGTAGCCGGCACCATTGGTTTGCCAGCCGTAGTCCAAACGCGCCGTGGTTGCGCCGTCGACCAGGGTGGTGCTGGTGTCGGCCGTCAGGGTGCCGCTGGTCAGATCCACCTTGGCGTTGCGGTTGTCGCGGCTGCCGTAGTTCGGGTCGATCTGCCTGGCGGTGGCGCGCAGGATCTCACGCACATCGCGCCAGGTCAGGTTCGGGTTGGCCGACAGCATCAGCGCGACCACGCCGGACAGTGTGGGTGTGGCCGCCGACGTGCCGTTCATGCTGGAGTAATCGCATTTGGCATTGTCTTTGGTGTTGGTGGCCGATCCGCCGGTCGCAAACTCATTGGTTCGGGTCACGCCATTGCGGCTGTAGCCGCGCGCGCAGCCGGAAAGATCGGTCGAGAAGATCTTTGGGCCCGATCCGACCTCGCCGTACTTGCCGCCTTCCCCCGACTCACCGCCCAGCCCCGTGATCCAGTTGACGGAGCCTGCGTTGGAGTAGCTCGACTTGACGCCAAGTGCATTGGCCGCGCCGACGACGATGACGCCCGGCTCCAGCGCTTCAGGATCGTTCGCCGGATTTTCGCAGCTGATCAGGCCGGCCTGGCCGCCCAGCGTGGGGCACTGGCGTAGCGGCTGACCCGTCACGCTAATCTCTTCGTACTCGTTGCCCGACGCCTTGAGCATGACCAGTCCTCGCCCGCCACGCAGATTCGGGAAGGCGCGCACTGCTGCTTGGGTGGAGGTTGCGGTGTCGTACTCCAGCGGCGCGATCGGGTTCTCGCCATACGAGGCATTGATGATGTGACCGTTCTTCGACCATGGAGCACCGCCGTACGCCTTGGGAATGTCTTGGCCATTGACCAGAAACCGCGCACCACCCAGCGTCGCGCGCGGTGCGATGCCCATCACACCCTTGCCGTTCTGCGCACCGGCAATGATGCCTGCCGCGTTGGTGCCGTGTGCAGCGTCCACGTTGGCGGGAATATCTGCCGGCGTTGGGTCAGCCGAGCCATCGTCGAAGTTGTACGTCATGTCCGAGTTGGCATTGGCGTACAGGTCTTCGTTGTGCACGTCGATGCCGTCGTCCAGCACCAGCACGTTCACACCCTGGCCCTTGATGCCGGCCCTGTGCGCATCTTCCACGTTGATGTCGGTCGTGCCGTTGGCGACCAGGCCGAATGCCGCAAAGAAGCTCGTTGCCTGCTTGAGTGCCCATTGGTAGGCGTACAGCGGCTCGGTACTGCCGGTCTGGCAGGCGTACTTGGCGTCTACGCCGGTTTCAGCGCAGGTGGATGCCGGTGGCGTATTGCCGCCGGTGTTGCCGCCGCCATTGGTTGCCGTGTTGGTTCCCGAGTCCCCACCGCCGCATGCGGCCAAGGCCACCGTGGCGAACAGCGTCAAGGCAAGCGTCTTTCCCGTTATGTCTTTCACGAGACCCTCGTTTTGTCGTTGTGTGTTGTGCAAGGCGCAGATGCTTGCGCCGCTCCGACCTGTTCGACGAAGCGAGAGCACGAGGGCCGTATTTGCCGCAAGCGCGCAGGCGCCAATCAGGTCGGGCCGGATGCTCGCATGCATGCTGGTAGCGGTTCAATGAAGAACGCCGCGCCGGCCGTGAACTGGTACGGCCGTCGCGGGAACCTGTCAGCGCGTCTCAGGGCGAGCGCGCTTCAAGTCTTGGGATGGGATTGGGAGGGAGGGGTAGCTGCGCGTGTGTTTCAGCGCATCTGTACGACCCATGTCCGCCAGTCTTTGTGCTGCACGAAGGGCAGCGCAGCGGCACGGCCTTCCTGAGCCAGCATGCGTGTCTCACGCGGCGACATGCCCGACGCCCGGCGATACGCGCGTGCAAAGTTGGATGCGTCGGAAAAGCCATAGGTCTGCGCGATCTCGGCCACCGAGCGATGTGCCTGCGAGCGATTTGCCAGGATCGCGTGACATTGCCGCAGGCGCTGCAGGCGCAGGTAGTTGAAGAAGCCGCCTTCGCGTTCAAACAGCCGGTAGAGCGTGGCGCGCGAAACACCAAACTGCGCCGCAACTGCCTCGGGCGTGAGGGTGAGGTCGGCCAGGTTGTGCTGTATGTGCCGGCAGATCGATGCGAACAGGCTTTCCTTGACGGCCGTGGCATTGGCTTCTGTCACCTGGCAATTGATGGCTGCGGCCGCCAGTTGCAGCGTGCCCGGAATGATGGCTTGCGCTTCTGCGGCACTCAGTTGTCCGGCGGTTCGATACAGGGCGCACAGGTGGTCGCGCAGCAGGCCGACCATGGGCGCATCGCCGCGCAACAGGCGCATGCTCAGTTCGTCAGGCGACCGCAGTTCCGGAGCCAGCAGGCGCCGCGGCACGACCAGGCTCAGGAAGCGGCTGTCGCTGGTGCTGGTGGCCAGTGGCTGTGCGGCATCGACGATGAACAGGTCTCCTGGCCGGGTGACGGTGCCACTGGCGCCGTCACGCTGTCCGCAATTGCCTTCGAGGTAGTACTGGAGCACATAGACGTCTACGCCGTCACGCCCGAGCTTGGAGCGCGAGCGGTCGTAGTGTTGTGCCTGCGCGCTGATCATGCCCAGCCCAGCCTCGCCGCACAGATAGGCATCCACGCTGGCGCGAAAGCCGTGCGATTGCGGTGCGGCAGACCGGGTGTCGAACAGCACGTTGATGGCCTCTCGCCACGCGGCGAACTGATGCTCGCGCGGGAGTGCACTCGTATCGAAATGAGAATGCGGGGGTTTGTTCATGGCCGGTTCCTCGGAGCCACCATTGTGCAAAACCCTTGCGTGATGGTGGCATGCCCCCAAAGTGGGGGGGGGCTACGGTACGGGCATCAGTGCCTGCTGCGCAAGCGGCTGCATCTACACCACCGCCAGCTTGGGCCGCTCCTGGCGCGGGATGACCGCGTTGCGCCCGGCAGCCTTGGCCTCGTACAGCCGCCCATCGGCCAGTCGCAGCAGGTCTTCGGCGGTGTCTTCGGCCGTGACGATGCCCGTGTGCACGGCCACGCCGATGCTCACCGTCAGCTTGCCATGCGCGCTGCCCGCGTTGGGCTCGTCGGCGGCCAGCACGGCGGTGCGGATGTTCTCGGCCACGCGCACCGCGCCGGCCAGATCGGTACTGGGCAGGATGGCGCAGAACTCCTCGCCGCCGTAACGGCCGGCAAAATCGCCCGGGCGCTTGATGTTGTCGTTCACGCAGCGCGCGACAGTGCGCAGGGCCGTGTCGCCGGCGGCGTGGCCGTAGCGGTCGTTGAAATGCTTGAACTCGTCCACGTCAATCATCAGCACAGCCAGCGGCATGTGGTTGCGATTGGCGCGGCGCCATTCCACGTCCAGCGTGGCATCCAGTGCGCGGCGCGTGCCCAGGCCGGTCAGGCCATCCGTGTTGGCCAGCCACTGCAGTTGCTGCTCCATTTCCAGCCGCTTGCGCAACTGCTTGGCAAACAAGACCGACAGTGTCATGAACACCGCATCGAGCAGCAGCACGATGCTGCCGATCACCCATGCGCGCTGCCGCCATTCGGCGTAGATGTCTTCGGTGGCCAAGCCCACCGCCACGATCAGCGGGTGCTCGCCGATATGGCGGAAGCTGAACAGACGCTCGATGCCGTCAGTCGCGGCCATCTCCACGTAAGACCCTTCGGGCGACAGCAGACGCCGCTGGAAGGCCGGGCTATCGGCCAGGCTGCGGCCGATGAGTGTTTCGTTGTATGGGCGGCGCATGAGCAGCGTGCCGTCGGAGCGTACCAGCGTCACGGTGGCGCGCGGCCCGAGGTTGAGGCCGTCAAAGAGCCGCCGGAAGTAGTTCAGCCGCAGTGTGCCGACCACGATGCCCTTGAATTCGCCATGCGGCCCGTTCAGGCGCCGGCTCAGTCCCAGTGATGCATCGACGCCGTTGATGCGCGGCTTGAATGGCTCGCTGATATAGAGGCCGACATCCGGGGAGCCCTGATGCACCTGAAAGTAATCGCGGTCGCCCACATGGATATGCCGCGGCGGTACCGCGTGCGAATCGATGATGACGTCGCCCGCCGGGTTGGCCACCAGCAGCGAGCCCAGGTCCTGCGCGTTGGTTGAGCGGTCGAACAGCACCAGTTGCCGGATGTCCTGGGGCAGGGCGACGATCTTCGGGTCCCGCATGCCGTCGATCACGGCCTGCAGCGACAGGTCGTACACCTCGATGTTGCGGGCGATGTCGCGCTGCAGGATCAGCGAGAGGTTGTCGGCGGCGTCGCGGGCACGTGCCAGCGCATCGACGCGCATTTCCCACAGCGACAAGGCCGTCAGTGCGGCCAGCAGCAGCGACAGCGCCGAGGCACCGATGATCAGCAGGGGAGGGTGCCGCAAGAGGGCGCCGATGGTGCGCTGGAGAGGCATGCGCGTGAGGTGAAAACAGTCAATGTGGAGGGTTTGAAAAGGTTGTCTTGATTGTGTACCGGACTCCACCTGGCTACGCAATATCGCCTAGAGCGTTTGTCGGGTTTGCAATCGTTTGCGCGGTCGCGGCGACGCAGCAGTTGTCGTATTGATGTCGCGACCGGGTCCGCCACTTGCTGAGCATCCCCTGAGTATCGTGCACGTCGCGCCCGACTGTGCACGGTCCAGCGACACATGCCCGTGCCACGCTGCACCGCCGCCTTTGCTGGTCGCCGATCGCCCACCGCTGATTGCCGGTTGCCCGGATTGTCTATGCTGGGTGAGCCCTCTTGGAGAACGCCATGCCAGATGACCGTGTCTCGTCCGCCCCTGTGCCCGCCAACCCGCATCCGCCTGTGCCTGACTCGCACGAGGAGGCCCTGCTGGACGAGGGCCTGGAGGAGACATTTCCCGCCAGTGACCCGGTTTCCATCGACATCGGCAAGCCGGATGTGACACCAAAAGCGCCGGGGAGCGCGCCCGCGCCGTAAAATGTGTGTTTGCGTGTCAACGAAACGGCGGTTTTGTCCGTGTTACGTGGGATCAGAAACAATCGTGCGAATTCAGCGTGCGCATTGCAGGAGCAATCGGCAGAGCAACCGGTGCGCCGGTCGGAGGCTGTTCCGGCCCGGACGACAACACGCCAGCACCGGCAAGTCGGGGTCAATTCATGATGTCGATGCCGCACATGTGGCAGCCGGGCGCTTTGCTCGCCACCGTCTCCCGTCTGCGCGCCGTGGGATTCGCTATAGGGACATCGCCGGCGCTTGTATTCCGTCTATCAGGTTGGGATCCGGCGCCGCTTGACCCAAACCAGCCAAACCAGCCCAGCCAGCAGGATCTCGTTTCACACCATGCCTGACGCCGCGTCCCACGACGCCAGTCCCAAACCTCACCGATCGCCGGTCAAGCAGGCAGCGCCCGCGCCTGCTGAAACTGCGGTTGTTTCCCGCCCTGATGCCGATGCCAGTCGTGGTTTTGGCCTGGGCAACTGGACCGTGCTCGGCATCGTGCTGATCGTCGGCGCGCTGGTGTTCGACAGCCTGTATGCGTTGCTCGACCACGTGCACTACGCCGATATGGTTGCCGCATTGCATGCCACGCCGCGCTCGCACGTGTGGCTGGCGATTCTGGCCACCGTGCTCAGCTATGTCGCCCTTACAGGCTACGACGCCTCCGGTCTGCGCTATGCCGGTGCGCAGGTGGCGCCCGGCACGGTCGCCACGACGTCCTTCATCGCTTATGCGCTGGGCAACACCGTTGGCCTGGGTTCACTGACAGCCGGGGCGGTGCGCACGCGCCTGTACACCGCGGCCGGCCTGGACGCAGCGCGGGTGACCGAGGCGGTCGCCTTTGATGCGAGCGCGTTGGGCGTGTCCACCACGGCTTTCGGCGCGATCGGGTTGCTGTGGGGCGCCTCTCATATTGCCGGTATCACGCACCTACCGGCAGCGTTGCTGGAAGCG
Organism: Ralstonia insidiosa; assembly: GCF_008801405.1. Classification (NCBI taxonomy): domain Bacteria; kingdom Pseudomonadati; phylum Pseudomonadota; class Betaproteobacteria; order Burkholderiales; family Burkholderiaceae; genus Ralstonia; species Ralstonia insidiosa. The sequence goes on along the minus strand of NZ_VZPV01000002.1, from coordinate 330,634 downwards.
GTTGCGCTGCTGGTGCTGGCTGGCGTGTTTGCGCTGCTGGCGCTGTGCATGCGCCAGCGCCACGTCACGTTGTTCGGCCGGTGGGAGATCCGCCCGCCGCCGCCGGCGCTGGCGGCGCGCCAGTTCGTGATTTCAGCGGCAGACCTGAGTGCGGCGGCTGCTGCGTTGTGGGTGCTCATGCCAGCGGGTGCCGTTGACTTGCCTACTTTCGTCGCCTTTTACGCACTGGCTGTCACGCTGGGCGTGCTGAGTCAGAGCCCGGGCGGCCTGGGCGTGTTCGAGGCGGTCATCCTGCTGGGCTGCAGTGGTCAGGCGCCGCCGGCCGAGGTGTTGGCCGCGTTGCTCCTCTACCGAGCTATTTACTTTCTGCTGCCGTTGATCGTGGCTGCAGCCATGCTGGGGGTGTTCGAGTTGCGCTCGGGGGCGGGGGCGCCCTTTGCTGCCCCATTCGGTCGCGCGGCGGTCAAACTGTCGCCCGGCCTGCTGGCTGCGCTGACCATGGTGGCGGGTGTGATGCTGCTCGTCTCCGGCGTCACCCCCGCCACGGATGAAGCGGAAGACCTGCTGCGTATGCATGTGCCGCTGTTTGTGGTGGAAGCGTCGCACATGATCGGCAGTGTGGCGGGGCTCATCATGCTGTTTGTCGCACGCGGACTGCTGCACCGGCTGGATGCCGCATGGTGGGCGGCGCTGGTGCTGTCGCTGCTCACGGGCGTGCTGGCGCTGCCCAAGGGCATTGCGGTGTCGGAGATGGTGGTGCTGGTCACGCTGGCGGTGCTGCTGATCATCTCGCGCCGGCAGTTTGATCGGCCGTCGTCGCTGTTCTCGCAGCGGCTGGAGGTGGGTTGGCTGGCTGCCATGGCGTGCGTGTTTGCCGCCTGCGTGTGGATCCTCTTCTTCGCCTATCGCGAGGTGGCTTACGCCAACCAACTCTGGTGGCAGTTCACCTTTGATGGCGATGCGCCGCGCTCCATTCGCGCGCTGATGGCGGTGGCGGTCACGGGCCTCGGCTTCGGCATGTGGCAGCTCTTTCGCCGCGAGCCCGGCGAGACCATTTGCCCGAGCACGGAAGAACTGGCCCGCGCCGCAGAGATCATCCGCAAGCAACCCGCCGCAGACGCCGCGCTGGCGCTGATGGGTGACAAGAGCCTGCTGTTCTCGCCGTCGGGCAACGCGTTCATCATGTATGCCAAGCAAGGTCGCTCGTGGGTAGCGCTGGGCGACCCGGTGGGCGCGCAGCAGGAGTGGCCCGAACTGATCTGGCGTTTTATCGAGATGGCCGACGCGCACGGTGGCCGCGCGGCGTTCTACAAGACGCGCCCGCAAACGCTGCCGCTGTATCTCGATGCCGGCCTGCGTGCCTACAAGCTGGGTGAAGAGGCTTATGTGTCGCTGCCCGAGTTCAGCCTCAAGGGCTCGCGCCGCGCCAACCTGCGTCATGGCGTGACGCGCGGCGAGCGTGAAGGGCTGTCGTTCGAGATCGTGCCGGCCGAAGGCGTGCCGGCGGTGCTGGAGGAGTTGCGCGCCATCTCCGATGAGTGGCTGCACAACCAGAACGCGCGCGAGAAGGGTTTCTCGCTCGGCGCGTTTGAAGACCGCTATGTGCTCAGCCAACCGGTGGCCATCGTGCGGCGCGAAGGCGCCATCCTCGCGTTTGCCACGCTGATGTGCCCCGATGTGCTGCGCATTGAAGCGAGCGTCGACCTGATGCGCCAGCGCGGCACCGTGCCGCCGGGCACCATGGACTTCCTCTTCGGCAAGCTGATCCTGCACTTCCAGGCCGAGGGCTATCAGCGCTTTGGCCTGGGAATGGCGCCGATGTCGGGCATGGTCGAGCATGAGCTTGCGCCGCGCTGGCACCGCTTCGGACGGATGATGTTCCGCCACGGCGCGCGCTTCTACAATTTCCGTGGGCTGCGCAGTTTCAAGGACAAATTCGAGCCGGTGTGGGAACCCCGCTACCTGCTCGCGCGCGGCGGGTTGGCGCCGCTATTCACATTGACAGACGTTGCCGCACTGATCGGCGGCGGGCTGAAGGGAGTGATCTCCAAATGAGTTGGCAAGTACCGCGCACGCAAGAGGCGCGGCATCGGGGAGTGCGACGTATCGGACAGTACGTGGTGGCAGTGGCCGCCACGGCAGTCGTGTGCTGGCTGACGACATCGCCGGCCGTGGCTGCGGATGCGCCTGCGGCAGCTTCGGCGCCTAAGCCCACGCCGGTGCAAGGGCCGGTGCTGGTGCCGCAGGTGGGTATGACGGGTGCCAGTGGCGTGACAGCCGTGCCGCCGCAAGGTGACATGCCGCCGCGTCTGCAGATGAGCGCCGCCGCTGTGACCGCCAACAAGGCAGCCAACGGCGGCGTGCTGTCGCTGCCCGTGGTGGCGCCGGCCACACCTGCTGCCGCGCCGGGTGCCGTCGAGTTCGTCACGCACGGGCGTTTTCGTGATGTGCCGGTCTACAAACCGAAGGGCGAAATCCGCTCTGTCGTGCTGATGCTCTCGGGCGACCAGGGCTGGACGCCCGCCACCTCGCGCATGGCGCAGAGCCTGGCGGAGCAGGGCGCGCTGGTGGCCGGCCTCTCCACGCCCGCACTGTTTTCAAGCCTTGAGGCGGATCTGGGCGACTGCGCCTTCCCCGACGGCGATCTGGAGAACTTCAGCCGCTTCCTGCAAGCCTACGAGAAGGTGCCGGGCTACTACCCGCCCATCCTCGTGGGGGACAACGAAGGGGGCGCACTTGCCTACGCGATGATTGCGCAGGCACGCCCGAACATCTTTGCCGCAGCCATGTCGATGGAGTTCTGCCCGGTGCTGGAGCTGCGCAAGCCGCTGTGCAAGGGTGAGGGCGTGCACTTCAGCCGTCGCCAGAGCGAGAGCCGCACCACGGCGAAACGTACTAAGCCACCGGAGAACGCAGGCGTGGTGCTGCTGCCGGCCACGAAGCTGTCGGCGCCGTGGGTGGCGCTGCAGTCGGGCACGCTCACGCCATTTGCGCGTCGGTCGGGTCCGCTGTGCGAGGCACGCGCCACGCAAGCCTTCATCGATACGATTTCCGGTGCGCAGTCGGTTGCGCTGCCCGCTGTGCAAACGGCTGCGCCGAGTGGCGCCAACGTGCCCCCCGTGACGGCAAGCGAGCCGTTCAAGGCCGCCTTCGCCAAGCTGAACGCGCAGCGCAAACCGCCGCCCCCGCCGCCGCCTGCAGCCGTGTCGGATCTGCCGATCATCGAAGTGGCTGCGCAGCCCGGCACATCGTCGGAGCTGTTCGCGATCCTGCTGTCGGGTGACGGCGGCTGGGCGGGGCTCGACAAGGAGGTGGCGGCCGCGTTGTCCAAGTCCGGCGTGCCTGTGGTCGGCATCGATTCGTTGCGCTACTTCTGGACCCCGCGCACACCGGCCTCGGCCGCGGCCGACATGGACCGCCTGGTGCGCTTCTACGCCGCGCGCTGGAAGAAAAGCAAGGCGCTGCTGATCGGCTATTCGCAGGGTGCGGATGTGCTGCCCTTCATCGTCAACCGGTTGCCTGCCGCATCGCGCGAGCATGTGGCATTGGCCGTGATGATGGGCCTGGGCAAGCGTGCCGATTTCGAGTTCCACATGACCAACTGGGTGTCGAGCAGTGCGTCGGGCCTGCTGATCCTGCCCGAAGTGCAAAAGCTGCCGGCCGGCCTGGGGATGTGCATCTACGGCAAGGAAGAGAAGGACACCAACTGCCCTGGTCTGGACCCGAAGCAAGTCCAGCTCGTGAAGCTGCCCGGCGGTCATCACTTTGATGGCGACTACGCCAAGCTGGCACGCATCATTCTGGAAGGTGCGCGCGCACCCGGCGCAGCTGCGCGCTAGGCCATCGCTTCCGGGGTTACGCTGCGTCGTGCGGCTCCGGGCGTCACCCCATTGAACCGTTTGAATGCCCGGCTGAACGCCGCCTCCGATTGGTAACCCAGCCGGCTGGCGGCCTCGGCCAGTGGCAGGCGGTCTTCCTGCAGCCAGCCCAGCGCAATCTGCATGCGCCAGCGCGCAACGTATTGCATGGCCGGCTCGCCCACCAATCGTGTGAAGCGCGCGGCAAATGCCGAGCGGGACATCGCGGCCGCTTCGGCCAGCGCACCGAGGGTCCACTCCCGCGCGGGCTCGCGATGGATCAATGCCATCGCACGGCCAATCTGCTTGTCCTGCAATGCCCCCACCCAACCGCTGCGTGCAGCCGGATCGCGCTCAATCCAATCGCGAATCGCGAGGATGACGAGAATGTCCGCTAGCCGCGTCACCATGGTTTCGCCGCCGGGTTGAGGCATGCGGGCCTCGGCGGCCATGAAGCGCAAGGTTTGCTCGATCCATTGCGCGTGCGGTGATTGCCGGCTGTCGATGCACAGTGCCGCCGGCAGCAGTGCCGCCAGCCGTTGCGCAGCCTGGTGGCCGAAGCGTACGGCGGCGCAGATCATCTGTGCGGGCTCGCCGCTGCCGCCATGGCGCAGCACTTCATAACGCTCGCTCATCAACTCGCGCGGCAGATCGAACAGGCCCGCACACGCCACACCCGGCTGGCTGGTCAGCCGATGCCCGGTGCCACGCGGCACGATGGCCAAGGTGCCGGGGGCGAGTGCGCGTGCCGGCTCACCCTCCACCTCCAGCCAGGCGCGGCCGCTGGCCACCACGTGCAGCATCATGCAGTCGGGCACGGGCGGCAGCGCCAGCCCCCACGGCGCGGAGAACTCCGAGCGGCAATAGAACACGCCGCTCATGCGCAGAAAGTGCAGTGCTTCGCCCAGCGGGTCGATGTGGGTCCAGGGAGGTGGCGTGCTTGTCGAAGTCATGGCGACATCCTGAGCAACAACGTGCCGATTGTGCGCTGATCTGGACGATTGAGCATGAACCGCGGACGCCCGGTCACACCTGGAATGGGCCCGCTTTCCATACTGGAGGCGTCTCCCACCCCAACGCTTTCAGGAGTTTCGCCATGCAGATCGTCCAAGCTTTCCCCATCTCCTCCGTCCTCGTTCTGGGCGCCACCGGCAAGACGGGTGCGCGCGTCGCACAGGGTTTGCGTGTGCACGGCGTGACCGTGCGTGAGGGCTCGCGCAATGCCAACCCGGCCTTTGACTGGGAAGACCCGACCACCTGGCCCGCAGCATTGGCCGGCATGGACGGCGTCTATATCACCTACCAACCAGACCTGGCCGCGCCGGGCGCCGAGGCAGCCATCCGCGCATTCGTTGCGGCGGCCAAGGCAGCCGGCGTGCGCCATCTTGTGCTGCTCTCCGGCCGTGGCGAGCCCGCAGCACAGCGTTGCGAAGCCATCGTGCAGAACAGCGGCCTTGCGTGGACGTTGCTGCGCGCCAGCTGGTTCAACCAGAACTTCAGCGAAGGCCATCTGCTGGAGCCCGTGCTGGCCGGTGTGATTGCGCTGCCCGGCGGCAACGTCGCCGAACCGTTTGTTGATGCCGGCGATCTGGCTGATGCCGCCATCGCCGCCTTTACCGACGCGCGCCACATCGGCCAGTTGTACGAGATGACCGGCCCGCGCGCGCTGACCTTTGCCGAAGTGGCTGACACCCTGAGCGACGCGCTCGGCCGCGACATCCACTATCAGCCGATGGAGACGGATGCATACGTGGAGATGCTCTCCGACTACGTGCCGCGCGAGTTTGCGGTGTTTCTAGGTGGGCTGTTTGCCGAAGTGCTCGATGGCCGGAACGTGCACGTGGCCGATGGCGTGCAGCGTGCGCTGGGCCGGGCGCCGCGGGATTTTGCGGACTATGTGCGGGAGGTGGTCAAGACGGGCGTTTGGGATACGGCCGAAGCGATCCGATAGCGCGTCGAGTATTACCAGCACATCGCTCCGGTTGCCCAATGGCGCGGCATAATGGCCGCGCCTATTAGCGCGATTCGGGGGGATCGGATGGCAGCACTCCAAACCGGGGTCATTGTGGTCGGCCTGGTTGCCACGCTGGCCGCATTTTCAGTGCGAGGGCGCTTCAAGAGCGAACAGCGTGAAGCGTTCATCCAGAACTACCGCTGGCCGCCAGGCCTGCTGGAGCGCTTTGCCGAGAAGCATCCCGATCTGACCCCTGCCCAGCGCGAGCAGGTCGTGCGCGGGTTGCGGCAGTTCTTCCTGGTCCACCTGCGCAGTGATTGCGACTATGTGTCGATGCCCTCGCGCGTGGTCGATGACCTGTGGCACGAGTTCATCCTCTACACACGCGAGTACCGCGATTTCTGCCGGCGCGCATTCGGCAAGTTTCTGCATCACCTGCCCTCCGCCGCACTCTCGCCGTTGCGCAAGCGTTCCAACGTCGGGCTGCGCCGTACATGGTGGTGGGCTTGCCGGGAGGAGTCGATCAACCCGCGCCACCCCGATCGGCTGCCGCTGCTGTTTGCCATCGACCACCAACTCGCCATTCCCAACGGCTTTCACTACGTGCCGGATTGCGCCGCCATCCTGCCCGGTGGCGAGGTCATGCAATGCGGCGCCGATTTTGCCAGCCGCCGCATTGACGGCACCATCGAGGGCCTTGGCAGAAAGCGCGACAGTGGCTGTGGTGCCAGCAGTGGTTGCGCCGGCAGTGGTGGCGATGGCAGCGGTTGCGGCGGCGACGGTGGTGGTTGTGGAGGCGACGGCGGTGGTTGTGGCGGTGGCGGCGGCGGTGGCGACTGAGTCCGCCGTCAGTGGCCGGTGCCGTTCTCCGCCAACGACTGCACACACTCATCCACGCTCAGTTCATGCAGCATCTCGGGCCGCAGCGTGTCGTCCGTCGCGCGTTGCAACACCGCCAGCGCACGCGGCTTGAGCCGCACGAACATCAACTGCAAACCGCGCGCCGCACATTCCGCCGCAAAGATGCGCAGCGCCTCGATGGCGGAGCCATCCACGTCGGGCGTTTCTTCCAGGCTCAGCATGACGGCGCGCAGCGGTGGTTGCTGCGGGGCTTGCAGCAGCGCGCGCACCTTGCCCAGCACACGCTCGGTGTTGGCGAAGAACAGTGGCACTTCCGGCCGCACGATCAGCACGCCGGGCAGCGGTTTGGCATCCGGGTGCAAGGACACGTCCACAAAGTCATGGCTGTCACGCAGACGGCCGAGCAGGCTGACGGTCGGCTCGGACAGCTTGCGCAGCGTCAGCAGCAGGCTGACGCCAATCGCGGCCAGCAGCCCGTGCAGCACGCCCAGCACCAGAACGGCGAGCAGCGCGGCAATCACCACGAGCCGATCCCGGTGCCACGACCAGTACGGCTTGAACACGCTCGGGTGCAGCGAGTGGCTGACCGCAAAGATCACGATGGCCGCCAGCACCGGCTCGGGAATGCGCGCCAGTTGCGGCAGGAACAGCCAGACGATCAGCGCCACCACCACCGCTGCGCACAGCCCGGCTAGGCGTGACTGCGCGCCTGCGGCCTCGTTGGCAGAGGTGGCGGAGTAACCCGCGCCCACCGGCATGCCGTGCAGCAGGCCCGAGAGCAGGTTGGCGCAACCCAGCGCGATGAGGTCTCGGTTGGCGGAGATGCCATCGCCATGTTTGAGCGCGAAGTTGCGGATGGACCCATACGACTCGGCGTACAGAATCAGCATGAGCGCGAAGCCGAGTTCGATGCTCTGCATCCACTCCGCACGGCCAAGATCGGGCACGCCGAAGCTGATGTTCTGCAAGTCGATATGACCGACCACGGCAATGCCATACGCATGCCAGTCGAGCCAGTAGCCCGCCGCAATGGCCAGCACGATGACGACGAGCGTGGCCGGAATGCGGCCCCCCCAGCGCCCGAGGCCAAACAGCAAGGCAAGCGCCACGGCACCCAGCGTCGTGCTGTAAGGGTTGGCGCTGGCTGCGCCGCTGAGCAGGTCTAGCGCAACGCGCGGCGTGTCGCTGTGGTGGACCGCCACGTCGAGAATCTTCGGCAACTGCTTGATGGCAATCGTCAGCGCCAGCCCGAAGGTGAAGCCGCGCAGCACCGGCCGCGCGATGAAATCCGACATACCGCCCAGCCGCCCCACGCCTGCGAGGATGAACAGCAAGCCTGTGGCAATGATGAGCGCCGACGCCAGCGTGAGCGCTGTGCCTGCGTTGCCGGGTTCCGAGAGCACCGTCGCAAACAGCACGGCAGCCGACGATGAGGTGGCCGACACAATCGCAAAGCGGCTCGACCCGATCAGCGCATACACCACCAGCCCTGATAGCAGTGCGATCAACCCGGCCTGCGGCGGCAGGCTGGCAATCCCTGCATACGCAACGGCTTCGGGCAGCAGCAGGCCCGCGATCGAGAACCCCGCAATCACGTCACGCAGCACGCGCTGCTGCGCAGGCAGGGGCGGTGTGCTCAATGGCGCGTAGTGGTCGGGGCGCTGGAGGGCGGCGGAAGGATGTTCGTAGCGGGGGGGCATGCGGTGCAACGGTGAGGCAGAAAAGGAATACGCCGCAACCCAAGTGGGCCGCGGCGTGCGGGGCGCGCTTTAGATGGTTCGAGCGCGTCTGATTCGGCTTACTTGGTACAGGCCTTGCCGTGGCTTGCGTGCAGGCCCTGGGCCTTGGCATCGGCCTCGGTCATGTACGAACCTTGCTTGGTCTTGCCGTAGTAGCGGTCGCCCGGGCAGTGGTAGACCTTGGTGCTGGTATTGGCCCACACCTTGTCGGGGCCGCCGCCGGGGGCGACAGCGCCGGCTGCTGCTGCTGGCTTGGCAGCGGCTGCGGTAGCGGGTGCGGCCGGCGCAGCAGGTGTGGCCGGGGCGGCTGCGGCGGGCGCGGCGGCCATCGGTGCTGCAGCGGCTGGTGCGGCGGCGGAAGCGCCAGCAGCGCTGGCCTTCTTGTCTACGCCGCCGTGGCCATGGCAAGCCCCCTTGAGCGTTGCACCGGAATAAGGCGTGCCGTCCTTGCAGACCGCGTGGACAGCGGCGGGCGCAGCTGCCGGTGCCGTGGCCGGTGCGGCAGTGCCCTGCGCAAACGCCGAGCCCATCATCAGCGCGCCCATCGAAAACATCAACGCAGACAGTTTCATAACGAGACCCTCAACGAGGCACGGAGATACGTGCGTGACCGATTAACGCCGGGGTAATGCTTGCGTTGACCAAACCGAGGGTTTGTCTGAGGGCAAACGCCCCGGTGTTGATCATTCCGCAACAGTTGGCGGCCTGTGGATGATGCGCCGGTTTTGTGCGATGCGGCGTCGGCGCCATCCCAGCATAGGCGAGATCACTCGGCAGGGCGAATCTTCAGGCGAAGGCGTCGATGCCTTGCACGAGGCGTTTTGCCAGGCGCGGTTGACGCAATTGCTCGAGCCACCACTGGAGTGCCCGGCCTTCGCCAAGTCCGTCGCCGCTGCGCCAGCCGACGTAGAGCAGGTTGGGCTCGCGCGGGTCGGTGGTGCGTTTCTCCACCAGCTCGCCGCGTGCAAGCAGCGACGTCACCCGATGTTTCGGCAGCCAGCCCACACCCAGGCCGTCGCGCTGCGAGAGCGTCTTGGCGTGCATGCTCGGCACGGCCAGCGTGGGTTGTCCGCTGAGCATGCCGTAGGCGCGGCCCGCGGTTGTTCGTGCGGAATCGGCCACCACCACGCCGCGGTGCCGGGCGATTTCTTCGCGCGTGAGCGGCGCCTGGATGGCCGCCAGCGGATGTCGCGGTGACACGGCAAACACCCACTCCACCACGCCCAGCTCAAACCACCCCAGGTTGGGGATGGCCGGCGGCTCGTTGGTCGCCCCGATGACCAGATCGGCACGGCCATCGCGCAGGGCCTCCCACGTACCCGCCAGCACCTCGTGCGTCACACGCAATGCCACGCCTGATTGCAGCGCATCAAACGCATGCATGACCGGCATGAGCGATTCGAACTCCAGCAACTCGTCGGTCACGATCCATAGCCGGTCTTCCCAACCGTTGGCCACCTGCCGCACGCGTTGCGTGATGCGCGACACGTCCTGCGCCAGTCGCGCCGCTTCTTCGGTCAGGAGCAGCCCGGCGCGCGTGAGCTGCAGCCGATAGCGGCGCCGATCAAACAGCAGGGCGTCGAAACGCTGCTCCAGCTGCCGCGCCGCATATGACACGGTCGATGGCGCCTTGCCCAGTTGCGCCGCCGCGCGCGACAGGCTGCCGGTCTGGCGGATGGCCTCCAGCAGGGCCAATTCTTCGTCCGTCAACATGTGCAATTCCTTCGAACGTGTTCATCGTTTGGATCGTATGGCAAACCGCCTGCCCGCGTCCACACTGCAGTCACGCGATTGTTCAAGTTCAACTTTCCTACTGGAGGACATCATGAATCGCTTCGAAGGCAAGACCGTTCTGGTCACTGGCGGCAACAGCGGTATTGGCCTGGCAGCCGCCCAGGCATTTGTGCAGGAAGGCGCCCGCGTGGTCATCACGGGTCGTGACGCGGCGGCGCTGGAAACGGCACGTGCCACGCTTGGCAGCGAGGCCATCGCCATCCGCAATGAAACTGGCACTGTGGCCGCCGCGCGCGAGCTGACCCGCCAATTACAGGAAGCCGGCGTGCGCCTGGATGCCGTGTTCATCAACGCCGGCATGGCCAAGTTTGCGGCCGTGGCAGACGTGGAGGAGGCCATGTGGGACGCCACCTTCAACGCCAACGTGAAGGGCGCGTTCTTCCAGATTCAGGCGCTGCTGCCCATCCTGAATCCGGGCACCTCGATCGTGCTGAACGGCTCGATCAATGCCCGCATCGGCATGCCGAATTCGTCAGTGTATGCGGCGAGCAAGGCGGCGCTGATTTCGCTGGCCAAGACGCTGTCGGGTGAACTGCTCAGCTCGGGCATTCGCGTGAACGTGGTCAGCCCCGGCCCGGTCAGCACGCCCATCTACGGCAAGCTCGGCCTGGATGCCGACACGCTGTCGGCCACGGCAGCGCAGATCCAGAGCCAGATCCCGCTGGGTCGCTTCGGCCAGCCGGCAGAGATTGCCGCCACGGTGCTGCATCTGTCGGCGCCCGAGTCAGCGTTCATTGTTGGCACGGAAATCATTGCCGACGGCGGCATGAGCCAGCTCTAAACCCATCCCCTTGTTCCTGCGGGCCGTATGCACGCTGCATGCGGCCCGCGCTGGAGACCACCATGAAGATTCTTCCTACCCTGGCGCGCCACCTGGGCGCCGCGCTGATCGGTCTGGCTGCGCTGCAGGCGCATGCCGACCCTGTTGTGCAGGACCGCATCGTCGATGCTGCCGGCCTGCAGATCCATACGCTGCAAGCCGGCAGCGGCCCAGAAACCCCGGTCGTGCTGCTGCATGGCTATACCGAGACCAGCCATATGTGGCTGCCGCTGATTCCGCGCCTGGCCGATCGCCGCGTGGTGCTGGCGCCAGACCTGCCGGGTGCCGGCACGTCGTCGATTCCCGCCTCGGGCTTCGACAAGAAGACGCTCGCGCAGGACATCCACGCCATGGTGCAGGCCATGGGCTATCGTAAGGTCAAGCTGGTCGGCCACGACATCGGCCTGATGGTGGCGTACGCCTACGCCGCGCAGTACCCCGACGAAGTGGAAAGCATCACCCTCATGGACGCCTTCCTGCCCGGCGTGGGTGACTGGACGAAGGTCTGGCTGTTGCGCGACCTGTGGCACTTCCACTTCTACGGCGATACGCCGCTCAAGCTGGTGCAGGGCCGCGAGCGCATCTACTTCGAGCACTTCTGGAACGACTTTGCCGCCGATCCGAAGCACTCGGTGCCCGAAGCCGATCGTCAGTTCTATGCGCGCACTTACGGCCAACCGGGCCGCATGGCTGCCGGGTTTGAGTACTTCCACGCCTTCCCGCAGGATGCGGAGGACTTTGCCGGCTTTGCCAAGACGCCGCTCAGGATGCCGATGCTAGTGCTGGCCGGTGAACGCGCGTCTGGCGCGTTCCTGATCGAACAGGCCAAGCTGGTCGCGACCAACGTCAACAGTGTGACCATGAAGGGTTCCGGCCACTGGCTGATGGAAGAAGCGCCTGATGCGACCATGACGGCGCTGGTGCACTTTATCAACACGCCGCCAGTGCAGCCCTAAGCGAGGTGCGTCGCGCCCCACCAGGTTTGGTGGGGTTTAGTCAGCAACACGTTTCAGGAAAGCCCGAATGTCTTGCGCAGACCCGAGTCGACCGGGCCTGCCGGCATGAAACGGCGTAGCCTGCTCAGAAGAGACGCCTCGCCTTTGGGTGTGCGGCGCATCTTCCACGCGCCGAGGGCGGCATCGACAACCGTGCTCGCGACGCCATCGGGGGTCGGTGCTTTTTGGACACTCTTTTGAATCGCCTGGGAAACGACGGAACGTTCCGCGTCGTAGGCGGAGACTTTGGACGCCGCATGGGGAGCGTTCGTATCCAGGCTGGTCTTGGTAAATGAGGGCTCGACAAGTGCCACGCGGATGCCGAACTTGCGCACCTCATGGTCCAACGTCTCGGACATCCCCTCCACAGCATGCTTGGACGCCGAATAGAGACCCATATAAGGCGCCGGCAGAAAGCCGAGCACCGAGCTGATGTTGACGATTCGTCCCGAGCGCTGCGCGCGCATGTGCGGCAATACGGCGCGCGTGGTGCGCAAGATGCCGAACACGTTGGTGTCGAACAGCGCTTGCGCTTCAGCGACCGACGTTTCTTCGGTCGCGCCCAGCAGCGTCACGCCGGCACTGTTGACCAGCACATCAATGCGTTTGGCCAGCCCGATGATGGTCTCGATTCCCTGCTGGACCGAAGCCTCATCGCGGATGTCCATCTCGACCAGTTCAACGCCCGCCAGCGGCTGCGCTTTTGCGAGGTTGCGCACAGTGCCGAATACCCGGCAACCCCGCAGGGCAAACTTTGCTGCGGTGGCACGGCCGATGCCCGAGGACACGCCGGTAATCACAACGACTTTGGAATTCGACATGGCATTTTCTTTCTGTGTGAGTAGGTAGGTGCTGCGGTAAATGGCTTCGTGCGAGGGGGCTATTTGCTGCTGGCAACGGCGGTGGGTTCGTCGGGCTGCCAGCCACCGCCCAGCGCCTTGAATGCCGCAACGGCCGCGCGTGCCGATTCCGTTTGGGCCTGGGCACGCGCGTCTGATGCGCGCAACAGGCTTTCGTCGGCTTGCAGCACTTCGATCAGGCTGACGACGCCTTTTTGATACGCGGCAAACGAAGCGTTGCGTGCGCGGCTGAGCGAATCGACGCCTTGCGTGAGCACGGTCGCTTGCTCCTCGCGCTTGACCAGGGCGGAGAACGCGTCTTCCACGTCTTCCGTGGCGCGCAGCACGGCGAGCCGATATGCGGCGAGCATTTCCGCCTCTTGCCCCTTGGCCTGATCGATTTGCGCGTTGATGCGGCCGAAGTCGAACAGGCGCCAGCGCAGGCCAAGCACGCCCGCAAATTGGCTGGCGCCGCTGCCGAACAGGCTGCCGGCGCCCACCGACGTGGCGCTGCCGAGCAGGCCGCTGAGCGAGAACTTCGGGTAGTACTCCGCAATGGCAACGCCGATGCGTGCGTTGGAAGCTGCCAGCCTGCGCTCGGCGACGATGAGGTCGGGGCGGCGTCGCAACAGTTCGCCGGGCGATCCGCTGATCGCAATTTGCGGCGCGGCCGGGATATCTTTGTCTTCCATCAGCTCCGCCCGGTGCGTGCCCGGCACCGACCCGAGCATCACGTCCAGTGCGTTCATCGCCGCATCGAGGCCGGCTTCAAGCTGTGGGATCGACGCGCGAACCTGGGCGAGTGCACCTTCGGCCTGCCGAACCTGAAGCTCTGCCGCCAGTCCCTTGCTATAGAGCAGGTTGACGGTGGAGAGCAATGCCTCCTGCGTCTGCACCTGGTGGCGGGCCACTTTCAGGCGCGTCTGCAAGCCGCGGATGGTGAGGTAGATGTCGGCAGTCTGCGCGGCCACGGCCAGCCGTGTGGCGACTGCGCCCGCCTGGGAGGCCTGGTAGTCGGCCAGTGCAGCCTCGCGGCCACGGCGCAGACCGTCGAACACATCCAATTCCCAGCTTGCTTTGGCATCAGCCTCAAACGCGTTGCCGTAGCGGTCAAAACCGGGCCTCGAATTCAAGACGCGGCCCAACGGGGTTTCGACGGACTGATACGCACGTGCCGCTTGGCCCGTGACGTTGCCAGAAGGCAGCAACGCGGTATTGGCGGCGCTCAACCCTGCACGGGCTTGCGTGACGCGGGCGAATGCCTGGGCAAGGTCCAGGTTCTGTTCCAGCGCTAGCTGCACGAACTGCGTCAGTTGCGGATCGCCAAAGCCGGCCCACCACGCGGACAGGTCAGCCGTGGCCTTGACCGTGCGCTGCTCGACCGCGGTCTGGCCCAGGAATCGTTTGGGAACCGGCGCATCGGGCTTCACATAGTCCGGGCCGACGGCACACCCGGCTGCCAGACTGGCAACGAGGAGGGCCGCAAGGGAGTGTTTTGGCAACATGGGCAACGTCCACCGAGATTTTTGGTGACTATAGTACAAAGTGGTCACAAGTTGTTCAACTATCTCGACTCGCGTAAGCTGGAGCCCATGAAGACCACTCCTTACCCCGTTTCCGCCCGTGGCCCGGCAGACCACGACGTGCGAGACCAGATCGTCGCTGCCGCCACCGAGCACTTCAGCCGCTACGGCTACGAGAAGACCGCCGTGTCCGATCTGGCCAAGGCCATCGGCTTTTCCAAGGCCTATATCTACAAGTTCTTCGAGTCCAAGCAGGCCATTGGCGAGATGATTTGCGCCAACTGCCTGCGCGAGATCGAGGCCGAAGTGAATGCTGCTTTGGGCGAGGCTACCTCTCCGCCGGACAAGCTGCGCCGCATGTTCAAAGCCTTGACGGAGGCCAGCCTCCGGCTGTTTTCCCATGACCGCAAGCTGTACGAGATTGCGGCCTCGGCAGCGACTGAGCGCTGGCAGTCGGTGATCGCCTATGAGGGACGCATCCAGCAACTGCTGCGCGATGTGCTGCAGGAAGGCCGGGAGACCGGAGACTTCGAGCGCAAGACGCCGTTGGACGAGGCCACGGCGGCCATCTACCTGGTCATGCGCCCGTACATGAATCCGTTGCTTTTGCAGTACAGCTTTGACTACACGGAGGTGGCACCCGGGCTGCTCTCCAGCCTCGTGCTCCGAAGCCTTTCCCCCTGACGCGCAGATTTTTTTTCTCTGTGACCATTGACTAAATTGGTCACAAGAACAAGAATGAAAGCCCAGATCATCTCGTCGATGGGGCTTTCATGCTTTCGCGTCGCTTCGTTACCTCTACCGCTGTCCTTGCGTTGCCGCTGGCGTTGATCGCCTGCGGCGAAAGGGCTCCTGCTGACCCACGCACCGAGGCGCCCTTGGTGCGTGCCGCGTTCGTGCAGCCAGTGGCTTCGGCATCGCGTTCGTTCACGGGCGTCGTCGCTGCCCGGGTGCAGAGCGACCTCGGGTTCCGTGTGCCCGGTAAGGTGCTGGAGCGGCTGGTGGACGCTGGGCAAACCGTCAAGCGCGGGCAGCCGCTCATGCGCATCGATCCGGTCGATCTGAAGCTCGCCGCGCATGCACAGCAAGAAACCGTGGCGGCTGCGAAGGCACGCGCGCAACAGACGGCGGAAGACGAAGCCCGCTACCGCGATCTGCGCGGAACCGGCGCCATTTCCGCCTCGGCCTATGACCAAGCCAAGGCTGCGGCGGATGCAGCCAAAGCCCAGTTGAGCGCCGCAGAAGCCCAGGCCGATGTCGCGCGCAACGCCAGCCGCTACGCAGAACTCGTTGCGGATGGCGACGGCGTGGTCATGGAAACGCTGGCCGAGCCCGGCCAAGTTGTCAGCGCGGGGCAGGCGGTTGTGCGCCTAGCCCATGCCGGTCGCCGTGAAGCGGTGGTTCAGTTGCCAGAAACGTTGCGGCCTGCGATCGGTTCGGTCGCACAGGCCACGCTGTTCGGCAAGGAAAGCGATGGCACGCCTGCCAAACTGCGGCAGTTGTCGGATGCCGCGGACCGGCTTACCCGCACGTACGAAGCGCGTTATGTGCTGGATGGCGAACTGGCCAACGCCCCGCTGGGCTCCACTGTCACGATCCAGATTCCCGATCGGCTGGCGACTGTGCAAGGCGATCTGCAGGTGCTTGATCTGCAAGTACCCCTTGGCGCCGTGTTCGATGCCGGCAAGGGTCCGGGCGTGTGGGTCATCCAGGGTGACCCGGCCAAGGTGTCGTGGCGCTCCATCACCATTGTTCGCCTTGGTGACGAAGGCGCGCGCGTTGCCGGCCAGGTCAAGCAGGGCGACCGGATCGTCGCGCTTGGCGCACAACTGCTGCGCGAAGGGCAGCAGGTCCGCGTGGCGGGTCAGGGCGCCAGCCCTGCTATCGCGGGGGTGCGACTGTGAGCCAAGGTCGTTTCAACCTATCGGCACTTGCCGTGCGTGAGCGTGCCGTCACGCTGTTCCTCATTTGCCTGATCTCGCTGGCAGGGCTCGTTTCCTTCTTCAAGCTGGGGCGTGCGGAAGACCCGGCGTTTACGGTCAAGGTGATGAACATCGTCACCGTATGGCCTGGCGCCACCGCGCAGGAAATGCAGGACCAGGTGGCCGAGAAGATCGAAAAGCGCATGCAGGAGCTGCGCTGGTATGACCGCACGGAAACGTACACGCGCCCCGGCCTGGCATTCACCACGTTGACGTTGCTCGACAGCACGCCGCCGTCGGAAGTGCAGGAAGAGTTCTATCAAGCGCGCAAGAAGGTTGGCGACGAGGTGGGCAACCTGCCGTCCGGCGTGATCGGGCCGATCGTCAACGACGAATATTCGGACGTGACCTTTGCCCTCTTTGCGCTCAAGGCACAGGGCGAGCCGCAACGCGCGCTGGTGCGTGATGCGGAGACGCTGCGCCAGCGCCTGCTGCACGTGCCCGGCGTGAAGAAGGTCAACATCATCGGCGAGCAGTCGGAACGCATCTACGTCGAGTTCTCGCACGACCGGCTGGCGACGCTGGGGGTGAGCCCGCAAGAGGTGTTTGCCGCGCTCAACAACCAGAACGCGCTAACAGCAGCGGGCTCGGTTGAGACGAAAGGGCCGCAGGTGTTCATCCGCCTGGACGGCGCGTTCGACGAGTTGCAGAAGATCCGCGATACGCCGGTGGTGTCACAGGGCCGCACGTTGAAGCTGTCGGACATCGCCACGGTCAAGCGCGGCTATGAAGACCCGGCCACATTCATGGTGCGCAATGGTGGGCAGCCCGCCTTGCTGCTGGGCATCGTGATGCGCGAGGGCTGGAACGGGCTGGATCTGGGCAAGGCGCTCGACAAGGAAGTCGGTGCCATCAACGCAGACATGCCGCTCGGCATCAGCCTGACCAAGGTGACAGACCAGGCCGTCAACATCGCGGCGTCTGTCGACGAGTTCATGCTCAAGTTCTTTGCCGCGCTGCTGGTTGTGATGCTGGTGAGCTTCGTCAGCATGGGCTGGCGCGCTGGCCTGGTGGTGGCCGCTGCCGTGCCGCTCACGCTTGCGGTGGTGTTTGTGGTGATGGCCGCAACAGGCAAGAACTTTGACCGCATCACGCTGGGGTCGTTGATTCTGGCGCTGGGCCTGCTGGTGGACGACGCCATCATCGCCATCGAAATGATGGTGGTGAAGATGGAAGAGGGCTACAGCCGCGTGGCTGCTTCGGCCTATGCGTGGAGCCATACCGCTGCGCCCATGTTGTCGGGCACGCTGGTGACGGCCGTCGGCTTCATGCCGAATGGCTTTGCGCGATCCACTGCGGGTGAATACACCAGCAACATGTTCTGGATCGTGGGCATTGCGCTGATTGCGTCGTGGGTGGTTGCGGTGGTGTTCACGCCGTATCTGGGCGTGAAGATGCTGCCCGACTTCAAGAAGGTCGAGGGCGGCCACGATGCGATCTACAACACGCCGCGCTACAACCGCTTCCGTGCGCTGCTTGGTCGCGTGATTGCGCGCAAATGGCTGGTCGCGGGTGCGGTGGTGGGCCTCTTCGCATTGGCGATCGCGGGCATGGCGGTGGTCAAGAAGCAGTTCTTCCCGATCTCGGATCGCCCCGAAGTGCTGGTCGAAGTGCAGATGCCCTATGGCACGTCGATCAACCAGACAGACGCGGCGACCGCAAAGCTGGAAGCCTGGCTCGCCAAACAGAAGGAAGCCAAGATCGTGACGGCCTACATCGGCCAGGGGGCGCCGCGCTTCTATCTGGCGATGGGGCCGGAATTGCCGGATCCGTCGTTCGCCAAGATCGTGATCCGCACTGATAGCCAGGAAGAGCGCGACGCATTGAAGCAGCGCCTGCGCCAGGCCGTTGCCGATGGTCTCGCCTCCGAGGCGCGCGTGCGGGTCACGCAACTCGTGTTCGGCCCGTATTCGCCGTTCCCCGTGGCTTACCGTGTGACTGGCCCGGACGCGGAGACATTGCGTCGCATCGCGGCCGATGTGCAGCACGTCATGGACACCAACTCGATGATGCGCACGGTCAATACCGATTGGGGCGTGCGTGTACCCACGCTGCACTTCACTTTGCAGCAAGACCGCTTGCAGGCGGTAGGGCTGACCTCCAGCGCCGTCGCACAACAACTGCAATTCCTGCTCAACGGCGTTCCGGTAACGGCCGTGCGCGAAGACATTCGCACCGTGCAAGTCACTGCGCGCTCGGCCGGCAACGTGCGGCTCGACCCCGCCAAGATCGGCGACTTCACCCTGGCCGGCGCCAACGGGCAACGCATCCCGCTTTCGCAGGTTGGCAAGATCGATGTGCGCATGGAAGAACCCATCATCCGTCGGCGCGACCGCATGCCGACCATCACGGTGCGAGGCGATATTGCCGAGGGCCTGCAACCGCCCGATGTGTCGACCGCCATCAGCAAGCAGCTTCAGCCCATCATCGAGAAACTGCCTAGCGGATACCGCATTGAGCAAGCGGGCTCCATCGAAGAATCCGGCAAGGCGACGAAGGCCATGCTGCCGCTGTTCCCGATCATGCTGGCTATCACGCTGGTGATCCTTATCTTCCAGGTGCGGTCCATTCCGGCGATGGTCATGGTGTTTCTGACCAGCCCGCTGGGCTTGATTGGCGTGGTGCCCACGCTGATTCTGTTCGGGCAGCCGTTTGGCATCAACGCGCTGGTCGGCTTGATTGCGCTGTCGGGCATTCTGATGCGCAACACGCTCATCCTGATCGGGCAGATCCAGCACAACAAGGACGAGGGGCTGGATCCGTTCAGGGCCGTGGTGGAGGCAACTGTCCAACGTGCGCGGCCAGTGATTCTCACAGCGCTGGCCGCCATCCTGGCCTTCATCCCGCTGACGCATTCGGTGTTCTGGGGCGCGCTCGCTTACACGCTCATCGGCGGGACGTTTGCCGGGACAATCCTCACCTTGGGGTTCCTGCCGGCCATGTACTCCATCTGGTTCAGGATCCGGCCGAGCGGCGTGTCTGATGCTCCGCGGGATCGGCATGAGACTGCGCAGGCCGCCGGGCAACTGCTGCCCGAGTAAGTTTTCACCCGCCTGCCCAAGTTACCTCCGTTCTCTCGACCTTCGGGCAGGCGTTTTTCTATTTCGCTGGGACTTGCGCGCAACATCAGGGGTGCGAAGCGCTGTATTGACGAAATGTCATTAACTGACGTATCGTCAATACCATGACACTCGCTGAAGAAAACCACCTTCTGCTGCGCGAAGGCCGCAAGATCGTCGAGGCGCTGGGCAAGACCCTGGCGCCACTGGTCGAGATCGTGCTGCACGACCTGACCGACCCCGATCATTCCGTTGTCGCCATCGCCAACAACCTCTCGGGCCGCCAGGTGGGCGATGCCGTGACCGAGCTGGGTCTGGCGCGCATGGCTGATCCGGACTTCCCTGAAGTCATTGAAAACTACGCCAACCGGTTTCCCGACGGGCGGCCGGCCAAGAGCACATCCATCGGCCTGAAGAACAGCCGCGGTGAATACGTGGCCGCCATCTGCCTGAACATGGACGTCTCCATGTTGAGTGCCGTGACGACCGGCCTTACGCAACTGATGCGCGTTGACGTGGCTGCGCCGCCGGTGCCCGAATCGCTGGGCTCACGCCGCGTGGAAGACGTGCGTGCCGCACTCGAACGCTTTGCCGCCGCGCGCAACACCACGCCCATGGCCATGACGCTGGACCAGCGCCGCGAAGCCATGCGCGAACTGGCCGCCAGCGGCTTGCTCAACCTGCGCCGCGCGCTGTCGGAGGTTGCGCAAACGCTGGGCGTGGCGCGCTCCACCGTCTACACCTACCTCCCCGAAAACACCCCAACTTGAGTCCCGCCATGAGCTTGCCGATTTCCTATGACGACGTTGTTGCCGCCCATGCCCGCCTGCAAGGCGTAGCCCACAAGACGCCCGTGCTGACGTCCGCCACCGCCAACGCCATGACCGGCGCCGAACTGTTCTTCAAGGCCGAGACCTTCCAGCGCATGGGCGCGTTCAAGTTTCGCGGCGCGTACAACGCGCTGTCGCAGTTCACGCCGGCGCAGCGTAAGGCGGGTGTGATCACGTTCTCGTCGGGCAACCATGCGCAGGCGATTGCGCTGTCGGCGCGGCTGCTCGGCATGCGTGCCGTCATCGTCATGCCCAAGGACGCACCGGTCATCAAGGTGGAAGCCACGCGTGGCTACGGCGGCGAGGTGGTGTTTTTCGACCGCTACACCGAAGACCGCGAAGCCATCGGGCGCAAGCTGGCCGAAGAACAGGGCCTGACGCTGATCCCGCCGTACGACCATCCGCACGTGATGGCCGGGCAGGGCACGGCCGCCAAGGAACTGATCGAAGATGCGGGCCCGTTCGACGTGGTGCTGGCGCCGCTGGGCGGTGGCGGACTGCTCTCGGGTACGGCTACGGCAGTGCGCGCGCTGAACCCCGCCTGCAAGATCATCGGCGTGGAGCCCGAGGCCGGCAACGACGGCCAGCAGAGCTTCCGCAAGGGCGAGATCGTCCACATCGATACGCCCAAGACGCTGGCTGACGGCGCGCAGACGCAGCACCTGGGCAACTACACCTTCGCCGTGATCCGCGAGCTGGTCGACGACATCATCACCGTGAGCGATGCCGAACTTGTGAGCACCATGCAGTTTTTCGCCAGCCGCATGAAGGCGGTGGTCGAGCCTACCGGCTGCCTGGCGGCGGCTGCCGTGCTGAATGGCAAGGTGGACGTGCGTGGCAAGCGTGTCGGCGTGATCCTGTCGGGCGGCAATGTGGATCTGCAGTTGTTCGCCAAGCTGGTATTGGGTGCCGCATGAGCGAAGCTCGCTACCTGAACGCGCCCGATTTGCGCCCGCCCGCCGGGCATTACTCGCACGCGGTTTGCGCCAACGGCTTCGTATTCGTGGCTGGGCAGATTCCGGTCACGCCCACGGGTGACAAGCTGGTCGATGCGCCGTTCGAGGTGCAGGTGCGGCAAGTCCTCTCCAACCTGGATGCGGTGCTTGCCGCTGCTGGCACTGACCGTTCACGCCTGGTGCAGGTGCGTGTGTACGTAACCGATATGGAAACGCACTGGCCCGCGTTCGACACGCTGTATCGCGCATGGATCGGGGAGCTGCGCCCCGCGCGTGCCGTGGTGCCGGTGCCGACGCTGCACTACGGCCTGGCCGTCGAGATCGAGGCAACCGCGCTGGCCGGTTGACGCAAACGCTTGGCGTTGATGTGTGTCAGGCAGGAAGCAGGGCGCGGTGGTTGATCTCCGCGCATTTGCCATCCATTGTTGCAAAATGGTCGACATGCCTGCCAAGGCACGAGCCTTGGACAAGACCCTGACGAACACGCCCCCAACGCCAGCCATGACCCAGCCTACGCGGCAACTCACGCAGGAAGATGTACCGATCGGCCAGCCACTGCCGTTTGCACTGGCAGACAGCGGGGGCAGGCTGCTGCTGCCGGCTGGGGTGGTGGTGCCCGATGCGGAAGACGCACGACTGCTGTTCCACCACGGTCCGGTGATGGCTTCTGATCAGCCCGGCGCGGCCGCAGTGGCTCCATCCGTTGATGCCACCGAGGGCAAGCCGCGCCTGGGTGCGACCGGCCTGACGATTGGTACGGTATTGCAGGTTCAGGAAAAATCGGCACCGGTGCGGGGCCCGTTGCCGTGCCGCTTGATCGGCTATATCGAGGGCGAGGCGCTGTTCATTACGCAGCCCACCGATGCCAAGCGCACGCTGCGCCCCGAAGTGCGTGACGTGCTGCTGTTGCGCGGATTCTCCGGCCGCGCGGTCGTCAGCATGCTATGCAGCGTGGTGGCGTCGGGGCAGTTTCCGTCACCCTACATCGTCCTTGCGATGCCCACCAAGGTACATAAGGTGCCGCTGCGCAAGGCAAAGCGGGTGCAGGTCCGCATCGGCGCCACGATGCGCGCGGAGGGGCAAACGGCAACGGCTGCCGATCGCGTCGTCATCATCCGGGACATTTGTTTGAACGGTGCCCTGGTACAGAGCGTGGGTGCAACGTGTCAGCCGGGCGATCGGCTGATCCTGGATTTCAGCGCCTATGTCGACGGCCAGCAAGAAGATTTCTCGATCACGGGGCGTGTTGCCAGCGGCTCGCCGGCGCTCGGTGCGCGCGCGTCTGCGTTTCCGTCGTTCGGCGTGGAGTTCTCGCTCTCGAAAGAGCAGACGGCACGGCTCTCGCGCCTGATCATCGAGCGGCTGGACGAGTAAGCCCCGCCTACGCCGTTTCCGCCAGCATGGTCTCCAGCAGCCACGCACCGGCCTGGCCGAGCGTGCGCTTGCGTGACCACACCACATCGACCGGCACATGCCGGGGCCAGCCGCGCGCGCGCACTTCATGCAGGCGATCCGCGGCGAAATGGTCGACCAGCCAGCGCGGCAGTTCCGTCCAACCGAAGCCCAGCACCGCCATTTCCAGCAGCATCAGGTAGCTTGGCGCAGACCACCGGCGCAGGCTGCGCACGGGTGTGGTTTCAGCGCGCGGCCCGATCGGATCGACAAAGGTATTGAGGCGCAACTCGCGCGCCTCGCGCAGCATCGCATGCGGCACCTCCTGGTTGCCGTATTGCGCGAACGGATGCTGCCGCCCGACGAACAGGCTGATCTCCGATTGCTCGGCAATGGTGGCCGCGCCAATGTCGGGCGGATAGGCCGGTTGCGTTGCCACCAGGCCGAGCTGCGCACGGCCCTGCTGGATGATGTCGAGCACGTCTTCGTACTCGGCGATCAGGCATTCGAGTTCCAGGTCGGGAAACCGCTGCTCAAGCGCGGCAAGGGTCTGTTCGTAGCGGTCGGACTGGTACGTGTCGGACACCACCAGGGTGAGGCGCGCCTCCAGGCCGCCGGCCATCTGCGCGGCCAGGCGGTCCATCTGCTCACCGGCTTCGAGCACGCGGCGCACCTGCGTGAGCATGGCGCGGCCCGCTTCGGTGAGCGTCGGCTGGCGCGTGCTGCGGTCGAACAGCGTCAGGCCGAGGTCGATTTCCAGGTTGCCGATCGCCTCGCTGATGGTCGATTGCCGTTTGCCCAGTTTGCGCGCCGCCGCCGAGAACGAACCGAGCGTGGCGGCCTCCGCAAAGGCCAGCAGCGCTTCAGGGGAGTGACGCATGGTTGGCTCCAGATGGCGGTATCCGCTCAATATATCGGAAAAACCGATGCTATCGAACTGGATAAATCGACTTCCACCGATGAAAATTGCGCCTATTCATCGGAGTCCTTCATGCAAGTCCCAGCCAAAACCCCTGTTGAGCGCGTCTTCCACGCGCTGAGCTTCGAGCTCCTCGCCACCATCATCTGCGCGCCGCTGTTCAGCTGGCTGATGGGCGTGCCGCTTGCACACATGGGTGCGCTCACGCTCATGTTTGCCGGCGTGGCGATGGTGTGGAACATGATCTTCAACGCGCTCTTCGAGCGTGTGGAGCATCGCTACAAGCTCTCGCGCACCTTGGCCGTGCGCGTGGTGCACGCCTGCCTGTTCGAAGGCGGCCTGGTCGTGATGCTGGTGCCGCTGGGCGCGTGGTGGCTGAACGTGAGCCTGTGGGAAGCCTTCGTGATCGACATCGGCATCATGCTGTTTTTCCTGCCGTACACGTTCTTCTTCAACCTTGCGTACGACCACCTGCGGGCCCGGTGGATGGCGCGCCGCGCGCTGGCCTGAGATTCCGGCCTAGGGCAAACGACGCAGCGCGCTGTCGGGTGCGCTTTCTATAATGAAATCCTTTTCCGAAAAGGGTCTATCGGGGCGTATCAGTTGCGAGCCCCGATGCCTGCTATGCCCGGATTTCATCCATGCCGCGTTTTGCCGCCATGCCCTCCCATGCCTCGGCAACCGTGCTGCGCCGGTGTTACGAAGCGGCGTGCGCGGGTGATGCCGTGGGCATCATGAACGTGCTGCGCGATGTCTGCAGCGCGGATCATGCTGCGGCCATGGTCCGCTGGCGGGTAGACGGTCGCCTGCATTGGGCGGCCTCAGGTGGTGCGCACACAGCGGATTTGCTATTGCATGCGGCCCGTTGCGACGGGGTGGATGCCTGGCCGCTGGCCGATGCGGAGGTGCGTGGTGCGGTATGGCTGGACTATCGCGTGCGCGGCGTGCCGCTGTTGGCCAAGCGTTCTGCGCCGCGGGATTTGCTGCCGCATCTTGCGCAGGCGTTGCCGCTTTGCTGGCAACGCGTTGCCGCCCGCGCCGGCATCGTGCCTGCGCAATCCCCCAGCCTGTGGCTGACCGACGCGTTTCGGCTGACCCCGCGTGAAGCGGACGTGGCGGATCTGCTCGCGCGTGGTGCGGACCCGGCATGCATTGCGCGCACGTTGGGTATTTCGCTCGACACGGTGCGCACGCACCTCAAGCACGTCTACCGCAAGACCAATACACATAGCCAGTGCGATGTGGTGCGGTTGATGCTGGCGTCATCTGCGCATCGCTAGGCAGACGCTTGCGCGGCGGCGCAACACACACCTGCGGCGGCGCAACACACACCCGCGTCGGCTGCAACGCATCAAGAATGGGCTGCACCTGCATCACGCGGTTGCCATTGGCGGCCGCTCAGTGGTGGGGTTGCCATCCTTGAAGAGGGTTTGCAGTTGCGCGCGCAGCTCGGGCGAGTCGGTGTGCTTGTGTACGGACACAGCGTGCTGCACGGCGGCCTCCAGCAACTCGGCATCGCTGTCGGCGCTGATGGCGACCGAGCAGTTGTTCTCGCTGGGGAAGGCACGGCAATCGATGTAGCGGCGGCCCATGGTAGGACTCCTGAAACGACAAAGCGTGACGCGGCGGGGCGCCGGTCGCGCGTGTCTTCGTTATAGGCTTGCCCCAGGGATGTGGCGTCACCCACGCGGGGTACGGCGCGGCTGACGCGGATGACGCCGACGGCGATGTCAGTCGAGGAAGACGTATTGCGCAAGATACGGGCTGCGGCCTTCCTGCCCTTCTTCCGTGCAGGGTTGTGCGGGCGGGATGCCGCCGTGTGTCTGCAGCCGCTGCACATAGTGCACGGTACTCAATAGCCCTGCGCCGCCAACGTTGGTTGCTTGCAGCAAGAGCAACGGAATGGCACCGGCTTCTGCCGTGTTGGCAGCCTGCTGCATGACCTTACCGGTGATTTTGCTGCCGTCCAGCGCCTCCCAGCTCGGGCCGGCGGCATGCTTGATGACCAGCTTGCCGGACGCGTCATACAGATCCGCCAGCGGTGCCTTGAATGCCCACGCGAGCGGTTTGTCGCCGTCGCGCTTGCAGACGTAGATCTGCACACCGGTTGCCGACAGGCTGGCGATGGTGCGGTGTGCGCCGGCGGGTTGAAGCGTGTCGGGTACAGTTTGCGCGACGGCTATTTGCGCGGCGCTGAATGTCAGAGCAAGCGTGATGCTGTAAGCCAAGGGGCGGAACAATGTGCGAGCAATATTAGGCATGATCTTCCTTTGACAAGAGCGACAGGCAGGATTTAGCTCGGCTTCGGGTTTTCGTGTTGCTGAGACGGAAGCCTAATCGCAAGGCCATACGTGAACGGTTTCGTTGTTCTTCCGTAAGAGCGCTGAGCGCAGTACACCGTTGGCTTGCATCTGGAAGAACAGCGCAAAGTAAGCTGCCTCGAGTGCAGGCCACGATTCGTACTCCCTAGGCGTGTCGTGGGCATGTGGGCTGTTGCACCAGAGATCACCTTTCGCGTGGCCGGCGAACATGGGTCGATCGGACCAGTTACCAACCAGCGGCGCCTTCCATGCGGAGCCATGTGAGGATGTCAGCAGAGGGCCAGAAGTGTCCTCTGGTGTGAAGGTATGAAGTTCTCGATCAGGCCCCTCAACATACAGCCGACCGCAGCTTTCGCATTGATAGCACGCGCGTGTGAGTGTCCGATCGATCTGTGCGCAATCAACTACGGTATTCGCAAAGTCTTCCCAGTCTTGGTCGGCAATTAACCGTGCTTTCCCAGGTAGAAAGTCGGTCTGATCGTAGATCACAGCACCGCACTTGCAGCCAATCTTCATGGGGATGAACTCCAGATAATCGAAGACGGGACTGTATCTCACGCCATTTCAGTCAGCCACCTTCGCGCCCCGCTCCTTCAATAGCTCGCGCAACACCGACCGATGGCAATGCGCTTCCTCTTCGCAATAGCAGCCGACTGAGAGATTGGTCTGATGGGACAGCGCGGCCAGCATGTCGAGCGTGCGTGCCGCATCGCCATCGCGCATCTCGGCGCGGAAGTGGCGCACGAAGGTCTGCCAGCCCTTCTCGTCGTGCTCGGCCTGTGCCGTTTGAGCTTGCTTGACGAGTTCAGGCGTGGGGGAGAGCAGCGGCATCCAGACGTCGTAGAAATCGCGGCTGGCGAATTCTTCCTTGGGCACGCCGCGCGGCGGGCGCCGCACAGTGCCGATGCGCAGGCCTTCATCGGGGGAGCGCGGCTCGCCGAGCCGGACGATGCGTAGGGTCATGGATGCCTCCGTGCGGATGCTGCGTGCGGCGCGTTGTTGCGTTGTTGTTTAGGAGCCCTGCCGGTTCTGCACCGTCGGGAAGAACAGGTCCTTCCACGATGCCGGCTTGTTCTTGAGCGTGCCCACGCGCTGCATGAACTCAGCATAGTGTGCGACGCCCACCGGCGTGGTCGTGAAGCGCGAGTCCGGATCGTCGAGGATCTTTTTCACCTCGTCAGGCGAACTCTTCACCTTCGATTGCGCGATGTAGATCTGTGCGGCCTTGGTCTTGTCCTTGGCGATGAGCGCGTTGGCTTCATCCAGCGCCGCCACGAATGCTGCTGACAGCTTCGGGTTGGCGTCGTAGAACTTCTTGCTGGTGTAGGTCATGTCCAGCGTGATGTTGCCGAGCACGTCGACGGTGTTGAACACGCGGTGCAGGCCAGGTGCGGCGGCCTCGGTGTATGAGAACGGCGGCGAGGCCATATGGCTGTTGATCTGGCTGCCGCCTGCCAGCATGACGGCGGTGGCGTCCGGGTGCGGCAGCGGCACGGTGATCGGGTCGAGCTTGTTGAACTGCTTGTCACCGAAGGTTTTGGCGGCGGCCATTTGCAGCACCACGGCGGGCAGTGAAGTCTTGATGCCGGGCACGGCAATGCGGTCCTTGTCGGAGAAGTCGGCCAGCGTCTTCACGTTGGGGTTGCGCGTCATCAGGTACATCGACGATGAGCTGAGCGACGACAGGCCGCGCACTTCCATGGCGCTGCCGCGGGTCTTGTCCCACAGGGTGAGGAAGCCTGGGACGCCCAGGGAGGCGATGTCGAGCGCGCCCGAGAGCATGGCGTCGTTGATGACGTTGCCGCCGTCCAGAATGCGGTAGCTGACCTTCACGTCGCCCAGGCCCGCCGCCTTGGCCTGCTTCTCTAGCAGGTGCTCGCTGGACATCACCATGATGGGCAGGTAGAGGATGCCGTAGCCGTGGGAGATGCGGACTTCGTTGGCTTCTGCGTGCGCTGCGTTGATCGCGCCACCGAAGAGCGATGTTGCCAGGGTGGCGGCCATGGTCAGGCGTAGGACATTGCGGCGGGTTTGCTGCATGGGGTGTCTCCTTGTTGTTTGTTGGTGGTGCATTCTGGGTTTCGTCCCCTGCCGGGGCCGACTCACTTTCTCTGTCTTGCCAGAGAAAGTAAGCAAAGAGAGGCGCGCCCGAGATGGCGAAAGACTCCTTGAATTTCCGTAACCGTGCGGAGACGGGGAAAACTCGCTTCGCTCAAACAGTTCCCCGTCTTTTTTCCGCCCGCTTACAAAAATTCAAGGCGCCATCTAGGGCAGGAACGTCAAGGGCCAAACCATCGGGGCGCTTGTGTGGGCGCCAATGCTTAGTTCTGCATGCCCCAGCGTTTGATGGTGCGGGCTTCCAGCGTGCGGAACACCAGGTTCTCCACCAGCAGGCCGATGATGATGACGGTCAGCAGGCCTGCGAACACTTCTGGAATTTGCAGCTGGTTCTTGTTTTCGTAGATGTACCAGCCGAGACCGCCCTGGCCGGAGCTGACGCCAAACACCAGTTCCGACGCGATCAACGTGCGCCATGCGAATGCCCAGCCGATCTTCAGGCCGGTGAGGATGGACGGGAACGCTGCCGGAATCAGGATCTTGGTCAGGTACCCCATGCCAGAGAGGCCGTAGTTGCGGCCCACCATGCGCAGCGTGTTCGAGACCGACAGGAAGCCGGCGTGCGTGTTGAGCGACACCGCCCACACCACCGAGTGCACGATCACGAAGATCAGGCTGCCGTTGCCCAGGCCAAACCACACCAGTGCGATCGGCAGCAAGGCAATGGCCGGCAGCGGGTTGAACATGGCGGTGAGCGTTTCCAGGAAGTCCTGCCCCAGCCGGTTGCTGATGCCGAGCACCACCAGCGCGCACGACAGCGCCAATCCCAGTGCATAGCCGGCGAGCAGCGTCTCCATGGACGTGCCGATGCGTGCGAACAGCGTGCCGCTGGCGAGGCCTGCCCACAGCGCTTGCACGGTGTCGGAGAACGTGGGCAGCAGCAGCGGGTTGTCGAGCCAGCGTGCGCCACCTTCCCAGATGAGGGCGAGCACGACGAGGATGACGAGCTTACGCAGCCACACCTGCTCGTATAGGCGTTCAGCAATCGACAACGGTTTTTCGACCACGCCGATGCGCTCGAACGCCACAGGCGTGCGATACACGGGCTCGCGCTCGCTGATGTTCGTGGTGGGCATGGAAAGGGTTTCAGTCTGCATGGGTTTCCTCCACTGCGCGGGCGAACAGCATGTCGTGGATCTCGGCTTCGAGGGCCTTGAAGCGCTCGGGGTCATCATCGCCGCGTGCGAGGCTCGGCAGTTCGGCGCGGACCTGGCCAGGGTGTGGGGAGAGGATGAGGATGCGGCTGCCGCAGCGGATCGCTTCCGGAATCGAGTGCGTGACGAACAGGACAGTGAATCGCGTCTCGTCCCACAGTTGCAGCAGTTCGTCCTGCATCTTGCGGCGGGTGAGCGCGTCGAGCGCGGCAAAGGGCTCGTCCATCAGCAGCACGTCGGGTTCCATGGCCATGCCGCGCGCGATGGCCACGCGTTGCTTCATCCCGCCCGAGAGCATGTGCGGATGGTGGTCCGCAAACTTGGTGAGGTTGACCTTGTTGATGTAGTGCAGCGCGCGTTCTTCCGCCTCGCGTGCGCCCAGCTTGCCGGTGGCGAGCAGCGGGAACAGCACGTTCTCTTTCACCGTCTTCCACGGCAGGAGCTGGTCAAACTCCTGGAACACCATCATGCGATCCGGCCCGGGCTTGGTCACCGGTTGCCCCTTCAGGCGGATCTCACCCTCGGTGGGCGTGAGGTAGCCGCCAATCGCCTTGAGCAACGTCGATTTGCCGCAACCCGACGGGCCCAGCAGGATGTAGCGCTCGCCGGGGTAGACCTGGAAGTCGACGCGATAGGTGGCGGTGACCAGATGCTGGCGCGTCTTGTACTGCAGTGTCACGCCGCGTACGTCCAGCAATGGCGGTGAGGTCGCCTGCATGGTGTTGTCTCCTGTGTGTGCTTTATAGGTATGGGTGTGCGATGCGGGCGGCGTTACCGGATATCGACGTGATACCGGAAGTGCGCCGCCGCGCCGCGTGAGCGCCGCCATTCGAGCGGCACGCGGTCGTAGCCGCGCGCCACGCGCTCGATCACCATGACCGGGTCACCGGCCTGGATGCGCAGCAGGCGCGCGTAGGTGGCGTTGACGGCCTCGGCGGTGAGCGTTTCTTCGGCGCTTGCAATGATCTGGCCGCAGTGCGATTCGTACAGCGGGTAGAGCAGGTCGCCAAAGGCGCCGAGGTCCAGCGTGGCGAGGTCAGCAAAGCGGTCGTGTGGCAGCCAGATTTCTTCGGCCAGCAGCGGGGCGCTGTCGAGCAAGCGCAAACGCGTGAGGCGGATGACCGGTGCGCCGGTCTCGATCTGCAGGCCAGCAGCGGGCGCAGAGGGCGCGTCGAGCACATCGCGCTTGAGGATGCGGCTCTCGGGAATGCGGCGCTCGCCGGCTTCGCTCTGGAAGCGGAAGAAGCGGAAGAGCGAGCTGGCAAAGCTGGCCCGCCGCACGAAGGTGCCGCGCCCCTGGAAGCGCTCCAGCAGGCCCTCGGCCACGAGCACGTCCACGGCTTTGCGTACCGTGCCAACGGCCACGTTGTAGGTCTTGGCGAGTTCCGCCTCGGTGGGGATGGCGTCGCCCGGGCGCCAGTGCTGTTGGGCGATCTGCGCGGCCAGGTCATCGCGCAATTGCTGGTAGCGGGGCAGGCGGAGGTCGGCGGGCATGGGCAACGATGCAGGTCAACTATTCAT